>JBGSIX010000066.1:0-2141 GCA_041742315.1 Phycisphaerales bacterium | reverse complement strand
GCAGCGATGCCCGCCTCCTTCGCCCGCGCCCGCGTGCCGGCCCCCAGATGGATCAAACCGAGCCGAGCCGTCCGCAACATCGTCTTCATGGTGGGCGATGGCATGGGCCAGGGCGCGATCACGCTGGGCGACATCATGCTCAAGGTCCAGGACAAGGGACCCTCGCACTACCAGCGGATGATCGAGAATCAGGCGTTCCGCCGCGCGACGTGCATGACGCACTCCGCCGATGGCTGGGTGACCGATTCCGCCGCCGCGGGCAGCGCCTGGGGCATCGGCGAGCACGTCAACAACGGAGCGGTGAACTTCACGCCCGACGAGCGCACACCCGAGCCGATCCTGCTCACCGCGCAGCAAGCGGGCCGGCGCACCGGGCTCGTCTCCACGACGCGCATCACGCACGCCACACCCGCCTCGTTCATCGCCAACGTCCCCAAGCGCGATATGGAAGACGAGATCGCCCGTCAACTCCTCGAACGAAGCGTCGACGTCGCCCTAGGCGGCGGCTCCAAGCATTTCCCCGATGAGCTCCTCGCCCAGCACCCCGATCTCACGCTCGTGCGCGACGTGGACGATCTGAGCAACGCGCCCGAAAGCGGACGCCTGCTGGGCCTCTTCGCCCACGACCACTGCCCGTTCGAGATCGACCGCCCCGAGACCTGCCCGCACCTGAGCGCGATGGCGCTTTCAGCACTCAACCGGCTCGACCGATCGCCCGAGGGGTTCGTGCTCCAGATCGAGGGCGGGCGCATCGACCACGCGGCCCACGACAACGACGCCGGCGCCCTGATCTTCGACCAGATCGCCTTCGACGAAACGATCGGCACCGTCCTGAAGTGGATCCAAGGCCGGGATGACACGCTGCTCGTCGTCACGTCGGATCACGTCACCGCCAACCCCGGGCTCACGTTCTACGCCAAGGACGGCAAACGCTCGTTCAAACGCCTGAAAGACACACGTCAGTCGTTCGAGTGGATCGCCGCGCGGTACAAAGAGAGCGACAAGAGCCTCGAGAGGTTCCTCTGGCTCGCGCAGGAAGCCACGCAGATCGAGCTCACGCCCGACGAACGCCAGATGATCGGCAGAGCCCTCATCGACAAGCAGCAGGTCGACCCGTTCAACCTCGCCAACGGCGTGTGGATGGTCCTCTCGTCCGTGCTCGCCAACCACACGGGCGTCGCCTTCCTGAGCCCCAACCACACCGCCGACTATGTCGAGGTCTTTGCGACCGGCCCGGGCGTTGAGGCGATGCCGAGCTTCATCGACAACATCCACCTCCACGGCATGATGCTCGCGGCGCTGGGCGTCCCGGCAAACCGCTAAGCGCTACCGCGTGCGGAGCCCGCCCCAGGCGGAGAGATCGATCGCCGCCCGCGCGCACTCGCCCTGCCAGGGCAGCATCGCGCGGGGCCAGGCCGAACGCCGAGCGAGCGCATCGCGCCGCTCGATACCCAGACGAAATTGAGTCCCTCGCGATTCGATCACGCGATCGGGGATGACGAGCCTGACGGACCAACCCCCGGGGAAGGAATTGACCTCGGCCTCGGGCGTCAACGCCTCGATCGGCGCGAGCACCGCCCCCACGCCCATCTCGACGACGGGCTCGCGCGTGGGCGAGAGCTCGATCACCATGTCATTGGCCGCGCCCTCGGCACCGAGCGTCAGTCGGACCCGCTCCTCAGAAGCATCGTTCTGAGGCGTGTCGCACTGCACAAAGAGGACCCATCTCCCGGCCGGTTCGCGGTAGAGCAGCGCCCCGGTGCGCCACGCCTCGCCGCCCGTGGGCGCGATCGGCGTCCCCGCGAGCATCGACGCGAGCGTCCAGTCGCCGGCAAACCGATCGATCCGGAGCCCGGGCGGCACGGCGTTCAAACCCACGGCATTCACACTCAGCCTGTGCTCTTCTTCGCCCACGCGCGCCTGCACGACCGGGATCTCCCCGGTGCGAACCCGGCTCGTCACCTCGAACGCCCGCGCGGTGAGCGGCGAGAGCGTCGAGAGATCCGACGACTCACCCGAGGCCGCGTTGCTGACGGAGGTGAGTTTGGACGCGTAGCCCATGTTCGCCGCCGCGACGACGGTTCTGGGCTCGCCCGTCGCGCCGTCGGCGCGTGGAGCATCGCTGACGATCCAGGCGATCG
>JBGSIX010000065.1:0-6063 GCA_041742315.1 Phycisphaerales bacterium | reverse complement strand
GAGCGGGCGCTGCGCGACAACTGGACGGCGTTCAACTCGCCCATGCGCCGCTGGCGGCCCGGGGGCGCGTCATGACGCTCCCGAACTTTGTCGTCATCGGCGCGATGAAGAGCGCCACCACGACCCTGGCGTTGCAGCTCGCCTCGCAGGAGGGCGTGTTCATCTCCGACCCGAAAGAGCCCAACTTCTTCAGCAACGACGAGATCTACGCCAAGGGCATGGGCTGGTACGAGTCGCTCTTTGCGGGTGCCAATGGATGCCAGCTCGTCGGCGAGGCGAGCACGCACTACACGAAGCTCCCGACGTACCCGCGCACGCTCGAACGCTGCCGCGCGGCCCTGCCCGACGTGAAGCTGATCTACGTGATGCGTCACCCGATCGACCGCGTCGTTTCGCAGTACATCCACGAGTGGTCGCAGCGCCTGATCTCGGGCCCGATCGACGACGAGATCGCCGGGAACCCGTGGATCGTGGACTACGGCCGCTACGCGATGCAGATCGCGCCATGGCTTGAGGCGTACGGAGCGAGCCGGGTGCTGCCCGTATTCAACGAGCGATTGCGCGAGGCGCCGCAGGCCGAGCTTGAGCGCGTCTGCGCGTTTCTTGGATATTCGGGCACGCCCGTGTGGGCCGAGGCGGGCGATCAGAACGTCTCCGAGCAGCGGCTCCGCAAGAGCCCGCTCCGCGACGCGGTGCTGAACGCGCCGGGACTGAAGCAGATCCGCCGGGGCCTGATCCCGCAGGGCCTGCGCGACCACGCCAAGGGGCTCTGGCGCATAAAGTCGCGCCCCGAGCTCTCGCCCGCGGTGCGCCGCATGCTCGAAACGCTCTATGACAAGGACCTGCGTGAGCTTTCTTCGATGCTTGGGTTGGATACGCCGCTGACGTGCGCGAACTTCAAGTCAAGGGCGGCGAGCGAGACGATGAACTTCGCCGGCGCACGGAGCCCGGCATGAGCGTGGGCGCGGTGGCCATCGGGCGCAACGAGGGCGAGCGGCTCGGCGCGTGCCTGCGCTCGCTCGCAGGACGTGTGGACCGGGTTGTGTATGTGGACTCAGGTTCGACGGACAAGAGCCGGGATCTGGCGCAGTCGCTGGGCGTTGAAGTCGTCGAGCTCGATCTCTCCGTACCCTTCACCGCGGCCCGCGCGCGGAACGAGGGGCTCACCAGGCTCCGTGAATTGCTGGCTGATCTTGAGTTCGTCCAGTTCCTCGATGGCGATTGCGAGATCCGCCCCGAGTGGCTCGACGTTGCCAAGACAGCACTCAGAGCGGATGAGAAGCTCGCGGTGGTCTGTGGTCGTCGGCGCGAGCGGTTCCCCGCCGCGAGCATCTACAACACGCTGACCGACATGGAGTGGGACACGCCCATCGGCCCGGCGCATTCCTGCGGCGGGGATGCGCTCTTCCGCGCCAAGGCGCTGGAAGAGGTCAGTGGCTACAACACGGGCGTGATCGCGGGCGAGGAACCCGAGCTGTGCTTTCGATTGCGGAAGGCGGGCTGGTCGGTGCGCCGGCTTGACGCGGAGATGACGCTCCACGACGCGAACATGGACAGCTTCGGGCAGTGGTGGAAGCGCGCGGTGCGCGCCGGACACGCCGCCGCCGAGGGCGCGTGGATGCACGGGCGCTCGCCCGAGCGGTTCAACGTCAAACGCACGCTCCGCCCGATCTTCTGGGCCGGGTTTCTGCCGATCGTGGCGCTGGGCGCGGCGTACTGGACCTACGGCATCAGCCTCGGTGCGCTGCTCGGCATATACGCGATGCAGTACCTGCGTCTGTACGCCCGCGAGCGGAACCGGGGCCGAACGCGGTTCATCGCGAGACTCTCGGCGTCGTTCACGATCCTCTCGCAGTTTGCGCTCTTTGCAGGGATCCTGACCTTCGCCCGCAACCGCTTGCTCGGCCGGCGCACGCGGATCATCGAGTACAAAGGCACGAAAGCCGAGGCAAGCGGTGGCTGACGAGGGCCCCATCCTGTACATCGCCTCGGAGTTGCCCAAGCTCTCCGAGACGTTCGTCTACCGCGAGATCCTGGCGCTCCGCGCCAAGGGCATCGATGTGCGCATCGCGAGTGTGCATGCGCCGAAAGACGAGTTCACACGCCCCGAGCTGGTGGCGATGAAGCGGGACGCCGTGGTCGTCTATCAGGGTGGTGTGGCGGGTGTTCTGGTCGATGTGCTGCTCGAAACGATGGGCCACCCGGTGCCCACCGCGATATCACTGATGCACGCCAAGCTCGACCCGCTCTTTGCCAAGGGGCTTTCGATCACGGGGCGGGCCAAGGTGTTTTACCAGGAACTCGCCGGCCTCTCGCTCGCGCGGCGCGTCCGGCACTTGGGCATTCGGCATATCCACGCGCACTTTGCGCATGTGCCCGCGACGATCGCGATGTCCGCCGCCCGGCAGCTGGGCGTCCCGTTTAGCTTCACGGGCCACGCCAACGACCTGTTCCGGCACCGATCGCTTCTCGAAGAAAAACTCCGGCGCGCCGCCTTCGTCGCCTGCATCAGCAGCTGGCACAACCACTGGTACGGGTCCATCGCCCCCGCCAGGCGAGACAACCGCCCGATCATCCGCTGCGGCGTGGATCTGAACGAATTCGCGCCCGCCCAGCAGACGCCGGGCCTGATCACCTCCGTGGCGCGCCTCGTCGAGAAGAAGGGCCTGGACACGCTCATCGAGGCGTGCGCCATCCTGCGTGATCGTGGCATCGAGTTCCGGTGCAAGATCGCGGGCGACGGTCCGATGCGCCAAGAGCTCGCGTCGATGATCACGCAGCTCAACCTCGAGGGCAACGTAGAGCTTCTCGGGGCGCTGCCCAACGAGAAAGTGCGCGAGCTGGTCGCCTCGTCGAGCGTGTTCTGCCTGCCCTGCCGCGACGATTCATCGGGCGACCGCGACGGCATCCCGGTGGCGCTCATGGAGGCGATGGCCTGCCGGGTGGCAACCGTCTCGGGGGATCTGCCCGCGATCCGGGAGCTGATCGAGGACCGCGTGAGCGGCAGGCTCGTCCCGGGGGGGGACGCCGAGGCGCTCGCGGGCACGCTCGAAGAACTCCTGGCGCGCCCCGAACTCCGCGAAACGCTGGGCGTACAGGGCAGGATGCGTATCGCTCAGGAATTTGATCTCGCCGTGAACACCGACCGGATGATCTCGGCTCTGCGCACGCTGGGCGGGCTCGCGTAAACTCAGCACCGATGATGCCGCCCACGCCACTCGACCAGCTCGAACAGAAGATCGCCGACCGCTCGGTCGTGGTGGGCGTGGTCGGGCTT
This sequence comes from Phycisphaerales bacterium, assembly GCA_041742315.1. Lineage (GTDB taxonomy): Bacteria > Planctomycetota > Phycisphaerae > Phycisphaerales > UBA1924. The sequence goes on along the minus strand of JBGSIX010000065.1, from coordinate 2,786 downwards.
GGGTACGTTGGCTTGCCGCTGGCTTCGGCGCTGCACGCGGGCGGGGCGCGCGTGATCGGGTTCGATGTCGATCCGAGCAAGATCACCGCGTTCGCCGAGCGGCGGAACTATCTCAAGCACCTCGGCGACGACATGTTCACGGAGCTGGCGCAGAGCGATCGGTTCGAGGTGACGACCGACTTTGCGAGGCTCGCCGAGGCGGACGCCGTGATCGTGTGCGTGCCGACGCCGCTTCGTGATGATCGATCGCCCGATCTCTCGTACGTGACCGACACCGCCCGCGCGATCGGCAGGGCGCTCCGCGCGGGGCAGCTCATCGTGCTCGAATCGACGACCTACCCGGGCACGACGCGGCGCGAGTTCCTGGGCGCGATCACCGAATCCGCATCGCCTCACGCGGCGGGCCTGCGATCGGGGACGGACTTTCTCGTCGCCTTTAGCCCCGAGCGCGAGGACCCGGGCCGCAAATCCCACGCGACGGCGACCATCCCCAAGCTCGTCGGCGGGCTCGACGAACGCGCCGCGCGCGTCGCGTGCGAGCTCTACCGCATCGGCATCCGCGAGGTGATCCCGGTTTCGAGCGCCGAGGTCGCCGAGGCGGCCAAGATTCTCGAGAACGTTTATCGCGCGGTGAACATCGCGCTCGTCAACGAGATGAAGCTGATCCTCTCGGACATGGACATCGACGTGTTCGAGGTGGTCCGGGCCGCGGCGACCAAGCCCTTCGGTTTCCAGCCCTTCTACCCGGGGCCGGGCCTGGGCGGGCACTGCATCCCGATCGACCCGTACTACCTCGCCCACCGCGCCAGGGAGATCGGGCGCGAAGCGAGGTTCATCGAGCTGGCGGGCGAAATCAACCACGCCATGCCCGCGTATGTGGTGGACAGGGCGCTCGCGGCGATGAAGGCCCGGGGCGTTGAGCCCAAGGGATCGCGCGTGCTCGTCTTGGGCCTTGCGTACAAGCCCGACATCGACGACGTGCGCGAGAGCCCGTCGTTCGAGCTCATCGAATTGCTCCGCGAACGGGGCGCGCACGCGGACTACTCGGATCCGTTCATCAGGGCGACATGGAAAATGCGACGGTACAACCTGGGCCTGACGAGCGTGAATCTGACGCCCGAGTCGATCGCCAGCTACGACGCGGTGATCATCTCGACGAACCACACCGCGTTCGATTACGAGATGCTCGCCAAGCACGCGAGGCTCGTCGTCGACACGCGCGACGCGATGCGGATCTACGAGAAGCAGATGGGCGATCGGCTGATTCGCGCCTGAACTTGTTCTTCCAGTGGCGGAGGTTTCCGGGCTCCGCAGTATCTTGTCTTCGGTGGGGGCGGCGTCCCGCCGCCCATCCTTTTGGACCCCCTCCGTCTGCTGCGCAGACACCTCCCCCGTCGGCGACGGGGGAGGAGGTAGTTTCTGCGGAGGCTGGAAGCCTCCGCCACGGGTTTATTCGACCGCGCAGCCGATGGGCGAGAGGTATCGGCACACCGGCGCCCCGGTCGCGGGGTCGTTTGCGATCTCGGTTTCGACGCCGAAGACCTCGCGCATGAGGCTCGCGGTGATGATCTCCCCGGGCTTGCCGTCGGCGACAACCTGACCTTTGCGGAGGGCGATGACCCTGCTGCACGCGCGGGCCGCCAGGTTGATATCGTGCGCGACGATCCCGATCGTGATCCCCTCGCGCTCGTTGAGCCCGCGCAGGAGGTCCATCACTGCGAGCTGGTGCCGGATGTCCAGGGCGCTCGTGGGCTCATCGAGCAGGAGAATCCTGGGCTCCTGCGCCAGAGCCGCCGCGATCCACGCGCGCTGGCGCTCACCCCCCGAGAGCGTCGCGAGGCGGCGATCCGTGAAAGTCTCCACGTCGCACCTTGCGATCGCGGATTCCACGACGGCCCGGTCGCTCCCGGTCAGCTGCTCGGCAAAGCCCCGGTGCGGGTACCTGCCGTGCGAGACAAGGTCGAAGACCGTCATGTCGTGGGGCACGGGTGGCGACTGCGCGACAAGCGCAAGCACGCGCGCCACGTCCTTCGTTGCCATCTCGCGCACGGGTGTGCCGTCGATCAGCACGCGCCCTGTCGTGGGTTTCTGCAACCGGCAGAGCGTGCGCAAAAGTGTCGACTTGCCCGAGCCGTTGGGCCCGATGATCGCCGCGAAGTCGGACTCGGCGAGCGTGAGCGAGACGGGGCTCGGCGCTCCGAGCACGGTTGAGCGTCCGAACCGGACCGAGATGCCTTCGCAGGAGAGCCTCACCGGATCGATCTCGTGGTGGAGATCAGGAAGATGAAGTAGGGCCCGCCGAGCAGGGCGGTGATCATCCCGACGGGGAGTTCCTGCGGCTTCTGCACCGTGCGAGCGCCAAGGTCCGCGTAGACGAGGAGCACCGCGCCGCCCAGCGCCGCCGCCGGGAGCAGGACGGTGTGCCTGGAGCCCAGCATGAGCCGGAGCATGTGCGGCACGATGAGCCCGATGAACGTGATGTTGCCGCCCACGGAGACGGCGCTCGCCGCGAGGAGGCAGGCCAGCGCGAGCGCCGAGAAGCGCACGAACTCGACGCGCACGCCAAGGCCCTTGGCTGCGTCGTCGCCCAGGCGCAGCGCATCGAGCGCGGGCACGAGCGGGACGACGAGCAGGAGCGCCGCGAGCGAGTACCACTTGACGAAGTGCACCTCGCGCCAGCCGCGCCCGTTGAGCGAGCCCGAGAGCCACTGGATCGCCGCCTGGTTGCGGTCCGGGTAGGCGATGAGCAGGTAGGTCGTCAGGGCCGTGAGCATCGCGGTGATGGC
>JBGSIX010000064.1:0-1714 GCA_041742315.1 Phycisphaerales bacterium | reverse complement strand
CAGGCCGCGGCGTTGGTGGCGTTGATCGCGACCACGCTGGGCGTGCTCACCTGGGGGCTCGGGCTCATCGCCGGCGCGATCGGCGCGCGGGACGCCGGACGCTCGCTCACCAGGCGCGAGATCCCGCACCACTACCCCGTGCTCGTGGCGGCGGGGTACCTCGGGCTCATGGTCTGGCACGGCGGGTTCTCGGGCACCGCGCCGCTCATGGTCTCGACCGAGGACGGCATCAGGAGCGTCCTGCCCGCCGGGACGCAGCTCGCGCCGATCCCGATCAGAGAGACACTCCTGAGCCCGCTCAACCTGATCGTGACCGGCGGGCTCCTTGCGATGTCCCCGGTCGTCATGGCGCTGCTCATGCCCAAGGCGGGCGGGCGGATGTGCCGGGCAGAGAGCCAGACAAACAAAGGGCCAGAGGACCAGAACTTGGAAGAACACAAGCCCGCGTTTGTGCGCCTGCTCGAGGAGACGCCCGTCGTCAATCTGCTCCTTGCGGGACTCATCGCGTGGTGGGCGCTCGGGTTCTACTTCCCGCAGGGTGAGCACGCCAAGAGCGGCATCCAGTCGCTCACGCCCAACGAGGTGAACCTGACGATGCTCATGCTCGGGCTCGTGCTCCACGGCTCGCCCGCGTCGTTCATCCGCGCGGTCGAGGAGGGTGCCCGCGGGTGCGCGGGGATCATCGTGCAGTTCCCGCTCTACGCCGGGATCATGGGCATGATGCACACGAGTGGGCTGACGGCGCAGATCGCCGGCGGCATCAGCGCCCACGCGGGGCCGACGACGCTCGCGCCGCTCACCTGCCTGAGCGCCGCTGTCGTGAACCTGTTCGTGCCCTCGGGCGGCGGGCAATGGGGCGTGCAGGGGCCCATCGTCGTCGAGAGCGCTCTGGCGGCGGGCGTCGATCTGCCCAAGGCGGTCATGGCGCTGGCCTACGGCGATCAGCTGACCAACATGCTCCAGCCCTTCTGGGCGCTGCCCCTGCTGGCGATCACGGGGGCCAAGGCGAGAGAGATCGTGGGCTACACGGCGATCGCGATGATACTGGGTCTCATCTGGACCATTGGGTGCCTCTTCGTGCTGTGAAGTTTGCAGATCCAACTCCTCAGCCACCCGACCCAATACCATTGCACGAGGCCGCGATGACCACGATCCCACCATCACCGAGCGGAGAAGCGCTGCGACTGCCCGTGCTCCGGGTGAAGCTGCCCGAGGGGTGCGCGCCGGAATCGGACCAGTGCGAGACGTGCGTGATGCGCTGGATCGAGAAGCGAAGCGAGGCCGAGCTCGGGCAGGATCTTGAGGGCCTTGAGCGACTCTCGCTCGTGATCCCCGTCACGAATTTGAAGAACCAGGCGGGCGTGCGCCGGATCAACCGCAGGCTCCACGGCAAGGGGATCGACGCGCACGCGGCGCTCGAAACAAAGGAGCTGCGCCTGAACTTTGCGCGCGGCTACTGCCCTTTGCACGAGACCACCAGCGCGCTGACGGGCACGGGGTTCCGCCTGAACCTAGAGGAAGCCCGCATCGAGCCCGCCGAGGGACCCTCGGCGCTGATGGGTCGGCTCCAGCGTGGGGTCTCGATCGTCGAGACCGGGCTCCGCGCGATGGCGGGCCAGCGGGACCTGCTCCTCACCTCGATCGCGGGTGTGTTCCTGCTCGGCGGGTTCTCGGTGCACCTGGCGGGCGGGCCCGAGTGGCTCCGCGTCGCGCT
>JBGSIX010000063.1:0-12720 GCA_041742315.1 Phycisphaerales bacterium | reverse complement strand
CTCGCTCATCAGCGGCCAGGGCGGCACGCTCGTGGGCGGCACCGAAACCCCGATCGCCACGCCCAGCGACGGCAAGGGCGGCGGCGCCACCTCCACCGTCGGCAACACCGCCGGTCCAGCCACATTCCGCGCCGGCATTGTCTCGGGCGACTTTGCCGTCTTCATGCGCATGCTCGACGAGGTCACGGATGTCACCATCCTCTCCTCGCCCAAGCTCCTCACACTCAACCGCCAGCCCGCTCGCGTCCTCGTCGGTCGCAAGATCGGCTACCTGAGCTCGACCACCACCGAAACCTCGACCACCCAGTCCGTCCAGTTCCTGGACACGGGTACCCAGCTCTACTTCCGTCCCTTCATCTCCAACGACGGCTTCATCCGCATGGAACTCCGCCCGTCGGTCTCCGACGCCGAGATCCGCGAGGTCACCGCCGTCGGCGGCTCGGCCATCACGATCCCCGACGAGGTCACCAACGAGCTCACCACCAACGTCATGGTCCGCGACGGCCAGACCATCGTGCTCGGCGGCCTCTTCCGCGAGTCGACCACCGTCACCCGCCGCCAGATCCCGTTCTTGGGCGACATCCCGTTCCTCGGCGCCGCTTTCCGCGGCAACGACGACGAGTCGCTCCGCCAAGAGATCGTCTTCCTCGTCAAGCCCACGGTCGTCAACGACCAGATCCTGCTCGACGAGGCCGACCGCGCACTTGCAACGATTGACAACGCCCGCACGGGCATCCGCAAGGGCCTGCTCCCCTGGAGCCGGACCAAGATCACCGCGATCTACAACGTCCAGGCCCAGGAGCTGATCGCTCAGGGCAACTACAAGAAGGCCCTTTTCAAGATCCAGCAGTCGCTCAGCCTCAACCCCGCCCAGCCCAACGTGATCGCCATGCGTGAGAACCTGGTCGGGCAGGAGAACAGCTGGAACGACAGCTACCTCGACGAGATCATCACGGGCGAGCTCGAGAGCCTCTTCGACGAGAAGAAGAACAACTCCGTCTCCAACCTGGTCCCCGCCAAGGTCCCCGGCGCCCGTCCCGAGCTGCCTCCCACCTTCCAGGGTGCGCAAACAACGGAAACCGCCACGAACTCGCAACAGTTCGAGGGTGAAGGTGCCGATAAGTCCACCGAGCCGGGCGAGTTTGCGGACTTCCCGGCCGATAGCGACGGCTCCGACGAGTAAGGAACCCTCGTCACCGGACGCAACGCACACGGAGTGGACTTTCCCATGATCAACGCTGGACGCTCAAAGACCCTCTCGGCCTCACTGATTCTCGGACTCGCCGCGGCCTCATGCACCACCGGGTGCATGGGCCACGGGCGGAACACTTCCGAGGGCCTGACACTCGCCCACGAACGCATGGCGCAGATCAAAAGCGCCACGCAGTGGGAGATGGCCAACGAGAGCTACATGGCAGGCGACCTCGAGCGGGCGATGGACAGCGTCAACGACTCGCTCGCCCTGAACCCATCCGTCGCCAAGAGCCACACGCTCCGCGGCAAAATCCTCTTCGAGCAAGGACGACTTGAAGAGGCACGCGACGCGCTCCTCCGGGCCGAGATCATCAACCCGCAGGCGATCGAAGCGGTCTATTTCCTCGGCATCGTCTACGAACGTCTCTCCCAGCAGGAAGAGGCGCTGACGTACTACCAGAAAGCCGCGACCATGGACCCGGCAGAGGCGATGTACGCCGTCGCCAGCGCCGAGATCCTGATCGACATGGGCAGGACCGAGGACGCCGAGACCTATCTCAACGATCGGTCCAACGTCTTCGGTCACAACGCGGGCGTCCAGCAGACGCTCGGCCAGATCGCGATGATCCAGGGCAAGGAGGAAGAAGCCGAGACGCGCTTCCGCACCGCCTGGACCCTCTCGCCCGAAGAGCCCGCGATTCTCGAAGACCTCATCAGCGCCCAGATGCAGATCGGGCGCTACGCCGAGGCGGAGCACAACATCTCCGTGCTCCTGGAGTTCGATGGCTACGAGAACCGCCGCGACATCCAGCGGCTCCGGTCGCGTTGCCTCCTGAACCTCGACCGCACGATGGAGGCCCGCGAGGTGCTCCTCAATCTCACCGACGCCAAGGAGGGCAAGGGTGATCTCGGTTCATGGCTCGACCTGGGCGTCGTCAGCTACAGCATCAACGACATGCCCCGCCTGCGACAGGCCGCCCAGCGGATCATCGAGCTCGCGCCCGATCGTCCCGAGGGCTACCTCTACCGCGCCCTCTGGCAGCGCAAGCACGGCGACACCTCCGGCGCTCTGACCACCATCCAGAAGGGCTTCAGCTCCGCGACGATGCCCGTCGAGGCGTACATCCTGCGGGGCATGGTCGAGCAGGAACTTGGCATGAACGATGCCGCCCAGCGCAGCTACGCCGCCGCCACGCAGATGGACCCGAGCAACACCAAGGCGCAGGCCATGCTCGATCTGCTGAGCGCCCAGTCGGGCGTCGCCAGCTTCCCCGTCGACGACCAGTAAGCCCTAGGTTCTGTTTGACAGATCGTTCTTCGTGCCACTGACCTGGTCTTCCAGGTCAGTGCGTGGGAGACACCGACCCCGAAGACGGGGTCGGTGGCACGGAAAGTCGTGTGGTCCGGATTCGTCAAACAGAACCTATTCGGCAAAGCGCCAGTCCTCGATGACCGGCTCCACCTCGCCCGAGAAATTCGAGACCTGCGGCGTCACCACCGCATCCACGAGCTGGCCCATCGCCAGCTCGTTTCGCATCGATCCCGCGTTCCACATGATGCTCCGAAGCGCCCGCCCCTCGTGCTTGAGGTGCAGCGACAGGTGCTTGCCCTGCGCGCCGAACACGCCCGGCGCACGATCGATCCGTACGCGCCGGAGCAGCAGCCGGACGCGCGGGTTACCCTGCCCGAACGGGCGGAGCCTGTCGATCTCCTTCGCCGAAGGAACCGTCAGCTCACCCGTGAGCGCATGCGTATCCACACGGATCTCGTTGATCAGATCCTCGGGCGAGAGCAACGACGCAGCGTGATCGCTCAGCGCATCGAGGAACGCCTCGAAGTGATCCTCCGTGAGTGACAGACCCGCGGCCATGTCGTGCCCGCCGAAGGTGGCAAGGAACGCACTGCACGCATCGAGCGCGCCGTGCAGGTTGAACCCCGGGATCGATCGCCCCGAGCCCTTGAGCCTGCCGTCGATTCTGCAGAGCAGCACCGTGGGCCGAGCGAATCGCTCGACAAGGCGTGAGCAGACGATCCCCACGACGCCCGGGTGCCACGACTCGTGCGCCAGCACGATCGCGCGCCGATCGGGCCCGGTCATGCCCGCTTCCTCGGCCATCCGCGCCGCCTGCTCGACGATCCGGCGTTCTTCCTTCTGCCGATCCAGATTCTGCCTGTGCAATCCCTCGGCGATCTCACGGGCGCGCCCGCCCGCCGCGGTGGTGAAGAGTTCGACCGCTTCCGCCGCGTGCCCCATCCGCCCGCACGCGTTGAGTCTGGGCCCGAGCCGAAAGCCCACGTCGTCGGCGCCGATGTTCTCGCCGTCGAGCCCGGACGCCGACACCAATTCGCGCAAACCCCCGAACTTCGAGCGCTGGATGCGTCCGAGCCCGTATTTCGTGATCGCCCGGTTCTCGCCCACGAGCGGCACCATGTCCGCGATCGTCCCCAGCGACGCGAACGCGAGCAGTTCCAGGAGCAGTTCCCGCTTGGCGGCCGAGAGCTTGTCCGCGCCCTCGCTCAGGACGCACAGCCGCCAGGCCAGCTTGTACGCCACGCCCGCACCGCAGAGCTCCCCGAATGGATACGCCGAACCCGGCAGCCTCGGGTGCACGAGCGCGTACGCTTCCGGGAGCCTCCCGTCGGGCCGGGGGTTGTGGTGATCGGTGATGATCAGATCCACACCCAGTTCTTTGGCGGCGCTCGCCTCGGCGCTCGCCGTGATGCCGCAGTCCACGCTCACGATGACCCGCGCGCCCTCGCGTGCGAGGGATTCGATCGCCTCGGCGTTGAGCCCGTACCCCTCCTCGAGGCGGTGGGGGACGTACGTGCGCACATTGGTGTCGTTCCCCGCGATCGCGACGAGCGTGTGGTACAGGATCGCCGAGGCGGTAATGCCGTCGACGTCGTAGTCGCCATAGATCACGATCGATTCGCCGCCGGCGATCGCTCGCAGAAGCCGCTCGCACGCCCGGTCCACGCCCGGAAGCAGCGCCGGGTCGTGCAGATCCGCCAGCGTGCAGGCGAGCATCTTCCGGCCTTCGTCGGAGTCGAGCCCGCGTGCCGCGAAGATCCGCCCGATCAGATCCGCCCCGGTTTGGCCCGATTCCGGCGCCATCACCCAGCGTTTGGCCCGGCCTCGGATGGATACGTGCGTCGCGGTGGTCACGCCGTAGACTAGCACAAGAGCCCGGCCCCGCGCCGGCACGCGGAGAACCCTGTCCGATGGTGAAGCTGACCAAAATCTACACACGCACGGGCGACCAGGGCGAGACCGGCATCGGCGACGGCTCACGCGTCTCCAAGATCGATCTCCGCGTCACCGCCTACGGCACCGTCGACGAGGCCAACTCCTTCATCGGCGTCGCCCAAGCCGCCTGCTCCGCCGCCGACACCGAAGTCTCGGCGATCCTGCTCCGCATCCAGAACGACCTCTTCGACGTCGGCGCCGATCTCTGCACCCCCCGCAAGCCGGGTGAGCACGTGGGCGATGCGCTCCGCGTCACGGGGCACCAGACCGCGTGGCTCGAATCCCGGATCGACGAGCTCAACGCCGACCTGGGCGCCCTGACGAGCTTCGTCCTCCCGGGCGGGTCTCTGCTCGCGGCGCATCTGCACGTGGCAAGGGCCGTCGTGCGACGGGCCGAACGCGAGGTGGTACACCTGGGGCATCAGATCGGCCAAGCCGAGGTCGCCGAGCCGATCCGGTACCTCAATCGCCTCTCGGACCTGCTCTTCGTGATGGCGCGGTTCGTCAACCGCGCCCCCGATGGGCCGGGCGATGTGCTCTGGGTTCCCGGAGGCAGGCGTGAGCCCGGGGGCGAAACGCTGTAGAATGAAGCCTCTGAAAGCATGGGCGGCCGATCTCGAATGAGTCGCCGGATCGTTCACTGAATCGCGGGGTGTTCCTTGTCGGCTTCCAACGCCAGCTACACGGCTGAGTTCCACTACGAGTACGCCGCCCAGATGGGCTCGCTCCTCAATCGCCGATTCCTCTGGTTCAGCGGCATCATGGGCGGGCTGGGCATCGTCTCGATCGGGCCGCTGCTCTGGATGCTTCTCTACACCACCGCATTGGACAAATACAAAACCGAGGGGCAGATCAACCCCAACATGCTCGGCGCGATGGCGATCTTCGTCGCCTGGACGATGATGTACGTCGGCGCGTTTCTCTACGCCGCGATCAAGCGGCCGCCGGTTTCCCGCCTGGTCTGGCTCTCCGTGCTCATCGTCAGTCTCGACGGGCTCATCAATATCGCGATGCGCGTCTTCGATCTGCCCATGGCCTCGGGCCTGCTCGGGTTTGTGATCTCATACACGATCGCCGCGAGCTTCCTGCCCTGGACGGTGCGCCAGGCGCTCATCGTCGCGGGCACAGTGCTCGGTATCAATGCCATCTGCCGCATGACGCCCATCGACGGCGCGTTCAGCTTCGGCCAGTTCTTCGTCGTGCTTGCCTCGGCGCTCTTCGTTCTGCCCGGCTTCTTCATCTGCTGGTACCGCGCCTTGAGCAGGCTCCGCGATTCGCAGTTCTACTTCCTCCAGCGGCGTTACGGCGAGGTCCGCCGCGAGCTCACCGACGCCCGGCGCATCCACGAGGCCATGTTCCCCGCCCCCGTCACCACGGGCGAGATCCGATTCACCTACCGCTACCAGCCCATGCGCCAGATCGGGGGCGACTACCTCCACGTCAACGCCTGCCCCGCCAAGTCGGGCCCGGACGAGGCGATTTCCGTGGTCGTTCTCGACGTCACGGGCCACGGCATCCCGGCGGCGCTCACCGTCAACCGCCTCTACGGCGAGCTCGCCCGTCTCTACGCCGAGGACCCCGCCATCGAGCCCGGGCACGTGCTCGCGCTGCTCAACCGCTATGTCCGGCTCACCATGGCGACGCACTCCGTGTTCGTGACCGGACTCGCCGTCAAGGTCGAGCCGGGCCACGATGAGATGCTCTACGCCAACGCGGGCCACCCGCCCGCGTTCCACATCCGCGCCGACGGCTCCATCGACCAGCTCGACTCGACCACGTTCCTACTCGGCGCGGTCGACGACGAAACATTCGACTCCGAGATGCACTCGGTGAGATTCGCGCCCGGCGATCGCTTCATCGCCTACACCGACGGCGCCACCGAGGCCCGCACCACGAGCGGCAAGATGCTCGGCATCGCGGGCATGCAGGGCATCCTCGCCTCGAGCGGCAAGCAATCCGAAGGCGGCTGGCCCGCGGCGCTCCTGCAAGCCGTCGACAGCTACCGCAACGGCCCGCCCGACGACGACACGCTCGTGATCGAGATCTATCGCCCCGTGCGCACGGGCGAGGCGCGCACGAAATCGCGCGAGGTGCTCGTGAGCGACTCGGTCAGTCCTTGACGCCCTCGACGCGCGAGGGGTCGGTGTACTTGGTGAGCGCCTCCGTGAGATCGACCCCGTTGATGTTCGCCAGCGTGCAGAGCCAGGCGATCACATCGGCGAACTCCTCGGCGAGGTTGTCGCGTTCCTCGGGCGTGGGCTCCGAGCGCCGGCGGTTGTTGTTGGCGAGAGCCGTGGCCAGTTCGCCGATCTCTTCCATGAAGTAGAGAAACGTGCCGCCCGTGCCACGATCGTTATCGGACGCAAAGTAGCGATCCCGGATGATGCTCTGGATCTGGGAAACGTTGACCTCAGGCTTACCGTCAGGGGTATCAATGCTCATGGCGGAGCGTAGGATGACCGATGCAGCCGATGATGCTAGTAGATACTATACTTCGATGATGCACGCCCGTCGCTCCAGGCTCGGCTCCCTCCTCGCGCTCGCCGCCCTAGCGGGCTCGGCGGTCGGGTGCGTGTCGGCCTTCGACGAGAGCCGGGCCGAGCTCATCCGCGCCCACGACCGGGGCGACTTCCAGCAAGCCGCCCAGATCCTCGACGAAGCCAACGTCGAGGGTCTCTACGGCTCCAAGAACGAGATCCTCTGGCTCCTCGAACGCGGAGCCGCGGCGGCCGCGAACAACGACACGAAGCTCACGCTCAGCACGCTGAGCCGCGCTGAGCAGCAGACCGAGCTCTTCTTCGAGCAGAGCGCCAGCGACATCGCCGGCCAGTGGCTCATCGGCGAACGCGCCTCGCGCTACATCACCCACGCCTACGAGAACCAGTACATCAACGTGATCAAGATGCTCGCGCACTTCCAGGCGGGCGTGATCGAGAACGGGCCGACGATCGAGGCCCGGCGCATGGCATCCAAGGCCAACCGGATGCGCGACAAGTTCGCCGACATTCTGGACGAGATCCGCGACAAAGGCATCGACGCCGAGTACACCCTGGGCGACCCGGGCACGTTCATCGAGAGCCCGCTGGGCGTCTATCTCTCGGCGATCGCCTTCCGCGAGAACGGCGAGCCCGACATGGCCTCGACCGCGCTGACCCGGCTCCGTTCCGCCGCCGCCGCGCAGGCGGGGCTGGGCATCTCGGGCGACACGAGCTACGTTGAGGCGCTCGCCGAGTCCGACGCGAGCCAGCAGGATGCGCTCTTCGTCGCGGTGGGGGGCGTTGGCCCCAGGCTCGCGCGACAGAGCGTCGGGCCCATCTTCATCTACCTGACCCCGATCTATTTCGAGCTCCCCCAGATCGAACCGGGCGGCTCGCGCGCCACGCGGGCGCTCGTCGAGATCGAAGAACCGGGCGGCACGACGCGTTCGGTCGAATTGAATTTGATCGAGGATCTCTCAGCCGTCGCGGAGGCCAATTTCCAGCAGGAACTGCCCGTCGTCCACGCCCGGACCTACATCCGGGCTCTCACCAAAAGCGGCCTCTTTACCGCGGGCGGGATCGCCCTGCAGAACTCCGACGCGAGCAATGAGGCCAAAGCCGCGGGGCTCCTGTTCTCGCTCATCGGCGGGCTCGTGTACCTCTCGGCGACCGAGAAGGCCGACGTCCGCTGCTGGTCGATGCTCCCGGGCGTCGCGTGGGCGGGCGTGCTCGATCTGCCCGAGGGCGAGCACAGGGCCCGCATCGTCTTTCTCAGCCCCGGCGGGCAACGCCTGCACGTCGGGGAATGGTCAACCGTGCGCGGCAGCGCGCACGGACTGGATTCCGTCATCGAATACTGGCCCGGCTAAACCGCCCGGCATTGGAGAAGCGTTATGAAACTGGCATCACCCATCATCGCAGCGTCCGCCGCGGCTCTGATCCTTTCCGCCGGCGCGTGCAGCCCCAACTGGAAAGTCAAGCGCATCGACCCGGAGCAGACCGTGGACCTCGACTACCGCTTCGATGACGAGGACGCCAAGCAGATCGCCCGGGGCATGATCGCCGACGCGCTCGGCAAGCCCTGGGTCGCCGAGTACATGGCGGTCCACGAGAAACGCCCGCTCGTCGTCGTGGGCAACGTCAAGAACGAGACCGAGGACTACATCAACCCGGACCTCTTCACCGACGTGATCCAGGAGGAGCTGCTCAACTCGGGCAAGGTGCGGTTCATCGCCGAGCGCGATCTCCGGGCCGAACTGCGTCAGGAGCGGATCGAGGACCTCGAGTTCCGCGACCCGGCGACCATCAAGAACGCCGCCATGGAAAAGGGCGCCGACTTCATGATGCTGGGCCGGATCAAGGACGTGAAGGAACGCTCCGTGGACCAGCGCAAGGTGGTCAATTTCTACCAGGTCACCCTCGAACTCATCGACATCGAGACCAACGAGAAGGTCTGGATCGAGTCCCAGGAGATCAAGAAGACCGCCAAGCGGTAGTGTGCCACCAACCCCGTCAGCGGGGTTGGTGTACTGACGCCAGATCCCACACTGACCCCGCAGACGGGGTCAGTGGCACAATCCACCCCCAATCGGCCCGTTTCGGGGCAGGTTGGGTCGTTTCCAAGGGGCCTTGACCTTGAAGGAGCCGGGCAGAGGGGTACACTTCCGGGCTCAGGCGGGCCGGGGTGGCCTGTCCGCGGTGGGCGTTGAACTGTCAGTGACGGAATTGGAACTCCCCGCGGCACACGCTACGGGGCGGGCCCTCTGGCCCAACGGGATCGGACTCGCATGCCAACGATCAACCAGCTCGTACGCAACCCTCGCCGCTCACCCAAGACCAAGTCGAAGGTGCGCGACCTCAACGCCTGTCCCCAGCGTCGCGGCGTCTGCCTGACAGTCAAGACCACGACCCCCAAGAAGCCCAACTCCGCCCTCCGGAAGATCGCACGTGTGCGCCTCTCCAACGGCAAGGAAGTCACCGCCTACATCGGCGGCGAAGGCCACAACCTCCAGGAGCACTCGATCGTGCTCGTCCGCGGCGGTCGCGTGCGTGACCTTCCCGGTGTCCGCTACCACATCGTCCGCGGCGCCCTCGACACCCTCGCCGTCGACGGCCGCAAGCAGGGCCGCTCCAAGTACGGCGCCAAGAAGGGCAAGTAACTCGTCTCAATCGCAGGAGCCGCGCGGCTCCTGTTTCATTTCATCGGTGGCAAGTAATCCCGCTCGAATACGGGCGGGGTGAACGAAAGCCGGCAAACACCGGCGGACCAGCCAGGAGGTTTCGAAAATGGGTGGCAAGAGCTTTACCAAGAGCCCCGAGCAGCTTCGTCCCGACCCCGTCTACGGCGACAAGGTCCTCGCGAAGTTCACCAACTGCATCATGTACGACGGCAAAAAATCCGTCGCCCAGCGCAACATCTACAACGCCATGGACATCATCCAGGGCCGACTCGACAAGATCGAAGACCCCAACGCCCCCAAGTCCGCCCTCGACTGCTTCCACATGGCCGTCGACAAGGTCAAGCCCTTCGTCGAGGTCCGCTCCAAGCGCGTCGGCGGTGCCAACTACCAGGTCCCGATGCAGGTCGACCGCAAGCGCCAGCAGGCGCTCAGCTTCCGCTGGATCATCGCAGCCGCCCGCAGCGAGAAGGGCAAGCCCATCGCCCAGCGCCTGGCCGACGAGATCTTCAACGCCGCCCGCGGCGAGGGCAAGGCCATCACCAAGCGTGAAGAGGTCCACCGCATGGCCGAGGCCAACAAGGCCTTCAGCCACTTCGCCTGATCGGACGAAGCAATTCGCGACTCACCGGACCGCTCCGAACACGGGGCGGCCCGTTCTCGTATCCGGGGCATGGAGAACGAGCGAGAGACACCGCCAACGCGTCGATTCCTTTCTCGACGCGTGTCGGCGATCGTGGATCCCTGTCGACGCCGCGCTGCAGGTCATGGTGCTCCCCGCTTGGCTCGGAGCCCGAACGATCGACAGTGGTTACGGCGTTGCCGACTCGCTCATGTGGACCATCGGGGTGAACTCAATCGGTTTCGGCGCACTCGCCGCGGCGTATCTCCTTGCCCACGCAGGCACGCAGAGGATGTTCAATCTGAGTGAGTCCCGAGCCGGCGCGTCGTTCGACCCATCCCGCCGCCGTTTGTTCCTCGGCGCGGCACCCGACGCGATCGCCGCCCTCAGTGGGAGCGGTCTCGTATACGCCACACTCGTCGAACCCAGCTGGCTCCGTGTGAGCCGGCTCGACATCCCGATCAAGGATCTGTCACGATCTCACGATGGGCTGCGTGTCCTTCAGATCTCCGACACCCACCGCGGTCCACGCATCTCCGCGTCGTTCATCGCCGAGGCCGTGCGTCTCGGGATCGCCCAGAAGCCCGATCTCATCCTGCTCACGGGCGATTACGTCCATATGGGCAACCAATTCATCGAGGAGGGGGCTGCCCTGCTTGCCCCTCTTGTCCGTGCCGCGCCCACGGTCGGTGTGCTCGGCAACCACGACTGGTACGCGGGAGGCTGGCGGGTCCGCAAAGCGCTTGAGAACTACGGCGTCCGAATGATCGACAACAACCGCTGCTTCCTGAACGATCGCCGTCAACTCGATCCATCCCCGGGTTCGCTCTGCATCGCGGGCGTGGGGGATCTGCTTGAAGATCGTGTCGATTTCGAATGCGCACTGGCTGGCGTGGACTTAGCGGTGCCGCGACTCTTGATGTCCCACAACCCCGACGCCGTGGAATTGCCCGAGCTCCGATCGCACCGCATCGATCTCATGCTCTCGGGCCACACGCACGGCGGGCAGGTCCGCCTCCCGATCATCGGCGCCCCTGGGGTGCCGAGCCGCTACGGCCAGAAATACGCGCAAGGACTCGTCAAAGGTCCCGCATGCCGCGTTCATATATCGACAGGCGTAGGCATGTCCGTCGCCCCGTTCCGTTTCGGCGTGCGCCCAGAGATCAACCTGCTCACACTGCGATCGACTTAGCGTGTGATCGTGCAGTGATGCTCCGTATCCCACTCACCCGCCATCACCCCCCAGCCCATCCGCGTCGTCAGGCCCACGCCATCAAGCCAATAATCGTCCGGCATCTCAAGCTCCTTGCGGATGCCCAGCTTCTCGATCACGCGCACCGACGCCGCGTTCTCCTTCGAGCAGAAGATCCGCACACGCCGAAGCCCCAGCCCGCTTTGATCCTGCGGTCGCAGCGCCCATGAAATGTTCGCCCGGCAAGCCTCTGTCGCGTAGCCCCTGCCCCGGTGATGCACGTGGATCCAGTACCCCGTCTCGCAGCTGGCGGTGTCCCGCCGGACGTCGTGCACACCCGCGCCGCCGATAAACTCGCCCGTGTCCTTCAGGAATATCCCGAGCCCGACGTTCTGCCACGTCTCGGGCTGGCGCGTGTTCATGATCTGGTTCGAGATGTACTGCGCCGTCTCGGCGATCTCGCGGTGCGACTTCTCCGCCCAGACCATCCAGGGCCGAAGATGAGGCCGGCACTCGGTCACCGCGTTGAATACCGGCTCGATGTCCGCGAACTCGTAGTTGCGGATCACCAGCCGCTCCGTCTCGAACCGGATCGTCGTGAGGTCGGGAGGCCGCCAGCCGAGGCCCTCCGCGGGGTACCGAGTTTCGCTGTCGCATCGCACCATGACGGGAGCGTACCAACTCAACCCCCTCCCGTGCCACGGCCGTGTCGGCCGTGCTCCAAGTCTTCCTCATTGTGTATCGAACTCGAAGTCCAGACACGGCCGGCACGGCCGTGGCGCGGTGATTCCTAGAATCCCCCATGCCCACCGACCGCTACCACCGCCAAACCCTCCTCCCCCAGATCGGGCGCGAGGGCCAGACCCGTCTCGCGCGGAGCACCGTCGCGGTGGTGGGGGTGGGCGCGCTCGGCTGCGCCTCGGCCGACCTCCTCGCGCGTGCGGGCGTGGGTCGCCTGATCCTGATCGATCGCGACATCGTCGAGTTGACGAACCTCCAACGCCAGTCGCTCTACACCGAAGCCGACGCGAGCGCCGGGCTAGCCAAGGCCAAGGCCGCCCGTGCGCGGCTCGTGCAAGTCAACAGCGCGATCGAGATCGAGGCCCACGCCGCTGACCTCTCGCCTGAGAACGCCGAGGATCTGCTCGAACCCGCCGACCTCATCATCGACGGCACCGACAACTTCGAGACCCGCTACCTCCTCAACGACTTCGCGATCGACGCCGAGGTCCCGCTCGTCCTGGGCGGGGGTGTCGCCACGCGCGGCACGGCCCTGCCCATCATCCCGGGCCGAGGCCCGTGCCTGCGGT
>JBGSIX010000062.1:0-29851 GCA_041742315.1 Phycisphaerales bacterium | reverse complement strand
CGGCAGCAGGTCCGTGTCGCCCGGCGAGTCGATCTTCACCTTCCGCAGCATCTGCGAAACGATGATCTCGATGTGCTTGTCGTTGATCTCGACGCGCTGGCTGCGGTAGACGTTCTGAATCTCCCGCGAGAGGTACTGCTGTACCGCTTCTTCGCCGGACACCATTAGGATGTCGTGCGGCACCAGCGGGCCGTCAACGAGCGAGTCGCCCGCCTTGACGATGTCGCCGCTATGCACGCGGAGGTGCTTGTTGTGCGACACCAGGTGCTCACGCTCGATGCCGGCCTCGTTGCGGACGATGATCGAACGCTTGCCGCGCTTCTTCTCGGCGAGGATCTCGACCGTGCCGTCGATCTCGGCGATGACGGCCGGGTCCTTGGGCTTACGGGCCTCAAAGATCTCCGTGACACGGGGCAGACCGCCGGTGATGTCCTGCGTACCGCCAGCTTCACGCGGCGTCTTGGCGATGATGGCGCCGGCGCGGATCGTGTCCCCTTCGCGGGCCACGAGGTGAGCCTTCTCCGGCATGTAATAGAAGTCGAGGACCTTGCCGTCCTTCGGGTCTTCGATCACGAGCTGCGGGTGCAGGTCGCCCTTGTGCTCCATGACGATGTACCGCATCTGACCGGAGGGGTCCTTCTCGGCGCGAATCGTCTGGCCCTCGATGAGGTCTTCATAGCGGAGCTTGCCGCCGACCTCGGCGAGGATCGGGATGGAGTGAGGGTCCCACTCGCAGAGCGTCTCGCCCGCGCCCACCGTCTGACCCTCTTCCAGCGAAATCACGGCGCCGGTGGGGATCTCGTACTTCTCGATCTCGCGGCCGCGGTCGTCCACGAGCGCCATCTCGCCGTTACGGCCGAGAACAACGAGGTTGTTCTCTTCGTTCCGCACCGCGTTGAGCTTGGCGAAGCGGACGATGCCGCCCTTCGTGGCCTTGATGTCGGACTGCTCGATGTCGCGGTTACCCACGCCACCGATGTGGAACGTCCGCATCGTGAGCTGTGTGCCGGGCTCGCCGATGCTCTGGGCGGCGATGATGCCAACGGCCATGCCCTCTTCGACCATCGCGCCGGTGGACATATCCATGCCGTAACACTTGCGGCAAACGCCGAGCGACGCCTGACACGTCATCGGGCTGCGGACCTGCAACTTCTCCAGGCCCAGGGCCTCGATCTTGCGGGCGATCTCGGCGGTGATCATGCCGTTCTCGGCGATGATGACTTCGTCCGTGATCGGGTTGACGATGTTCTGCCGGCTGACACGGCCCTTGATGATGTCGGCCAGACCGACCTCGACCTTCTCACCGCGGTAGAGAACACCCTTGGTGATCGCCTGCGTGGTGCCGCAGTCGTCGGTCGTTACGACAACGTTCTGGGCGACGTCCGCCAACTTACGCGTCAGGTAACCCGAGTCGGCCGTCTTGAGCGCCGTGTCGGCCAAGCCCTTGCGGGCGCCGTGCGTCGAGCTGAAGTACTCGAGCACCGTGAGGCCTTCACGGAAGTTCGCCTTGATCGGCGTCTCGATGATCTTGCCGGACGGCTTCGCCATCAGGCCACGCATGCCGCCGAGCTGACGCATCTGCTCGACACCACCACGGGCGCCGGAGTGCGCCATCAGGAAGATCGGGTTGACGTACTGGTTGCCGCGGTAGTCGTTCTCCAACGCCGTCATCATCTCGGCCGTGATCTCTTCACGGGCGTGCGTCCAGGCGTCGAGGACGCCGTTGTAGCGCTCGCCCTCGGTGATGATGCCGCGTTGGTAGAGCTTGTTCCGCTTGAGGACTTCCTTCTCCGCCTTGGCGAGGATCTTGCCCTTGGTGTCGGGGGTCACGAGGTCGTCGGTTCCGAACGACAGACCACTGGCCGTGGCGCGCTTGAACCCGAGCTGGTTCATGTCGTCCAGCAGCGTGATCGTCTGACGGCGGCCGAGGAACTCGTAGCAGTCGCTGATCACCTTCGACAACGCGCTGGAGCGCATCGAGTGGTTGTAGAAGGGCATCCCCTGCGGGAGCATCTCGTTGAAGAAGACGCGGCCGACGGTCGTGTCGATCACGCGGCCCCGCTTCTTCGGGTCGTCCATCTCCTCGCGGAGGCTGCGGCCCTTGGGAAGGCGCACCTTGATCCGGGCGTGCGTGTGGACCTTGCCCAGCGAGTGGGCCATCTCGACCTCGGCGAACGAGCCGAACGTCATCCCGTCGCCGGGCGCCTCGGGCACGTCCATCGTGACGTAGTAGCAACCCATCACCACGTCCTGCGACGGGCTGATGATCGGCTGGCCGTTTGCCGGGCTGAAGATGTTGTGCGTACTCATCATCAGCGTGTGGGCCTCGACCTGGGCCTCGATCGACAGCGGCAGGTGGACCGCCATCTGGTCGCCGTCGAAGTCCGCGTTGAAGCCCTTGCACACCAGCGGGTGCAGACGGATCGCGTTGCCTTCCACCAGGATCGGCTCGAAGGCCTGGATGCCCATGCGGTGCAGCGTCGGCGCCCGGTTGAGCAGGACCGGGTGGTTGGTGATCACCTCTTCGAGGATGTCCCACACCTCTTCGTCTTTGCGCTCGAGCATCTTCTTCGCCGACTTGATCGTGTCGGCGTGCCCGAGTTCCTTGAGCCGGCGGATGATGAACGGCTGGTACAGCTCCAGCGCGATCTTCTTCGGCAGGCCGCACTGGTGCAGCCGCAGCGTCGGACCGACGACGATGACCGATCGAGCGGAGTAATCGACGCGCTTGCCGAGCAGGTTCTCACGGAACCGGCCCTGCTTGCCCTTGATCATGTCCGTCAGCGACTTGAGCGCCCGGTTGCTCGAGCCCAGCACCGGCCTGCGGCAACGCCCGTTGTCGAACAGCGCATCGACCGCCTGCTGGAGCATCCGCTTCTCGTTGCGGATGATCACCTCGGGCGCGTTCAGGTCCATCAGCTTCTTGAGCCGGTTGTTCCGGTTGATGATGCGGCGGTACAGGTCGTTCAGGTCGCTGGTCGCGAAGTTGCCGCTCTCAAGCTGCACCAAGGGGCGCAGGTCGGGCGGGATCACCGGCACCACGTCCATGACCAGCCACGACGGATCGTTCTCGCTCTCGCGCACGATCTCGACCAGCTTCAACCGCTTGGCCAGGTCCTTGATCTTCTGCTGCGAACGCGTCGCGCCCAGGTCCTCGCGGATCTCCTTGGCGGTGTCCTCGAGGTTGAGCATCTCCAGCAGCTCGCGGACCGCCTCGGCGCCCATCTGCGCGCGGAAGGCGTTGCCGTACTGCTCGACCGCCACGCGGTGCTCGTCCTCGGTCATCACCTGCTTGAAGGTCAGCTCGGTGTCACCGGGATCGACAACCACGTAATCCTGATAGTAAATGATCTTCTCGAGATCGCTCGTCTTCATGCCGAGCAGCGTGCCGAGGCGGCTGGGCATGCTCTTGAAGAACCAGATGTGCACCGTGGGCGACGCGAGGTTGATGTGCCCCATCCGCTTGCGGCGCACGCGCGAATGCGTCACCTTCACGCCGCAGCGGTCGCAGATGATCCCCTTGAACTTCGTCCCGCGGTACTTGCCGCACGCGCACTCGTAGTCACGCTCGGGCCCGAAGATCCGCTCACAGAACAAGCCGTCCTTCTCGGGGCGGTACGTCCTGTAGTTGATGGTCTCGGGCTTCTTCACCTCGCCGTAAGACCACGCGCGGATGTCGTTGGGCGACGCAAGCGTCACCTTGACGGCGCTGAAGTCATTCACCCGGTCGTACACGCTCTCAGCCATTCGTTCCACCTCGTACAAGACGTTCCGTCTCGCGTTCATGTCGTCATGTCAGCGGGCAATACCCGCTCAATCTCGCTCAGGCCCCGGGCTTCTGGCAGTGAATCCCCAGGTGCCCCTCCCACCGGCTCGGGTCTTCCACGGCCTTGAAGACCTCTTCGCCAGAGTCCGCGTACTGCGCCCGCCGAATACCGGTAAAGCCCGCCTTCTCAAGCTCCGCCGACAGCGCCGGATAGTCCCACATCCACATATGACGCGAGTTCCCCAGCCACTGCACAACGAGCCCCTTCAAGCCCTGCGGCCGCTTCTCGGCCCCAAGCAGCGCTCCCCGCATAAAATCATGCGGTGCCGCAGGGTCGCCGACCCGTTCCAGATACGCCCGGGTCTGCGCCTCAAGGTCGGGAAGCACCAGCCGAAAGACCCCGCCCGGCTTGAGCACCCGGTACGTCTCACCGAGCGCCGCCCGGCAATCGTCCAGCGCCAGGTGCTCGAGCACATGCGAGCAGTACACCCGGTCCACGCTCGAAGCCGCCAGCGGCAGACCCTTCCGCACATCGCCGACACGGACACCCTTGGGAAACTTCACACCGGGCATCATGCCGCCCACGAGCGGCAAACGCTGCAACCGCAGCGTCGGGCTCGTGTCGTAGTTCAGCCAACCCTCGGGCGACGAGAGCCCGCAGCCGTACTGAACGCAAACCGGATTGTTCGTCGTTGACACCATCTGTATTCCGATTCGACGAGTCCTCTTGCGTAATCTCTACTGCAAACCATTTAGGCTCAGAAAGTCTCGGTTACAGCAGGCTCCCGCCCTCAACCCGCCGCTTCTCCAGCGTCACGTTCAGACCAAGACCTTTGAGCTCGTTGCAGAGCACGTCGAACGCGACGGGCATGCCCGCCTCGAGCTTGTTCGTGCCCTTGACCATCGACTCGTAGATCTTGGTGCGCCCCTCGACGTCGTCGGACTTGACCGTCAGGAGCTCCTGAAGGATGTACGCCGCGCCGTAAGCCTCGAGCGCCCAGACCTCCATCTCGCCGAACCGCTGGCCGCCCGTCCGCGCCTTGCCGCCCAAGGGCTGCTGCGTGATGAGCGAGTAAGGCCCGGTCGCGCGTGCGTGGATCTTGTCGTCCACCAGGTGGTGGAGTTTGAGGATGTACATGCACCCGACCGTGGTCTTCTGGTGGAAGGGCTCGCCCGTCCGGCCGTCGTACAGCTGGATCTTGCCGCCCCGGGGCATGTGCGCCAAGAGCTCGCGCGGGCCGGCGGGGATGCCCCGCTCCTCGATCTCGGCGAGCCGCTTGTCGACGTGCTTGTTCGCCTCGTCGACCGCCGCGTGGATTTCATTTTCCGTGCAGCCGTCGAACACCGGTGTCACCGCCTGGAACCCGAGCAGCTTGGCCGCCCAAGCCAGGTGCACCTCGAGGATCTGCCCCACGTTCATCCGGCTGGGCACGCCCAGCGGGTTGAGCATGATCTCAACGGGCGAGCCGTCCTCCATGAACGGCATGTCCTCTTCGGGCACGATGCGGGCGATCACGCCCTTGTTGCCGTGACGACCGGCCATCTTGTCGCCCACCGAGAGCGAACGCTTCATCGCGACGTAGACCTTGACCATCTCGAGCACGCCCGTCGCCAGCTCGTCGCCACGCTTCTTGTGCGCCACGACGCGCTGCTTCTCGACCTCGACCGCCTTCACGCGGGGCCACTGGAGGTGGTAGATCTTCTCCGCCTCCTCGCGCGCCTCCTTCGAGCCCTTGATCCACTTCAGATCGAACGTGTTGATCTGCTCGAGGATGACCTCGGGGATCTCGCTGGCGCCCACGCGCTGACGCGTGAACGGGTCGACCATCTCGGTGCCGACGGCCTGGTTGATCGCCTCGACCATCTGACGGAAACGCTTGATCGCCTCCGCGTTCTGCTCGGCCTCGTACTCCTCGATCTCCTTGTTCAGCTTCCGCTTCTGCTCCTCAGAGAGGTGCATCCGGCGGCTGAACTTCTTCGTCCCGATCACCACACCGGCGGAACCGGCGGGCACCTCGAGCGAGTCGTTCTTCACGTCCTCGCCCGCGCGGCCGAAGATCGCGTGCAGCAGCTTCTCTTCCGGCGTCAGCTCCGTCTTCGCCTTGGGCGAGACCTTGCCGACCAGGATGTCCCCCGGCCCAACGCGGGCGCCCACGCGGATGATCCCGTTGTCGTCGAGGTTGCGGAGCATCTTCTCCGACACGTTGGGGATGTCGCGGGTGAACTCCTCACGACCCAGCTTCGTCTCGCGGATCTCCACGTCGTAGCTGTCGATGTGGATGCTCGTAAAGACGTCGTCCTTGACGATGCGCTCGTTGATGACGATCGCGTCCTCGAAGTTGTACCCGTCGAACGTGTTGAACGCCACGAGCACGTTCTTGCCGATCGCAAGCTCGCCGTTGACCGTCGAAGCGCCGTCGGCGATCACCTGGCCCTTGACGACCTTGTCGCCCACCTCGACCAACGGACGCTGGTTCAGACTCGTCCGCTCGTTGAGGCCCACGAACTTGCGCAGCTCGTACTCGTCCGACTGGTCGATGATGATCCGCTCGGAGTCCGCGTACGTCACCGTGCCCGTCCGGCGCGCCTTGACCACCATGCCCGAGTTGTGACCCACGTCGTGCTCGAGACCCGTCGCGATCAAGGGCGGCTCGACCTTGATCAGAGGCACCGCCTGACGCTGCATGTTCGAACCCATCAGCGCCCGGTTCGCGTCGTCGTGTTCCAGGAACGGGATCAGACTCGCGGAAATGCCCACGATCTGCTTGGGCGAGATGTCCGCGAAGTTCACCATGTCCGAGTGAACCTGCGCCAGCTCGCCGTCGATACGAGCGATCACCGACTCGCTCTTGACCTTGCCCTCGGCGTCGAACGCGTCGGCGGGCGCGAGCACGGCCTTCATCTCCTCGTCAGCTCGCAGGTACACGGTCTTGCCCGTCACTTTGCCGTTCTTCACCTCGCGGTAAGGCGTCTCGAGGAAGCCGTACGCATCGATCTGCGCGTACAGACCCAGCGACGCGATCAGACCGATGTTCGTACCCTCGGGCGTCTCGATCGGGCAGATGCGCCCGTAGTGCGAGATGTGAACGTCGCGCACCTCAAAGCCCGCGCGCTTCCGGTTCAGACCACCAGGCCCGAGCGCCGAAAGACGCCGCTCATGCACCAGCGAGCTGAGCGGGTTCGTCTGGTCCACAACCTGAGACAGCTCGCTGCGACCGAAGAAGAAATCGATCGCGCTCGAGATGCTCTTGGAGTTGACCAGATCGCTGATCTTGGAAAGCTCGTCTGGATCCTTGACGCTCATGCGCTCCTGGACCGTTCGGCGGAGCTTCAGGAAGCCCTTGCGGAGCTCCTCGACCGCCAGCTCGTCCAGCGTCCGCAGACGACGGTTGCCCAGGTGGTCGATGTCGTCGACCTGCGCCACAGGCCGGCCCGTCTTCGGGTCGATGCGGTTCGAGCGGAGGTCAAGCAAATACTCGATGACCTTCAGGAAATCCTCGCCCGTCAGGAACTGCTGATCCTCGGGCGTCTCGAGGCCGAACTTCCGGTTGATCCGGAAGCGACCGACCCGGCCCAGACGGTACCGGTTGTCGTCGTAGAACTTCTCGTAGAACAGCTGCTTGGCCTTCTCGACCTGCGGCGGGTTGCCGGGGCGGAGCTTGCCGTACACCTTGAGCATCGCCCGCCCGTGGTCCGTGTCCGCCTGCACCTCGTCGAGCGCCTCGTCGGCGATCGTGTTGAGAATCAGCACGTCCGACGGGTTCTGGATGACCTTGACCTTCTTCAGAGCCGACGCCCGGATCGCCTCGGCGGCCTCGCCGATCTGGTGACCCACGTGCACGATCTCTTCGCCCGTCTCCGTATCGATAATCGACTCGGCGGCCCAGTCGCCCTCCGTCACGTCCGCGGCCTTCACCTCGGAGATGTGATAGAACAGGCTCAGGATCGACTCGGTCGAAGACACGCTCTCATCAAGACAGCGCAGGAACGTCGTCGCCGCAAGACGCGTCGACTGATCGATCTTCATCGTCAGCCGGTCCTTCTTGTCGACCGACATCTCGATCCACGAGCCACGCTCGGGGATGATCCGCGCCGAGTGCAGCGGGCGGTCCGCCTCGCTGGACGGGATGCTGAAGTCCACGCCGGGCGAACGGTGCAGCTGGCTCACGATCACGCGCTCGGCGCCGTTGACGATGAACTCGCCGCCGCCCATCATGATCGGGAAATCGCCGAGGAAGATGTCCTCCTCGGGGATCTCGTCCACCCCGTCCCGCACCAGCTTGATGCGGATGCGGAACGGCATCCCGTAGGTCAGCCTCAGCTCCCGGCACTCGTCCGAGTTGTACCTCGGGCTGTCCAGGCCGTACGAGACGTACTCGAGACGCATGGTCCCGTCGTAGCTCTCGATCGGAAAGATCTCGCGCAGCAGCGCCTCAAGCCCGAACTGCGTATCTCGCGCGTCCTCGGGCTTGGTGAGCTGGAGAAATCTCTCGTATGCGTCGGTCTGAACCTGTGTAAGATTGGGAACGGGGAGCGCGTCGCCGCGCTTCTTGTAATTGCGCACATTCATCGTGGCCATCGAGTCCCTCGCGATGGGTCGCGTCTACAGCAAACTTTCATGTGATCCGTGGGATTGCACACGAAAGGCCTTGCGTCGTCCGGTGGTGTAAGCGTGCCGCGTCGAATCGGAAAGTCTACCGCGCCGTCTTGTCCGGTTCCACCCAACCCCCGGACTGACGCTCCAATTTCCCTGACGCGAAACTCTGTTCTCTGTCCCAATCGTAGCCCCGCACCTCTCAGCGCGGGGCCACGCGCAAAATCTGATTCAAACCCGATCAAATACCGACCGGATTGGGCCTTACTTGAGCTCGACCTCGGCGCCGGCGGCCTTGAACTGCTCCGCCAATGCCTCCGCGTCCTCTTTCGACAGGCCTTCCTTGATCGGCTTGCCGGGGTTGTCCACCACGTCCTTGGCCTCTTTGAGCCCAAGACCCGTGACCTCGCGGACGATCTTGATGACCTTGATCTTCTCCGCGCCGGCGCTCTTCAGAACAACCGTGAACTCCGACTGCTCCTCGACCGCCTCAGCGCCCGGCCCAGCGGCCATCACCACGCCACCAGCGGCGGCCTCGATGCCGTAGGCCTCCTTCATGTAGTCGCCAAGCTCGACCGCCTGCTTCAGCGTCAGCTCGGCAAGCTTGTCACCAAGGCTCTTGATCGCGGCATCGAACTCTTTCACTGCTGCTTCGCTCATCGGATTCCCAACCTTTCAATCATCCCGCCCAAGAGGGGCCGAAACGCTCGGCTCCTTACCCCGGAATCACCGGGCCAATCGGACGCTGATGCAAATACTTCTGTCCTGAATCTCAACCAACCTTGGCGATCGTCTCGCCCTTCTCCAGCTTCTCTTCGATCGACTTGACGATCCCAAGAAGCTTGCGACCCGGGCCGAGCACCAGAGCCACGCTCCCCGACTTCGCCTCGGCGAGCGTCGGCAGCTTGCTCAGCCGCGTCACGCCCTCTTCGCCCTCGTAGAGCTCACCATCGAGGATCGCGCCCTTGAGCTCGATCTCGGGGTACGTCTTGATGAGCCCGATGATGTCGCGGGCGATCTCGATGACCGAGCGGTCGCCGTAGACCATCGCGTTCTGGCCCTTGAGCACCGGGGCCAACGCCTCAAGAGCCTTGCCCTCGAAGGCCTTGCGGGCCAGCGAGTTCTTGACCACCGAGACGTGGACGCTGCTCTCACGCATCTGGTTGCGGATGGTCTCCGTCCCCTCGGCCTTCACGCCGCGGAGCGAAACCACCACCGCCTCTTCCGCGTCCCCGAACCGGTTCTGGTATTCGGAGACGATCATTTCCTTCATTGGTTTGGACATGTCGCCAAACTCCTCTTATGCAGTCGCGCCGGCCGTGGCCGCCGCGTCGCTGTACTTGATCCGGATGCCCGGGGTCATCGTGCCGCTGATCGAAATGGACTTGATGTAGTTGTGCTTCACCGAAGCGGGCTTGGCCCCCTCGATCGTCTTGAGCAGGTACTCGAAATTCTCGAGCAGGTCGCCCTCGGGGAAGCTCATCTTGCCGATGGTCGCGTGGACGTTGCCGCCCTTGTCGGCCCGGTACTCAACCTTGCCAGCCGAGTAATCCGCAACCGCGTCAACGACGTCCTTGGTCACCGTGCCCGCCTTCGGGCTGGGCATCAGGCCCTTGGGGCCCAGGACCCGACCGAGCTTGGAGATCACGCGCATCATGTCCGGGCTCGCGACCGCGACATCAAACTCGAACCAGCCCTTCTCGATCTTGGCGACCAGTTCCTCGCCGCCCGCATCCACTGCGCCCGCAGCCTTCGCCGCAGCCACCTGGTCCGACGTGCAGAACGCCACGACGCGCTTGGTCTTGCCGATGCCCTTGGGCAGGCTCACCGAGCCGCGGATCAGCTGATCCGCCTGCTTCGTGTCGATCCCGAGGTGGAAAACAACATCCACCGACTGGTTGAACTTCGTCCCCTGGAAACGCTTGACCGCGGACATCGCCGTCGCGGCTTCCACCGGGTCCTTCGAAGCCTTCTCAAGATTCGACTTGGTCCGCTTGGAAGGCTTGAAATGGAGCTTGCCCTTGCGGCGCCGGCCCTCGTCCATCGTCGTCTTCGCCGCGGGGGCCGCGCCCTGTTCGGGCTGGGCGGGTGCAAACTTTGATTCTTCAGCCATGGATCAGCCCCCCACCGTCACGCCCATCGAGCGGGCTTGGCCTTCAACGATCCGGCATGCGGCTTCCATGCTCGAGGCGTTCAGGTCTTCCATCTTCTCTTTCGCGATCGCCTCGACCTGCGCCTTCGTGATGTTCCCGACCTTTGTCTTGTTGGGCACACCTGAAGCCTTCTCTACGCCCGCGGCCTCCTTGATCAGAACCGCCGTCGGCGACGTCTTCACGTCGAACTCGAACGAGCGATCCGAGAAGACCCGCACGATCACGCCAACGACCTTGCCGTTGAGTGAACCCGTCGCGGCATTGAACTGCTGGATGAACTGCCCCGGGTTCACACCCTTGGCACCCAGCACCGGACCCAACGGAGGTGCAGGCGTCGCCTTGCCCCCCGGGGCCATCAGCTTGAATGTATCGATAAGTTCTCGTTTGGCCATCGTGCTCCACCTCCCACCGGCCGGCCGCAACAAGCGGCTTTCGCGGGCCAGCCATGCACCCGCGTCAGACTCAGTGGTTCCAACGGTTCCTGCGAATCAAAATGTCCCGCCTCGCCGACCTCCCCACCGGAGGCCGCCTGGCGCGGACGGGATAGTAGACCTCATCCGCCCCCCGATTCCACGACAAACCCAGATTCCGCCGATACCTTCGCACCATGCCAACCGCCCGCCGACCTCTCCTCGCACTCCTCCTCTGCCTCCTCTGCGCCCCCGCCCTCACCGGCTGCGGCACCCACGCCCGGGTCCGCCTCACCTCACCCCTCACCGGAGCCACACTCTCCCCCCGCCTGACCACCCGCACCTACAGCTACGCCGACGAGAACACCGTCGACATCTACCTGAGCGACCTGACCCCCGAAGAACTGGGCGCCCCCTTCGACGCCGACCCCGCCAATCGCCCCGTCGGCCAGATCGTCCACATCCACATGTTCATCCGACCAAGCCCGGGCAAAACGCCCATCGAGCCCCAGGCCTCCAACTGCTCGATCCGCCACCTCATCCTCGCCCCGGGTGCCACGGGCCTCTACGGCGGGGGCGGATTCCTCCTCCCCTCCAGCTCCGCAAGCTCGGGCACCTTCGGAGGCTCCATCTCCGCCGGCACCCTCCGCCTCCAAGCCGCCACCCCCACCTTCAACGACGCCCTCGGCCCCACCGGCGTCCGGGCCTCCTTCAAAGTCAAAGAAAGCCGCGAGCTCGCCCTGACCATCGCCCGCCGCCTCGAAGAAGCCACACCCCGCGAGGAGTGATCGCTACACCGGGTGCCACGACGCATCTCCGATGCGCAGTGCCCCTCTTCAGTTGGCGCACAAATACACCACGCATCAAAGATGCGTGGTGCCAGCCTCAACCCAAACTCAATCCCCGTAGAACCTCGCCACCCGCCGCGTCACCGCCGTCGCGTACAGCTCAACCAGCAGATCCGCTGGCAGCGATTTCCCCGCAAGCCTGGGCGAACTCATCGCGTCGTACTTCTCGGGCTCGACCATCATCAGATCCGGGTCCGCGATCGGGCTCGGCCCGTCATAGTCCGTCTCCAGCATCGTCCGAAGCGCCCAGTAGCGGCTCGCATAGAGCTCGAACGCCTGCTCCGGATCCTCCGCCTGCCCCGCCGCGTACGCCGTGTCATCCGTCGAGAACAAATGCTCGTCCCGCGCGACGATGTCCGACCCGAAAAGCACCCGCCCGCGCCACCGCTCAAGAAACGCGAGCACCTCATCGGGCGAGTGCTTGCTCAGCTCCCGCACCTGCCACTTGCACGCGCTCGTGTCGATCGACAGGTTCGGATGCCGCTCCAAAAGCCCCGACAAAAACCACAGATCCTCGGGCGTTCCCGCCATGTGAGCCGCCAGGAACTGCATCTCCGGGTACCGCGCGATCAGCCGCTCAAACGGCTCGTAATTCTGCGCCTTCGTCCCGTACTTTGAGCTATCCGCGTACTTCGTCGCAAACCAGGTATCCGGGTCGGCGATGTGGATCATCACCATCATCCCCAGTTCCTGCGCCAGCTCAACGGCCCTGTCCTTCCAGGGCCCATCGAGCGCCAACGCCTCAATCGCCTCCGCCGAGTCCATGTAGTCGCGGAGCCTGGGTGCCTGCCAGAACTTGAGCATCCGCGCCCCGTACTCGCCGTGCCAGATCCGGATCCGCTCCAGGAACCCCTCGGTGAACGCGTACTTCTTGTCCTTGGCCATGTAGTCGGGGATCGCGATGAACCGCACCATGTCGCCCAGCGCATCCCGCACCGCCGGGGCCTCTTCGAGCACCGTCTGCGAGTACGTCCGCACGACCCCGTACCGAGCCGCCGCGTCCGCCCAGATCTCCGCCGCCCGCCCCCCGTTGATGTGCGTGTGCACGTCCACGATCGGCGCCGCCGGATCACCCAGCAGCTCCGCCTCCGCGCGATAGTCCAATCCGAGCGTGTTCTGGGCCCATGGCTCGCTCATCTTCTCTCTCCTGCAACGCTCGGCCCGATACGCTCTTCGGACCCGCGATGGTAGACCCCAACTCCAAACTCACCACCTCAACAACTAAACCCCGCGTGGCCTTATGCCACGACTGGCTCGTCGCCCGCCGCGGCGGCGAATTCGTCCTCGAAGCCATCGCACAGGCCGTCGAACCCATGGCGGACCTCGATGTCGTCTACACCATGTTCGACAACGGCGCCTCCATCGGCCCCGCCATCGACCGCCTGCAACGCAGGTCATCCCTCCTGAGCCGCTGGCCCGCCCGCCGATGGCTCCTGCCCCTCTACCCGCTCGCCGTCTGGGACCTCTCCCGAAAGCTCCGCGCCCGCCACCGCAAAAAACCCTACGACCTCGTCATCTCCACACACTCCGCCGCGATCAAAGCCATCAAGCCCCCGCGCAGCGTCCCCCACGTCTGCTACTGCCACGCACCCGCGCGATACATCTGGACACACGCCGAGGGCTACGCCGGCGGCTCCCGAGGCCTGGGCCTCGCGCTCATCCGCCCCCTCTACAAACTCTGGGACAGACACACCGCCAGGCGCGTCCACACCTTCCTCGCCAACTCAGCGCACACCCAAAGACAAATCGGCCGAGCCTACAAACGCCAATCCACCCTCTGCTTCCCGCCCGTGCGCACGCGGTTCTTCACCCCAAGCCCATCGGGCCTGCGCGAGGACTTCTGGCTCGCCGTCGGCGCACTCGTCCCCTACAAGCGCTTCGACCTCGCCATCGAAGCCGCAAACCGCGCGAAACACCCGCTCAAAGTCATCGGCAAAGGCCCCGAGCTCCAGCGCCTCCGCGCCCTGGCCGGCCCCACCGTCACCTTCGAAGAAGCCCACACCGACGTCCAGCTCCGCGACGCCTACCGCAAAGCCAGACTCCTCATCTTCCCCCAGCTCGAAGACTTCGGCATCGTCGCCGTCGAAGCCCAAGCCTGCGGCACACCCGTCGTCGCCTACGCCAAAGGCGGCGCCAAAGACACCGTCCTCGACAACTCCACCGGCGCGCTCTTCCAGGAACAAACCGTCGAATCGCTCATCCGCGCCATCGAGCGCTGCCCAAAGCACAGCGCCCTCGCCTGCCGCGAAAACGCCGAGCGATTCTCCGAGGAACGTTTCAAGGATCAGATCTCAATCGTCGTCCGCGAGATCATCCGCCGGGCGTGACCACCCGCGCATCCATCACCTGCCCGATGAACAGCTCGCAGTCCGCCTCCAGATCCAGGTGACGCACGACCTCGCAATCGATCGCCGCCCGGGCACGCTTGAGAATCGGCGAGCCCGTCGCCCACGCCTGGATCTCCAGCGCGTCGAACGGATCGCTCCCCTCGTCCGGCGCCCGGAACGTGTCGAACTTGCGCAGCAAAAGCCGATCCGACTCGTCGATCAGATTCAGCGCAAAGCTCCGGCTGTCACGGATCAAGGGCTCAAGCGAGTGGCACTTCTTCACCGACACGCTCACCAAGACCGGCTCAGCCGCGCACCGCTGCACCCAGCGCACCACCATCCCGCCCCGGCTGCCGTCGTGCGCCGCCGTCATCACCCACGTCGCCCAGGGCACGCGCTCAAGAATCGAGCCGACTCTCTCGGAGTTGATCTGAACAGACACGAATCACTCCCCGGAGTGGCGCCAGATCGGCCCACCCGAATCTCCCCCGGCAAAGCGCGGACAGCCTAACCCAGCCAGGCCCGAAGTGCCCGCCACTTTTTTTCGATACCAATCATAACCCAATCAATCGCGCCAAACCCCGATCCCATCGGGCACTTCCATCGCGCGCTCAAAAACGGACTTTCCCCCAACAACCCACAACGGGCTCAATGGTGTTGCAAAGTGGGCCGAAGTGGTAGAAGATCCCACACATGCCCATGGAGATGAGAGCCAGTGCTCTTTACAGGATCGTCAGAACACACCATCGACGACAAAAAGCGGTTGTCGATCGCGTCCAAGCACCGGGCGCTCCTCCCGCAGAGTGTGTCGGCGTGGTACTGCATCCCATGGCCATCTGGCGTCTTGCGTCTGTACCCGGAACCCACCTTTCTGGAGCTCGCCACCAAATGGGACGACTCTCTCACTCCATCCGACGAACAAGCACAGCTGGTTTCAACGATGTTCGGCTTTGCCGAGAGGCTCGAAATGGACTCGGCGGGCCGAGTCAGACTCCCGCAGAAACACCTCGACCTGGTCGGGCTTGGATCGGAGGTCGTCGTGGTCGGAGCCAAGAGGATGCTCGAGATCGCCGACCGCAAGCAGTGGCAGGAAGGCGAGCGGCAGCGCTTCGAAGATCTGCGCCGACTGGTCGCGACGCAAACCCGCTCATCCAAAGACTGATCCCAGCCATCCCGGGCCGAAACGAACCCAAAGCCCGCGCCCACCGCGACGAACACAGAAAAACCGCCCGCAGGCCTCAGCAAGCCCACGGAAGGGCCGGACGCTGAGACCACTCCCCGCCCGGCGCCCGCAAGGACGCGATCGCCGGCACGGGCCCTTTGACTCTGACAAAGCGCCCACAATCCGGCCGGGGACACCCCTTCGGGAGAGAGAGACCCGCTCCCCGGCCGAACCCACACGAGCACACGCCGACCGACACAGATGTGCCATGCGGTCGGCGTTGCTCTTTACGCTGCAAATGTGCCGTGCCGTCGGTTAGCCGATGGCCTTGTCGAGCCTGGCCGCCAGGTCATCGCGCGAGGTCAGCCCCACCCGCATGTCCACGACCTGGCCGTCCTTAAAGATGGCCACTGTCGGGATCGAGCGGATGCCGAACTTCATCGAGGTCTCGCGGGCCTCATCGATATTGAGCTTCACGACCTTCGCCTTCCCCGCATACTCGCCGGCGAGCTGCTCGATCGTGGGCGATAGCGCGACGCACGGGGCGCACCATTCCGCCCAGAAGTCCACCAGAACCGGGATATCGCTATCCAGAACCTCGGACTGAAAGCTGTCGTCCGTCACCGCGTGTGTCGCTGCACCCATATCATGACTCCTTGTTGCCCAAGTTATCGGCCATCCGGAATCCGGGGCCTCAGTGGAAATCAACCCCGATGAGGGGCGTAGTATTGCGACACAGATTTTTCGAAAGCCGGGGAACCCGGGCTATCCGGGTATCGTAGGAACCAGTACACTCAACGAGGCGGCCGACTTCAAGTGCTGTATTTCACAGCCCGATAAAGCACCGGAAGCCAACCGTTTGGACATATACGAGGGCAATGAACCATGAAAAGGCATTCTCGCGCATTCACACTCATTGAGCTGCTGGTCGTCATCGCGATCATCGCGCTCCTGATCGGCATCCTGCTCCCGGCCCTCGCCAAAGCACGCCTGGCTGCCCAGAAAATGCTCGGCCAGGCCAACCACCGCAGCATCCAACAGGGTGTCGCGTTCTACGCCAACCAGAACGAAGACAACATGCCACAGGGCCATGACACGGTCTCAGGAAGCTACTGGAACTATGTCTGGCCGGCTCAGATCCGCTTCGCCATTGGCAACGACGCCAAGTCCATGGAAGTCTTCCGGAACCCAGGTGCCGGCAAGGACTACCCAAACGAATGGGTCCAGGTTGTCGACAATACCGCTCAGGCCAAGGCCCGCCCCGGCATCGAAACCGAATACGGCTACCTCGAGAACGAGGTCACCGTCCGCCACACCGTCGGCCGCTCCGGCATGCAGATCGATTACAACCGCCGTGGCTTCAATACCATGAGCATCGGCTGGAACGAATTGGGCATGTCTCACGCAGCCCTCCCCATCGCTGCCAAGCAGAACCTCGGCCTCGGTGAGCACTACATCACCAAAGACCAACTCGCGAATCTCACCGGAGATCAGCGCAAGCACGCCGTTCTGTCGACTGGGCCCCGTCTGACCAATGTCCAGGAACCCTCCAACATGATCGCGACGGGTGACTCCTTCGTCGATATCGATCAGGACGGCTGGATCTCACCCAAGTCCGGCAATCCCACCGCTCACCCCGGTGCCTACTTCAGCGGCCAGGCCAACTTCTCCTTCCTCGATGGCCACGCTGAGGCGCTCAAAGTCAGGGACTACACCCTCATCAATACCGATCCGGCACTCAACCTGATCGGCAACGACTGGGATCCCAATGATGTCGGCTGGAAGGCCCGCATGCGTCGCTGGAACAACGACGCCAAGCCCCACACCGACGAGTGGAGCGGAAGCTAAGAACTTCTTCTTGGCATCATGACAGCAAAAAAAACGATTGGACGAGCCGCCCCTGGTCACTCAGGGGCGGCTTCATTTCCTGCAGGCAACGACCCAAGTCGCGTAGACGCGGTGTCAACAAGATGTTAAGCTACGACCAGCAGCCCGGCCGCTCGGCCGGAGGGGTCACGGATCAAACAACAAACGGCGAGGGCCTGACCATGGCAATTCGGAAACGCGCATTTACGCTCATTGAGCTGCTGGTCGTCATCGCGATCATCGCGCTGCTCATCGGCATCCTGCTCCCGGCGCTCGCCAAAGCCCGCCTCGCAGCCCAAAAAATGCTCGGACAGGCCAACCACCGAAGCGTCCAGCAGGGCATCGCCCTCTACGCCGACCAGTTCGACGAGCACATGCCCGTCGGCCACGACATCGGCGGCACCTACTGGGCCTACCCCTGGCCCGCGCAGATCAGGCTGGCCATGGGCAACGATGCCAAGAGCATGGAAGCATTCAGAAACCCAGGCGCGGGCAAAGATTATCAAACCGAGTGGTACAAAATCATCGACCCCACCGCCGCGGGCCGGGCCACCTCCGAAACATCCCAGAGCTTCGGGTACGAAAAAGACGAGATCATGGTCCGCCACCGCTCGGGCCGCGTAACCCTGGATATCAAGCAAGGTTTTTCCGCGCTCAGCTTCGGCTGGAACGAGTGCGGCACCGTGCTCGAAACCATGTCGGGCGGCAGAAACGGCCCCATGCTCGGCATGGGCATGCACGGACATCCCAGAGCAGACTTTGAGAATCCGGACACACGAAAGACGGCGATCAACGAGTACGGCCCGAAGGTCCCACAGATCCAGGAACCGGCCAACATGATCGCGATCGCAGATTCGTTCGTCGACCAGGACCAGGACGCATGGATCTCGCCCATGTCGCAACGAACAACACAACACCCCGGCTCGTATTTCGGGGGACAGGGCAACTTCGGCTTCCTCGACGGCCACGTCGAGGCGCTCAAAATCCGGGACTATGTCCTCCTCAACGACGATCCCACAACGGGCACGGTCGGCAACGACTGGGATATCAACGATTCAGGCTGGAAGGCTCGCATGCGCCGGTGGAACAACGACGCAAAGGCTCACACAGAGCACTGGCGCTAACCAACCACCGTTTCCGAACCATGCATCATTTGCAAAACGAGCCCCAGTACGCGGGGCTCGTTTTTTTGATCGCCCACAATGGAAGCTATACTCCCTTCTGAGAGTTTGGACTGGAGTACCGAGCACTGAAAGGGTTCACCATCAGCGGCTCCGAGGACTTTGAACCATGAAGAGTTCAGCCATCATCGCTATCGGTGTCGGCGTCGTACTTGCGGCGTCTGTGTTCGGCTATTTCTCGATAAACCAACGATCCAACGCCCCCGAAATCATCACAAACCCAAGCGACTTCACCGTCTACTGGATCTGTGTCGGCGGAGCCGAGCCCCACGACTTCTCGATGACCGTCGGCGAAATGGCAAAAATGAAAGTCATGAAGTGCCCAGTCTGCGGGTCCGAGGAAGTCTACCGAGCCCTGCCCTGCCCAAGCTGCGGCAAGTACTACCCCGTCGGACGCTACAACGCTTCCCCAAAGGAGTGCATGTACTGCGACGCCAAACTCCCGGGCGCAGAGATCAGCATATTCCACAACCACGGCGGACACTGACCCAAAGGCCCAGATCCAAGCCGCTCGTTCGCGCATCACGATTCTGACCCGTCTGCTCGGTCAGTGTTTCGGCCTCGGTGTGTGCTTTCGCTTCGACGACTTGCCCGATCTGAACACCAGAAAGCGAGCCAGCCGAAGATCCAACCAGATCACCAGCGCCAGCAGGATCACCCCGCCAAGCACGGGCACCATCTCGGCGTTGGCCTGGAACGCACCCCGGGCGCCCGAGAGGAACTGATCCCACGCGGCCTGCCCGTCGGTGATCTGGCTGAGCATCTGAATCGATCGCGCCATTACCCCGACTATCGGATTTCCATCGCCGCAGAGCGACCGAGATCCCAATCACCTCGCACGCAACGTCCGATACCGCCCCCACCAACCCCTAAGACTTCTCACCCCGATCGGGCCAGACCCGCAGATCGCCCCGCGCCCGCAGGATCATGTGCACCTCGTCGTAGCTGATCCCGTCCAGCCGCAGACAGTCCGGCTCCCGCCCCCAAGCCTCGAACCCAAGCCGCGTGTAGAGCCGATCCGCCTCCGACCGCGCGCTCACCGACAGCGCGATCGAATCAACCCCGGGCCAACCAAGCCCCTCCTCAACCGCCGCCTTGACCACCACCGCCCCAAGCCCCCGCCTCCGACAATCCGGGCGCACGTACACCCCCCACACCTCCGCCCGGTGCCACAGCTTCTTCCGCGGCCGCCTGACGATCCCAGCCGTCGCCGTCAACTCACCCGCTCCATCCTCGGTCGCCAGGATCGCATGAAACGGCTTGGCCAAACGCGCCACGAACCCCGACGGGTCCCGCGCGTTGTCCGATTCCGGATCCGAAGCAAACGCCCAAGGCGTCTCCTCGAGCATCCGCTGACGGATCCGCCAATACCGATCCGCATCCCCGGCCCGAAGCTTGATCACCCTCTCCATGCGCGTGTTGTACCGCATCTCGGCCCACCTAGAATCACCCATGCCTGAAATCCATCCCACCGCCATCCTCGATGGCGACATCGACCTCGCCGACGACGTCCAGATCGGCCCCTTCTGCATCCTCCGGGGCAACATCACCTTGAGCGCGGGCGTCAGGCTCCTCGAACGCGTCAGCATCCAAGGGCCCGCAACCATCGGCGCCGGCACCATCTTCTACCCCGGCGCGATCATCGGATTCGAACCACAGGACTACAAGTTCCTCCCCGGCACCCCCACCGCGGGCGTCGTCCTGGGCGCCAACTGCATCATCCGGGAGCACGCCACCGTCCACTCCGCAACGAGCACCGAGAAACCAACCCAACTGGGCGACGGCGTCTTCCTCATGGTCAACAGCCACGTCGGACACGATACCGTCGTGGGCGACCGCACCATCCTCGTCAACAACACCGCGCTCGCCGGGCACGTGATCGTCGAGGACCGTGTCACCCTCTCGGGCGGCTGCCTCGTCCACCAGCACTGCAGAGTCGGACGCCTCTGCATGTTCTCAGGCGCGACCGTCATCACAACCGACATCCCACCCTTCATGATGGTCATCGAACGCAACGAGATCGTCGGACTCAACCTCGTCGGCCTCCGCCGGAGCGGCATGACACCCGAAGAAATCAACACACTCCGCCACATCTTCACGACCGTCATCCGCCAGAACCCACAACGCCCCGAACTCCTGGCAGCCCTCGCCGAGCAGAAAGACCAAAGCGAAGCGATCCGGCAGCTGCACGACTTCATCGCGAGTGGAAAGAAGCCCCTGGCTGCGATCGGCCGCAAACGCAACGTACGCTGAATCGCCGCCGACCGATCTGAACCCACGTGGGAACGGCGTCCCGCCGCCCATCGCCAATCCCACCCCAGAAAACCCCAAATCGCAAATCAGCGTGCATTCCTCTCTCTCCCCTTTGGGGAGAGATGTCCGCTCAAGCGGACAGAGAGGGGTCTTCCTCACTCACGACAAGCCCGAAGCGCAAGCGAGGTCCTTCCCTTGACTCAACAACTTTCGAATGGAGTTCTACTCCTGAATCTTCCCACGCCTCACCGCTCTCTTCGCCGCAGCCTTCTTTGCCACCGCTTTCTTTGAAGCAGGCTTCTTGGCCGTCGCCTTCTTGGAAGCCGCCTTCTTGGCAACCTTTTTCGTGCCCGCAGCCTTCTTCTTCGAGGCCGGCTTCGCCGACCGCTTGGCGCTGGCGGGGATCTTGGACGTGTAGCTCGCCAGATAGTCCTTCACCGGCACGCGCGCGATCGCCTCGCCCACGACATCCAGCGCCACATCCTCGATCCTCTTGAACCGCACGCACGCCTTGCCCATGTCCAGCTTCTTGCCCGAAGCCTCCCACGCCCTGACGAACCAGCCGCGAAGCTCCTCGTCGCCGTACACGCACATGAGGTAGAGCCCCATGTGGTTCTTCTGGTTCCCGATGCCCGCAAAGGGCAACGGCTGCCTGGGGTCGCAGTGGTACCCATCCGGATACACCGAGTGCGGCACGAAGTACCCGATCATCCCGTACTGCATCCCCTCGGCGTACCCCTTGGGCAGGTTCTTCCTGATCACCCGCCGCACCGCACCGATTGCCTCGCGCCGATCCGCAGGCAGGGACTCCAGATACGCATCAACCGTCGCAGCTTTGGATTGCATAAGCCCAGTCTACCCCAAGCCCACGGATCCAAATCCGTGAGGCAGATGGCACCACTTCTTCCCCTTCCCGTGCCACGGCCGTGTCGGCCGTGCTCCCCTCCTCGAAAATCAGGCTTTGAGCCACCCCATTCCCCATATCTCCTCAACTGCCCTTCGAGTGGTGAACTCCGTGCTCATCGCCGACCTGAGCCCCGTGTTCACGCGACGCCCGACGCCGGCACCGCCGCAACCGAATCTGCCCCTTCCCGCTCCCGCCTCCCATTGAGCAGCGTCCCGATCGGCGTGTACCGCACCAGGTACCGGTAGCTCACCAGCAGCACACCCGAGGTCACCACCAGCAACACCCCGA
Organism: Phycisphaerales bacterium; assembly: GCA_041742315.1. Classification (GTDB taxonomy): domain Bacteria; phylum Planctomycetota; class Phycisphaerae; order Phycisphaerales; family UBA1924. The sequence continues at coordinate 8,096 of JBGSIX010000062.1, read as the reverse complement.
ACTCCACCAGCGCGGGCCAGCCCGTCCGGAGCAGCAGCGCCTGCCCGAAGACGATCAGCGGCAGGTGCACGAGGTAGAGCCAGTACGACGAGTCCGAAACGAACCGCACCCACTGGTGGTCCCGAACGAGCAGCGCCTCGCACAGCCCGAGCAGGCCGAACGTCATGAGCCAGGCGTACAGCACCTGCACCCCCGCCATAATCCATCGCCGCGCCGACTCATCCGCGATCAGTTCCGCCGCCCGCTGGGTGTCGTACCCGAGCCTCAGCCCGATCGGCAGGAGCACGAGCGCCGCCGGGAGCGACAGGTACCAGAACCGCCCGAGCCGAGCGCCCGCACCCCGGACCGAATAGACCACCGCTCCAAAGCCGAAGAACGTCGCGTAATACAGCAGCACGTGCCACACCGGCACCAGCCCCGCCGATGTGTCCGGGCCAAAACCGGGGAGCGTCCCGCCCCCGTTCATCCGGACCTGGGTCAGCATCGTCACCGGCACGAGCCACACGAGCGCGAGCGGCGAGGCCACCAGCGCCGCGGGCAGCTTCACCCTCGGCAGGTACCGGCCCAGCATCACCACCGCCGCGAACCCCGCGTTGAGCCAGCACAGGAACCACAGAAACCAGAGATGATGGAAGAACACCGGGTTCTTGAGGAGCACAACCAGCCCCCACTCGCCCGAGCGCTCGGCGGGGAGGGGCGCCGCCGCCTTCTCCCGCAGCAGGTCCGCGTTCTCCAGCATCGCGCGGATCCGCTCGCGCCCCGCGGCGACCTCGTCGAAATCGATCGGGACGCTGAGCAGGTTCGCGATGAACGACGTCGTCTGCTGGTTGTGCCGCATCGCCTCGATCGGCTTCTCGCCCGCGGCGCTGAGCGCGTTGAGGTCCGCGCCGCTTTGGATGAGGAGCTCGGCGACGTCGGCTCTGCCGAAGAAGCAGGCGGTGTGGAGGGGGCGGTTGCCGTCCTTGTAGGGCGCGTTGACGTCGGCTCCGATGTCCAGGAGGTAGGCCGTGGCTTCGGGGGTGTCTTTAATCGCGGTCCAGCCGAGCGGAGTAACGCCGTACATGAGGTCGGGGGTGTTCAGATCCGGCGCGTCTTTGCCGTAGGCCCGGAGGCCTTCCATGTCGCCGAACGCGGCGACGGTCCAGATGTCGGACGATGGGGCGCGCTCACGCGGGGTGTCGTCCGTCGGCGCGGATTGGAGGATCTGCTCGGTTTTCTGCGTCACGGCCCAGCTCGAGACGGCGAACATCGTGGGCACGATCATCAGGCAGCCCAGCAGCAGCGGGATCAGGATGCGTTTGGTGCGTTGGGTGAGCAGGCCCGCAAGGCTCCGGCGCTTCCAGAGCATGGCGGTGAAGAAGCCGCTGAGCAGGAAGAAGAGGGGCATGCGGAAGCCGTGGACGGCGCCGACGAAGATGCCCAGGCCCGCGGAGGTGTGTTCGTCGGAGACGACCCACAGGCCGCCGACGTAGGCGAGGGCGGCGTGGAGCGCGATGCCCAGGAGCATGGCGAATGAGCGGATTGCGTCGAGATCGTGGCGGCGGACGGATGGCGCGGACGGTTCGGACATCGAGGGGTCCCCTTGGGCCGCGGCGCGGTGATCGCGCGGCGGGTGCGGGGGATCATTGGGGTTGGGTGGTGGAGGATTTCGGGGGAGGGGAGGGGGCATTAGGCACTGGGCATAAGGCACTGGGGGGAAAGGGAGATGCGGAGCCCCTCTCCCCGGCCCTCTCCCCGGGGGGGAGAGGAAGGACTGAGTTGGCCCCCTCCGTCTGCTTCGCAGACCCCTCCCCCGTCGGCGACGGGGGAGGGGGTCAATCAGGGCCACCCGCCGTTCACTTGATATCCAAACATTTTGCATACATGCATCGCCTGGTCTCATCTCGTCGGATTCGAGAAATTCTGGCGGAATCCCAGAACTTCGGCCGATTTATATGGTTAGTATGTAATCACTAGCGTGAGTTTGCCGCGTACTCAGACCCGGAGATCACGATGAACACACTGAAGACTTTGGTTCTCGCTTTCGCAACAACTGGCGCACTCGGCCTTGCCCCCGCAATGGCAGAGTCGAGAGGGGTGGCCACGGAGCTGTTCCGTCCGGACGCACATTTCAACACCGAAGATGTTGAAACTGCGGTCGTGTGGATCGAGGTGCGGACATACAACGACCCCCGCCACACGTCGTGGCACTCTGTGACGGGCACGGGCGTTCTTATCGACGGGAAGCGGATCCTGACGGCCAAGCACGTCCTGGACGGGTACTTCGATGAGATCTACATCGGCTTCGGGGGCAATGCCGGGCACGCCGGCCAGATGATTCTGTGGAACGACCGCCCGAAGGAGATCAAAAAGTGGGACACCATCGACCTCGCGATGCTGAGCCAAGTTGAGGCGCCCAAGTGGGCCAAGCCCGTCAAGATCGCCAAGTCGGCGCCCGCTGTCAGTGAGCTCGCCATGTCGTACGGGCGGCCCGACCTGGGCGGAATGCGCATCCGGATCGGCAAGCTCACCGACCTGCAGAGCCCCTCGGGGGCGATGCACTTCGACTTCAACAGCAGCAAGGGGGACTCCGGCGGCCCGACCTTCAACGGGCAGATGGAACTCATCGGGATCCATTCCGGCACGTTGGAAACCACAACATGGTCGTCATACGGCGGCAAGAGCTTCAAGCAGACGAGCTACTCGGTGCCGGTGACCAATATCCGGCTCTGACCCACCAAAGCTCGCCCCCGTTCACCACTGAGCCGAGCAATCGGCTCTTTTTTCATTGACCCACACGCCAGCGGACCCCCACCGCCTGCTTTGCAGGCACCCTCTCGGCCGAGGGGAGAGGGAGGGGGAGGGGGAAGACCCTCGTTTGCGCTTGGGGCTCGTCAGAGTTGGAGAGAAGAGAGAGGTCAGGAGCCCTCACCCCGGCCCTCTCCCCGGGGGGAGAGGGAGGAAGAGAGACGTGGCGGTGCGGTGCGTGCGTGATGGACATGGCCCGGGTTCTCCTTGCGGGGGAGTGAGGGCTTGTGGTCCATTGTTCGGCGGATCCGGGCGGGGGCAAGGGGGCGGGGGCGCGTGTCGCGGATTTTGAGCGAGAGTGTGGCACTGTTTGCTTGCAAACAGTGTGGGAGGGGCAGGAGGAGAAGAGCACTGCTTGCAAGCAAGCAGTGGCACACAGACACCAAGCAGGCAGAGCACTGCTTCCGAGCAAGCAGTGGCACGCAGCACATGATGGGACACATCTTACAATGGAGGCATGGGGTCGGAAGCGCGGAAGGCGATCAAGAGATTCGAGATTGCAAACCACGCGCGGGGGCTGACGTTCTCGGTGTATCAGCGTGTGCGGCTGCTTGATCGTTCAGAGATTGCCGAGGTCGTGCTTCGGGCGATCTCGGAGGCGTGCGCGCAGCAGGGTTGGCGCGTGCTTGCGTTTGTGATCATGCCCGACCATGTGCATCTGCTGGTGGTGCCTACGGAGGATCCGCCAGACACGCCACGGCTGCTGTCGGGGATCAAACGGATCAGCTCCTTTCGGATCAATCGGATGCTCACGCACGACGAGGCGTCACGGCTCACCACGCCTCGGGGTGCCTTTCGGCTCTGGCAGGCGGGGAGCGGGCACGATCGGAATCTGTGGTCACGCGAGGCGATTCTGAGCACGATCGAGTATTACCACGCGAATCCCGTGCGGGGCGGGCTGTGCGATCGGCCCGAGGAATGGCGATGGTCGTCGTGCAATCAGTGGATGACAAAAGGGTACGAGGTTCTGGAGTATGAGCCTCGGATTGCAAGGGATCTGATCTAGTGTGGAAGGAGAGGGAGGGAAGACAAAGAGCACTGTTTGCAAGCAAACAGTGGCACGCGTAGAGGAGTAGGACATCAGGGACTTGTGTGGCACTGCTTGCTTGCAAGCAGTGTGAGAGGGGACTGAGGAAAGGCAAGAGCACTGTTTGCAAGCAAACAGTGCCACACGGATGAGGGAATCAATCAGGGGCACCCGGCGACCTATATGCTTGCATACGTTGGATTCGGTATATCACAGAATGGGTTTGTTGGGTCTGGTAGAATCCACTTCAATGACGGCTTGGGGTATACGATTGCATTACTTGGATTGCTACATATATAGCATCCCACACAGCCACGACGGCCCGTCAATGGTGTTTCTCCGAGTAATTCCCAATTGTGTACCCTTAAACCAAATATGCACATAGTTTGACCGCTATCCGTCAATGTCCAGAAACATTCATACTGCAATTCGCCTTTGTAAGCAATAATCCCATCTGTAAGCGATCTCTTGATGCGATCGTTAAGGACCGATGCTAATACTCCAAACATAGCATCCGCTTCATTTATCTGAAAAGCAGACTCGTCTTCACTACTCGAATTTGGAAATGGCAGTATGATGGATAACTTTGCATTTTGGTATACGGCTTGGCGGTATAGTGCGGCATGAAAGCCATTTATCCAGCGTCTGACAGACGAGAAGAGCTGCGAACCTTCGATTCTTGCCAAACTAAGACCTGGATAAGCTTGAATTTGTTGCTCAGTTAGCTTGAATTTTAGCTGATTTGATTCCCACGTGTACTCATCGGGAACCTGTAACCTAAGCAACTGTGCAATCTTTTCGTCTCTATCCGAGTATTTTGAATTGCACAGAGTGTGCGCAGGTAAAACCAGTGGATCAGTACGCCCATTACGTGAAAAAACTTTGCGTGGTGGCACGTGGTCCCGATTTCGTTCGGACCCAAGTGGCTTTCCGCAAATATAGCAAAAATTCAAGCCCAATCTTTGCCGGGACTTATGTGTATCAAGCCTTCTCAAAAAGTTGAGCTTGTCGATAGACAAGCCCAACCGAACTGGTTGCAGAACACCTTAGTAATCAAAGTCCTCATCGCCGTGGCTGTGGCCGCCCTTGGGCTTCTTCTCCTTGAGTTCGACGATGGCGGCGTCGGTGGTGAGGAGGAGGGCGGCGATGGAGGCGGCGTTCTGGAGAGCGACGCGTTCCACCTTTGTGGGGACGATGACGCCCATGGCGACGAGGTCTCCATATTCGTGTGTGACGGCGTTGTAGCCGAAGTTCACGTCTGAGGATTCCTCGATTTTGGAGGCGATGACGGAGCCGTCGAGGCCGCAGTTGGCTGCGATCTGCTTGACGGGGGCTGAGACGGCGCGGGAGACGATGTCGATGCCGACGCGCTGGTCTCCGGTGGCCTTCTTCTTGAGGGCTTCGAGGGCTCGGCGGGCGCGGAGGATGGCGACGCCGCCACCGGGGAGGATGCCTTCCTCGGCTGCGGCGCGGCAGGAGTGGAGGGCGTCTTCGACGCGGTCCTTTTTCTCCTTCATTTCGACTTCGGTTGCGGCGCCGACGTTGATCTGGGCGACGCCGCCGGCGAGCTTGGCGAGGCGCTCTTCGAGCTTCTCGCGGTCGTAGTCGCTGGTGGTGTTCTCGATCTGGTGGCGGAGCTGGTCGACGCGGGCCTTGATGTCCTTGGAGCTGCCGGCGCCTTCGACGATGGTGGTCTCGTCCTTGGTGACGATGATTTTCTTGGCGCGGCCCAGGTCCTTGAGCTCGAGCTTTTCGATGTCGATGCCGAGCTCTTCCATGATGGGCTGGCCTCCGGTGAGGACGGCGATGTCCTCGAGCATGGCCTTGCGTCGGTCGCCGAAGCCGGGGGCCTTGACGGCGACGACCTTGAGGACGCCGCGGAGCTTGTTGACAACGAGCATGGCGAGTGCTTCGCCTTCGATGTCCTCGGCGATGATGAGGAGGGGCGCGCCGGCTTCGGCGGCCTTGCCGAGGAGTGGGAGGATTTCCTTGGCGGAGGAGATTTTCTTCTCGTGGATGAGGACGTAGGGCTTGTCGAGCTCGCACTCCATCTTGGCGGGGTCGGTGACGAAGTGCGGGGAGAGGTAGCCCTTGTCGAACTGCATGCCTTCGAGGAGGTCGACGTAGGTCTCGATGCCGGAGCCTTCTTCGATGGTGATGACGCCGTCCTTGCCGACCTTGTCCATGGCTTCGGCGATGATCTTGCCGATGGTGGCGTCCTGGTTGGCGGAGCAGGTGCCGACCTGCGCGATTTCCTTGGAGGACTTGACGGGGCGGGACATCTTGGTGAGCTCGTCGACGATGGACTTGACAGCCATGTCGATGCCGATTTTGACCTGGTTGGGGTTGGCGCCGGCGGTGATGTTTTTGAGTCCTTCGGCGTAGATGGCTTCGGCGTAGATGGTGGCGGTGGTGGTGCCGTCGCCTGCGTCCTTGGAGGACTTGGAAGCGACTTCCTTGACCATCTGGGCGCCCATGTTTTCGTAGGGGTCGTCGAGTGTGATTTCCTTGGCGACGGAGACGCCGTCCTTGGTGACGGTGGGCGCGCCGAAGGATTTCTCGATGACGACGACGCGGCCCGAGGGGCCGAGTGTGACTTTGACGGCGTGTGCGAGTTTCTGGACGCCGCGGAGGATGCGTTCGCGGGCGTCGGTGTCGTATGCGATTTGCTTGGCTGCCATTGAGAGATCTCCAGATATTCAGATGGCCAGATGGCCAGATTCCTGTGTGTGATTCAGTGACTGGTGAGTGTGTGTGATTCTGCGGAAAGTCGGACCCAGGCGACGCGGTCGGCGTCGATGACGTATTCGGAGCGGCCGTCGGTGAGCTTGACGAGGTGGTCGTCCTCATCCGGGACGAGGAGTGCGGCGGGGATGGTGAGGTGCGCGGCCTCGCCTTCGACGCCTGCGAAGCAGAGGTGGGCGTCGCGGCGGCCTTTGCAGCCGAGGAGGGCTTTTCGGAGTTGGTCGGAGGTCATGGGTCGTTTCTCCGGCGGAGTTGGGGCTTTAGTCGACGATGGCCAGGACGTCGGACTCGTTCATGATGAGGTACTCGTCGTCGCCGAGCTTGACGTCGGTGCCGGCGTAGCTGGTGAAGATGACGCGCTGGCCGGCCTTGATGCCCATGGGGATGCGTTCGCCGGTCTCGGTGTTGAGTGAGCCGTCGCCGACGGCGATGACGGTGCCGGTCTTGGGACGCTCTTTGCCCGACTCGGGGATGATGATGCCGGCGGCGGTGGTCTGCTCGGGCTCATCGCGCTCGACGAGGATCTTGTCGTGGAGGGGGCGGATCGCGACGCGGGTCTTGGTGGCCATTTCTTGATCTCCTGGTACGTGGTGGACGGAATGAACGTGTGAACGGGCGTTACGAGGCGGGCCACTGGCCCTTGTAGTGCCTTGTGACGCATCTTCTGAGGACTTCGAGGAGTGTTTCGACGTCGCCGGCGGTGCGTGGGCGGGTCATGACGGCGAAGACGCCGTGACGCAGGGCGGCGCTGACCTGGCGGACTTCGTCGCGGGGTGTGCGGGCGCTGGTGATGGCGACCATTGGGGGTCGGTTGGCAAGGCGAGCGAGGATGTCGAGGAGGCGGTAGCCGCCCTCGGCGGCCTGGGTGGGGTCGCCCGCTTCGATGGGGAGGCCGAGGTCGACGAGCGCGACGTGGATGGTCATGGACTCGATGAGCTGTGAGGCGTGGTGGCCCGAGCCGGCGCGGTGGGCCTGGATGCCCAGGGGGGCGAGGAGTGTGGGCAGTCGTTCGGCCCAGGAGTCGTGGTGATAGGAGGCGTCGGAGAGGAGCATGTTGAGCCGGTTGGTCGGGCCGGCGTGGGCGCGCTGGGCGGGGTCACCCCCACCGCTGCCATCTGATCCGAATTGGTCCGGGCGCACCGACTGCATGGGAGACAGATGGCAAGCGGCGTGCCCGGGGGGGAAGCGGGGATTGGAGGCCCCGGGCGGGGGTGGGCGTGGAGAGGGGCTGCCGGGGGTTCGCAGCGCGCTGGCGGGGGGTGTCAAACTGGCAGAAGGGGATGGGGAAAGGAGATGCGCGGACCCTCACCCGCCTCGCTGCGCGAGGCACCCTCTCCCGCGGGGCGCGGGAGAGGGAGGGGGAGGTTCGGGAATGGGCAGGGTGTAGACTTGGCCATGGTCATCGTGCTTGTCGTGCTGGGGATTGGTGTGGTCGGTCTTGGTGGGCTTGCGGTCTGGCTTGGGCTTCGGCTCGGGCGGGCGAGCGGGGAGATTGCGAGCCTGCGGTCGGGCGAGGCGAGCCAGCGCGATGCCGCCG
>JBGSIX010000061.1:0-17916 GCA_041742315.1 Phycisphaerales bacterium | reverse complement strand
CCGTCGAAGGGCGCGCCGACGATGGCCCAGTCGACGCCCTTGCCCTCGGCCTGCACGTCCTCGAGCCGCGGGTAGCGCCCGAAGGTCGCGATGCCGCCGAATCGTGGCTGGACGCGTGCGTTTGGGAGTTCGGTCTTGCGCGTGTTCACGCCTTGTCTCCGAGCCACGCGGGGTCGAAGGCCATGCCCTGTGGGAGCGGCGCGGCGTCGCCCGACTCGACCATCGAGGCGACGGGATAGGCGCAGTAATCGAGGCTGACCGAGCCCGCTGGGCGGTGGTTGCCCGACTGGCCGAGCCCGCCGAAGGGGAGTTTGCTGCTGGCGCCCGCGGTGCCGGCGTTGACGTTCACGCAGCCCGCTCGGGACTCGGCAATGAACCGTTTCTGGGCATCAGGGTTCGTCGTGAAGATCGCCGAGGCGAGGCCGTAACGCGTGGCGTTGGCCTGCTGGATGGCTTCGTCGAGGTTCTTGACGGTGGTGACACGCAGGATCGGGCCGAAGACTTCCTGGTCGCAGCCGCAGTCGTCGGAATCGTCGGCGACGAACCGCTTGACACGAATGACACCGGGGGTGATGTAGTGCCCATCGGTGGAGCCGTCGGTTGAACGGGGTTCGCAGCGGAGCAGGGCCTCGCCGCCGCTGGCGATCAGCTTCTCATGGAAGCTCATGACCGCGTCGCGGGCCTGCGCCGAGATCAGCGGGCCGATGAACACGGGCTTCTCCGATCTGGGATCCCCCACCACGATGCGCTTGGCGGCTTCGACGACGGCGTGAATGAAACGGTCCGCGATCGCCTCATGCACGATCAGGCGGCGCGTGCAGGTGCAGCGCTGGCCCGTCGTGATGAAGGACGCCCTGACGACTTCGATCGCGGATTGTTCCAGGTGCGCATCGGGCATGACGACCGTCGGGTTGTTGCCGCCCAGTTCGAGCGCGACGATTCGGCCCGGATGATCCAGGTTGGCTTCGAGGATCTTGCGTCCGACGGGCCATGAGCCCGTAAAGAGGATGCCGTCGATGTCGGCGTGCGCCGTGAGTTTGACCGCGGTCTCGGCGGCGCCCTGGACGAGGTTGACCACGCCGGGCGGCGCGCCCTCGGCTTCGAGGGCTTCGCTCAACATCTCGACCAGCGCCTGACCCGTCGCGGGCGCTTTCTCGCTCGGCTTGAGCACGATCGTGTTGCCCATCAAGAGAGCCGGGACGATGTGCCCGTTGGGCAGGTGCATCGGGAAGTTGTAGGGCCCGATGACCGCCATCACGCCGTGCGGGCGGTAGTGGCACTGCCCCGTGCGCGAGGCGGTGATGTCGAAGCCGTAGGGCTTGACGCGGTGGAAGCCGCCGAATTCGGAATCATCGAGCGTGATGTCGACCTTGCCCGCGAGGATGCCCGCCTCGGCGAGCGAATCCCAGAGCGCCTTGCCCGTCTCGTCGCAGATCAGCTCGCCCATCTGCTGCTTGCGTTCGGTCGCGATCGATTGAAATCGCCTCAGCACGGCGATGCGGCGCTCGATGGGCCACTGCGACCAGACGGGCAGCGCCTTGCGTGCCGCGGCGACGGCTTCGTCCACGTGCGTCGGCACGGGCGAGCCCTGCCAGATTGCTCGCGACGGTTGGGCGGGGTTCGTCGAACGGATCGAGTCACCCGAGAGCGAGCGGAATTGGCCCGCGATCAGGTCGCTGGGCGCGTGCTTGAGAGCCTCATGATGCCCCATCAACGACCGCTCCCGGCTTTGGCTTTGCGTGAGGATTTCTTGGCGGGCTTCTTCTTCGTGTCTTTCATCGCCTTCCCCTGCGGCTTGGTGAGAAAGTTCATGGGCGTCACACCGACCATATCGCCCTTGTCGATCTCGAGCGCCCGCATGCATTCCTTCGTCAATCCAATGGTTTCATCGTCGATGAGACAGACTTTCTCGTGGATCGCGCGGAACTCGCCGTCGGAATCGAGGCGGCTGACGATACACATCTCGGTGCAGCGCGAGGCGGCGACGGCCTCGGTCGCGGTGCGCCGGTTCGTGTGCGCGACGGGCAGGATGTCGTCGGTCCTGGCGTCGAGGTGGGGCCCGCCGTCGAAGGGATCGACGAAGTTGCGGTACTCAAAACCGAGACGCTCGAGCATCTTGCGGGCCGAGCGGGTTTCGGTGTGGACCTCGCCCACCACGGCTCTGGCGTTGGGCGGGAGCAGCGAGAGATAGATCGGCTCCTTGGGCAGGAGCGAGGTGATGAACTCTCTGCTGTACTGGCAGAAGCGGTCCGCCTCGTCGTAGCTGAGCGGCACGAAGCGGCGCCCGAGGTAGTCCCAGAGCAGGCTGTCGCCCTCGGAGGTGATCGGGGCCATCATCTCGGCGAGCACGCGGTCGGCGAACATCGAGCGTTGCAGCCCGATCATGTGGAACCGGACCATGCTCAGGAAGAGGCCCAGCTTCTTTTTGTGCCCGCGGAACGAGGGCTGGAGGATGAGCCCGCCGATCTCGGTCGGTGCGGATTCGTCGAGATAGAGCTCTGCGACCATGTGCGAGGTGCCGGTCTGCAGACTTTTGCTGAAGAAGTGCTTCTGCGAGAGCTTGAAGGAGACGTTGGGGCTGCCCTGGCCGCCCATTTTGGCGAGCACCTGGCTCGAACCCAGAGGCATGCCCGACTCGGTGTCCTCGAGGACGAACATGAAAAGGTCGGACTCGTGCGTCGTGGCGCCGAGGCCGCCCAGTGACTTGTCCGACTTCACCGCGCGGCTGACTTCTTCGGGCACGACCTCGGGCTCGTAGCCCTCCTCGACGCCCGCGGCCTTCAGGAACGTGTTGCGGCTGTGAACAATCTTCGCCTGGATGATGTCCTTGTCGGGCGGCAGGTTGATGAAGTGGACCATCTTCGCCAGCTTGTGCAGCGTGGGTGTGTCGCTCAGCTTGGCCCGCCTGATGAGATACATATTGGCCTCCCGTGGCCTGCGCGTCGTTCGTACTGCTGCGGGGACGCGCCTACCCGCTGGGTCGAATCCGTTTACCCGGCCACCTTGGCGAAGGCTCGCTCGATGCACTCGAAGATCTTGGGCCAGTGCTCGTCCCTTAGGACAGGCACAGGGGGGAGCATCCGCACGTGGTACGGGCCGTGACCGCACCAGAAAAGGATCACGCCCTCGTCGAAGCACGCCTTGCTGGCGGCCATGACTTTGTTCTTGTCCCCGCCGAAGGGCGTCATGCGCATCATGCCGCCCATGCCGCCGGCGTGCTTGCTCTGGCCCGGGACCGCCGGGAACCACGCGGGGTGCTTCTTGGCGAGTGTTTCGACGTGCTGGCAGAAGAGCTGGTGGTGATGGGCGAGCTTGCCCGATGGGCCGTAGAGATCGCCATCGCGGAGCATCTCCAGGATGCGCGTGCCCGCGGCGAAGTCCTGGCTCGCGCCCGTGAAGGTGCCCGAGAGCAGGCCCGCGCGGGGGGAGTATTCCTTGGTGTAGAGCGTCGCGCAGGCCTGGGTCATCTTGCCGACGCAGAAGACGTCGACGTAATCGCCCAGGTTGAGCGTTTCGTAGGCGAACATCTCGCGCGTGCGGCCGAAGGATTGGATCTCGTCGTCCCAGATCGCGATGTTGTGCTCGCGGCAGATGTCCATGAGCGCGACGAAGAACTCGCGCGGCGCGACATTGAAGCCGCCCTCGCCCTGCAGGAGCTCGAAGATGAAGCAGGCGTGCTGACGCGGGTAACGCTCGACGTATTCCCGGACCTGGGCGCAGGTCTGCTCGATGAACTTCGCCTCGCCCCCGGCCCTGGCGACGTTGGCCTCGGTCCAGAAGGGCAGGTAATCGATCTGTGTGGTCAGGGGGATGCCGTCGCGGCCTGCGGCGGAGTCGCCGATCTGCGCCATGGTGACCGTTCGGCCCATGAAGCAGTCCTTGAACGCGAGGACGCGGCTCGCCGGGGCGTGCTTCTGGTAGCAGACCTTGAGCGCGCACTCGTTGGCCACGGCGCCGGAGGTGGTGACGAAGCACTCGGAGAGGCGGCTGTTGCGGCCCGCGAGTTCGAGGAGCGTTTCGCCGAATCGGAACGCGTCGAAGTTGGATTGGAGGTTGCCGTGCTTGGCGGCGTCCTGGATGCTGGCTTCGAGCGAGGCGCGGACGAGTTCCGGGTGGTTGTGCCCGAAGAAGTGCACGCCGATGCCGGTGATCATGTCCCATTTGACGGAGCCGTCGGCCATCTCAACGAGCGGCCCGTTGCCCGCGCCGCTGCCGATGAGCGGGTAGAGCAGCGCCCGTCCCTTGACCTTGGCGGCTCGGTCGAGCAGGTCCTTGTAGTCGCCCGTGAGTCCCTCGACGGGCGGGCGGGCGTCGGTGATCGTGGACGAGTGCTTCTGCACCTGCGCCACGATCGAATCGATCGCGCTCTGGATCGCCGGATCGGCTGCCATCTTGGTTCCAACGCTCTGGGTCACGGTCGTCTCGGGCATCGCGCTCTCCGGCTTTCGGTCGGGAATCTGCCCGGATCATCGACCACAACGGGGGGTCGACTGAGGGGAGAACCACCGACGGACGCTCGGGGCGAGCGCCCTCGGGTTATTGTTGGCAGAGCCGCATCACAAGGACAGCAAGGAGCTGGGATCGCTCGACGAGGCTTGTCAGGTCGATCCACTCGTCCGGGGTGTGAAGCCCCCCACCCCGAACGCCGAGCGTATCGATTGTGGGCAGGCCCTCGTCCTGCATGATGTTGCCGTCGCAGACGCCGCCGGTCTTGGCGAATGGAAGCGTTTGCCCCAGTTCCTCGGCGACGCCGCGAGCACGCTCGGCGAGCGCCCGCGTTGGCGGGATCTCGGGCTTGGCCGGGCGGTTGAAGCTCCGGTGCACCTCGACCTTGGGCAGGCTTTCGCCCTTCGTGGCCAGCGCATCGAGCATCGCACCAAGCTCTTCGGCGATGGTCTGATCTGGGAATCGCACATTGCCGAAGGCCGATGCGAAATCAGGCACCGCGTTGGCGGCCTTCCCCCCCACCAGCGGCCCGACGTTGGCGATCATGCCCCGCTCGGGCTTGGGCATCTTGCCGATCTTCACCAGAATCTCGCCGAGCTTGGTCACCGCAGAGATGCCCTCGGTGAACGACCGACCGACGTGCGCCGCTTTGCCGTGGACCTCGACCAGGAACTGCCCGGAGCCCACGCGTTCGATGGCGAGTTCGCCCCCCGCCAGCGCGGGCTCGATCGCGAGGCCGAAGTCGTGCACCTTGGAGGCTTCACGGAGCGCCCGCTGCGAGTGGTACGTCCCCGTCTCCTCGTCCGCGTTCAGGAAGAACGACCACGAGCACTCCACGCCCGCCTCGGCGAGCGCTTCGAGCGCGGCGACCGCGATCACGAGGCCGCCCTTCATATCCACGCACCCGGGGCCCTTGGCGGTCTTGCCGTCGGGCGCGATCGTCAGTTCTTGGAAGGGCCCCTCCGGGTCGTGCACGGTGTCGAGGTGCCCCGCGATCAGGACCGAGGGCATGCCAGGCATGAGTTTCGAGCTGAGCGACGAATTCGGGATCTGGATCTGCGGCCCGAGCCACGCGGGCCGAGGCTCGCCCGGCGAGAGCGTGGTCGTCGCGCCGATGGCTTCGAGCCTTGCGGTCAGGAGCGAACGCGCACGCTCGATCGCTTTGAGATTCCCGCCGCCCGTGGGCGTCCCGACGTGCAGGCGGAGGTCATCGAGCAACGCCTCGTGCTTGCTCGCGATGATCTCGCACACGCGTTTCTCGTTCGCTGTCAGCATCGGCTGGTCCGTTCATCAGGAGTTCTTGGTTGGGCGTTTGATCTCGCCGAGGTCGAGGACCACGCCGTCGGGCTGGTACAGATCGACCCCGAGGGTTTCCTCGTCGAGAGCCGTAAAGACAACGCAGGCTCGTCCGTACCTTGCGGCGTAGGTCATGTCGCCGTCGCTCGGACCGGCGTAGCGCCCGTTGTTGACGCTCTGGACGTGGAAGTGGTAGTGCGCCAGGGCCGTCCCGCTCTCCAGGAGCATCTCGGGCGAGGCGACGAAGCTCGTGTCGCTCTCGCGCATCACGGGCTTGGGCTCGTACAGCGCTGCGACGTAGGTCTCGCCCTCACCGCTCCGGATCGATATGCGGACGATGCCGCCGTACTCGGTTGAGGTGTCGTTGCGGTCCGCCTCGGCCTGGTCAAAGAGCGCCGAGCGGATGCGTTCGGTCTGGATGGCGTCGTCGAGCACGAGTGCGGTGAGCAGATCGGGCCAGGCCATCTCGTCCTGATGGGACGACAGGTCCTCCGAGCGGAATCGGATGACGTCGGAGGCTCGCCTGCGGTGCGAACGGGCATTGAGCCTCGAATCGAGCACCGTGAGCAGATCCGCACGCGGGGCTGTCACCCATTCCTTGTGGTTCAGACTCGCCCAACGGAGAGCCTCGATATGCCGGATGCGAAGGCCCCGGCGTTGGTTGGCGTCGAGTGCCGCAACGGCGGCCTTGGCCTCATCCCACCACCGCTTGGCCTCGACGCCCTTGGCTTCGTGGAGCTGGGTGAGCCATTCGAGTTCTTCGCCGGTGAGCGGGATCGTGCGCAGGTCCACGAGGCCGCGGCGGATGGCGCTCAGCATCGGATCGTTGCTCGGCGGGGGTGTATCGAGCAAGGAGCTGAGCAGGTCCACACGCATCTCGCCCGAGGCGTCGAGCCGCGAGAGCAGGTTCCAGGCATCGCGCCGGACGCGCGTGCCAAGCTCGGCGTCGAGTTCCGGGCTGTGCTCGACGAAGGTGTCGAACACGATCTCCTGGATGTTCTTGTCCCGGTGGAGTTCGAGCAGGGCCATGTTCTCGGGGCGTTCCGCGTCGGGGACCGTACGGTCGGGCTTCGAGAACGATCGGACGAGGGCGGGGGTCGCACCGACCCAGTTGTGCCGAACGCTGTGCTGCGAGAGCACGTGCCGAACCGCGAGGTCCGTCTCGGTGGGCAGAATGCCGACGACGAAGGCGAGGCCCTGGGTTTCGCTGAGCATCGCGTTCTGGCCGAGGAGGTGATCGACGGCCGCCACCCGCAGCGGCGAGGGCATCCGTCGCATCCAGACGATGTCCTTGAACGCCTCGATCGCGTCGGCTTGCTGGATGGCCCCGGTGTTGATCGCCTGGGGGACGTTCTCCGCCAGGGACAGGCGGGTCGAGAGGGCGATATCCGGGTTGCGGAGATCCTCGAGCATGTTGTCCGAGAGCTTGGGTTTCTTGCTCGCGCACGAGGCCAGGACCACCACCCCGAGCAGCGCGAGCGAAATCCGGCCTATTATCCGGCGAACCCGGGATCCGGTGCGACTGGAACGGGCAGGGTCAGTCCAAGGTTCGAACGTCATGCAGGCAACCCTTCCACTCCAAGACCGTGTGCTTCGGATCCTCAACCTGATCCGGCCCGCAGTCCAGTCCGACGGCGGCGATGTCGAACTCATCGACATCAGCGACAAGGGTGTCGTGAAAATCAGGCTCCACGGCGCCTGTGTCGGTTGCCCCTCCTCGAGCGTCACGCTCAAGCTGGGCATCGAGCGGAATCTCAAGGAACACATCCCCGAGATAACCTCCGTCGTGGCCGTCGATTAGAGAGAAATATTTTTCTGTATTCGGACCCTGGAAGGGTATCGCATCCGACAGCACTTTCCGCTATGCTTGCTGAACAGTGGATCGGCGAGGCTCGTAGTCGCCGGCCGGGGGAAGCATGGATGTTGGTCATCACGCGCCGGGAAGGCGAAGAAGTTGTCATCGGTGATCCGGAAAATCCCATCGGGGTTGTGCGGATTGCTTCGATCAAGGGCGATCGCGTCCGTGTTGCTTTCGAGTTCCCACGGGAAGTCTCGGTGCATCGCCGCGAGGTCGCCGACCAGATCATCGCTGATCACGAGACCAACTCGGGATCTGCTGCCGCCGAGGTGACGGTTGCTGTTCCGGTTCGTCCGGGCGATGAACCCGTCGAGCACGCGCACACCAACGGCAGCGTCCGGCCCGCGCGCACGACCGCCGGGCGTCACGCGGACGCCGCCAGCCGGTCGCACTGATTCTCGGTTGTCACAAACGCAAATCGCGTTCGGGCCCTGCGCCGATTACTCGGCCTTGCCGCCCGACATGTCGTAGACCCAGGTCTCGACCGCGCGTTTGTAGTCCAGGACTTCGCCGTCCTTGAAGAAGAGCTTCAGCTCACGCTCGGCGGCCTCGGGGCTGTCCGAACCGTGGATCAGGTTGAAGCTGTTCGAGACGCCGAAGTCGCCCCGGATCGTCCCCGCCTCGGCGTTGGAGCCGAAGGTCGCGCCCATCATCTTGCGGGACACGGCGATGGCGTTGTTGCCTCGGACCGCCAGCACCAGGACGGGCGAACTGGTCATGAAGCCGACCAGGCCCTTGTAGAACGGACGCTCCTTGTGCGCTTCGTAGTGGGTCGCGGCCAGCTCCTGGCTGATCTGCATGAGCTTGCAGCCGACGATCTGGAGGCCCTTCTCCTCGAAGCGGCTCATGATCCGGCCCATCAGGCCCCGCTGAACGGCGTCGGGCTTGAAGATAATCAGTGTGGTTTCCATCGCTTGTGCTCCTTCCTCGGTGTGGGGTCAAGGATAGGCCGCGGGGCTCGGAAATCACGCCGAACACACCTTCTTAGCGTCGCCGCCTGAGCATCAGGGCTCCGGGCAGGGCGATCACAAACACGGCTCCCGGAGCCGGGATGAACAGGACCGAGTTGGGTCCGCGGAGGCCCGATGTGCCGTCGATGAAGACCTCGGCGCTGCCCACGTCGAAGTCGTACCGGTAGATGGAGTTGGTCCCGTAGCTGGCGGCGTAGAGCATCCCGTCGGGCCCGTAGGTCAGGTCGTCGGCCGCCGTGCCCGCCTGGAAAAGTTGCCCGATGAGATCGCCCGTGGCCAGGTCGAACTCGTTAATCTGGCCGTTGGTGAAGTTGGAGACATAGAGCGATTGGCCATCGGGGCTCAGTTCCATCCCGGCGGGTTGTGCGAGGATCGGGTCGGCTGAGAAGTCGTTGATATACGTCCCGTCCGAGGCGAAACGCCGGATGGAATTGGTGATGATGTCGGTCACGAGCATCTCGCCCGAATCGAGCCAGAGGACGGTGTGCGCCCCGCTGACGATGCCTTCTTCCACGAGGTTGCGCTTATACGCGCCGGTGGCAAGGTCATAGACCCCGATCGCACCGTTGTTGGAGCCGCTGACGATGAGCTCATCGTCCCGGATGGTCAGGAACGTTTTGCCCAGAACCACGCCGTCGTTGGGGACGAGGTCGCCCAGGAACTTGCCCTGGAGATCGAACTTCGCCACGCGGTGGGTTGTGAACGAACTGACGTAGAGCAGGCCGTCGGGCCCGATCGCGCCGTACTGCGGCGCTGAGAACGATCGGGCGGGGATGACGTCCCGGACGTACGCCCCCTGGAGGTCGTATTCCTTGATCCAGCCCGAGGGCGGGCCGGCAAAAATGAGCATCGAGGTCGGCTCGGCGAAAGCAGTCTGCACCAGGCAGGCAAGGGCGGTGGCGATCAGGTTGCGAATCATCTGTATCTCTCCGATTTGGAACATCTCTCGGGTCAGACGACTCTGACCCGAAATCTCCAGAGAAGTTCCATGAGATTTCAAATAATCCGAAATCAGCTGCCACCCTGCCGCACATTGTCCGAACGTCAAGCCGCCATCTCGCGGCAGGCCGACGCGCACCGTCGGCAAGACTCGGCGCAGGCCCGGCAATGGTCATGATCATGGTCCTCGCACTGCTCGGCGCACCAATCGCAGATCTGGGCACAGAGCTGGCAGTACGAGGGCATGAACTTGCTCTCCCGGATCACCGCATGAGCACACAGCGTACAGATTTGGATGCACTCCTGGCAGCACTGCGGGCAGTCGTTGTGTGACTTCTTGCCGATCATCTCGTGGAGGCAGACCTCGCAATCCTTCGCGCATTCCTGGCAGGCTTCGATGCAGTTCATCGTCTGCGTTGTCATTTTGGGTTCTCCTTCAAATTCGCACGGGGCGAAAGCACCCGTGGCCCAACTCTGAGACTGGGGTCCGCCTCTGATCTCATGGTGAAGCGGCCCTGAAACGTGATTCACTTTGGGGTGTGCCGCCCGAACCGGGGCGACAGGGCCGCTATCCTTCCCCCTCTGCCCGGTTCCCAGGATCTCTGACCCACCACGGAGGGTGGCATGGCCAAGAAATCGTCAACTCCTCGTGCCAACGCCGAATCGATGGCGGCCAAGCAGCGCGAGATCTCGGTCTCCGAGTTCTTCGCCAAGAACCGGCATCTTCTCGGATTCGACAACCCCCGCAAGGCCCTGCTCACCACGATCAAAGAAGCCGTGGACAACGCCCTCGACGCTTGCGAGGAAGCGGAGATCCTGCCCGACATCGAGGTGAAGATCGAGGAACTGACCGCCCCGCCCTCGCCCACCAAGCCGGGCCGGTACAAGGTCACGGTCACCGACAACGGCCCCGGCATCGTCCGGCGTCAGGTCGAGAACATCTTCGGGAAGCTTCTCTACGGCTCCAAGTTCCACCGCCTCAAAATGTCCAGAGGTCAGCAGGGCATCGGTATCTCCGCTGCGGGTATGTACGGGCTCATGACCACCGGCAAGCCCATGGTCATCCATACCAAGCCGAGCGCCAAGAAGCCCGCGCACCACATCGAGCTGGCGATGGACACCTCCAAGAACCAGCCCGAGGTGACGGTCGACGTCGAGACCGACGACTTCCCTGTCACGAGTTCGGGCACGGGAACGATGGTGGCCATCGAGCTCGAGGCCCGCTACCAGCGCGGCAAGACGAGCGTCGAGGCCTATCTCGAACAGACCGCCATCGCCAACCCGCACGCGAAGATCACGTTCATCCCGCCCGACAAAGCGAGCGAAGGCCCCGAGTTCGATATCGAGAACGGCGAGACGAACGAGGACACGAGCCCCTCGCGCAAGCGAGGGGACTCCGACAACGATGGCCCCCCCGCTCACGCGGAGGGCTCGTTGATCGTCCGCACGATAGAGAAGGCCGACCGGATCGAATACCCGCGCACGATCGACGAGCTCCCTCCCGAGACGAAAGAGATCAAGCCGCACCCGCACGGCGTCGAGCTGGGCACGTTCCTGGGCATGCTCAAGAAATCGGATGAGAAGCAGCTCTCGGGCTTTCTCACCAACGCATTCTGTCGCGTGACACCCGCGACGGTCAAGGACGTGGTCGACGCCGCCAGCGCCAAGAGCAAGACGCTCACGCCCAGGTCGTACACCTCCTCGATCGACACAACAACCGCCGAGCGGATCTACAAGGCCCTGCAGGAAGCCAAGCTCAAGAACCCCCCCACCGACTGCCTGGCGCCGATCGGCGTGCGTCAGATGCTGGCGGGGATGCTCAAGGGCGTGCAGGCCGAGTTCTACACCGCCAGCACCCGGAGCCCATCCGTCTATCGCGGCAACCCGTTTCAGATCGAGGCCGCAGTCGCCTTCGGCGGCGACCTGCCGGGCGATCAGCCGGCGCGCGTGATCCGCTTTGCCAACCGTGTGCCGCTGCTCTACCAGCAGTCGGCGTGCTGCTCGTTCAAGAGCGTCGTGGATACGTCGTGGCGGAACTACAACATGAGCCAACCACGCGGGGCCGCGCCGGTTGGCCCCTTGGTCGTCATGATCCATATGGCCAGCGTCTGGGTGCCCTTTACGAGCGAGAGCAAGGAAGCCATCGCCGACTACGACGAGATCCGCAAGGAGATGAAGCTCGCGCTCCAGGAGTGCGGCCGCAAGCTCGGGCAGTACATTCGCCGCCGGCAGAAGATGAAGCGCGAGGGCGAACGCCGCGACATCTTCGAGCGCTACATCGGCGAGATCGCCAAGGCCTGCAACGCGCTGACCGGCACGGACACCCAAGAGCTCTACGACGCGCTGCTCAAGCAGGCCAAGCGTCGCACCGAGATCGCCGACGCACAGCTCGACGAGGACGGCAAGTTCATCAAGGACGAGCACGGACGCCTCGCCAAGGACGAGGACGTCATCATCGTCCACAACGGCAAGATCGCCCGCGACGAAGACGACGAGGGGGCGCAGGTCGAATCCAAGCCCGCCAAACGCGAGGGCAAGAAGGTCGTCAAGAAGAAGGTCGTGAAGAAGGTCAGGAAGAAGGCCGGCGAGAAGGCGACGCTGTTCGAGGGTTAAACCATGGCAAAGAAATCAACCACCAAGGCATCTAGCCCGAAGCAGCCCAGCGGCAAGAAACTCGTCAAGAAAGGCGGCCAGAAGGCCGTCGCCGCGTCGCGCGCGGACCGCGACGTCGTCACCGCAGAGCGTCTCCAGCAGCTCGCCGAGGGCATCGTCAAGTCCGCGCTCGCCGGGCGCGAGCCCAAGCTTGATGTGCCCACGCGGGCGGCATCGAACACGAAGTGGAACAAGACCCGGGGCATCCTTGAGATGGGCAGCGCGGCCCAGGAACGCCAGCTCTTTAACATGGGCCAGGCCCGCAAGTTCATGCAAACGCTCCTGCACGGGCAGGGCATCAGTAAGCTCATCGAGCAGGACAAGACGCTCAGCCTGCGCGGGATGTTCTACAGCGGGCTGCACACCATCGCCGGCACGAAAGAGAAAACCTTCCACGACCAGACCGAATCGGACGGCATCCTCGAAGACCTCGAGGTCACGGTCGGCTCGCTCCGCGAAGAGCTGCACATCTTCGCCAAGAAGCGCGGCACGATGGTCGGCAACATCACCGTCATCGACTCGGGCGACACGATCGACTGCCGGCGCATGGGCTCGGGCGGGTACGCGATCCCGAGCATCTGCGAGCCCGACGTCATCCAGTTCGAGAAGGTCGACGCCGACTTTGTGCTGCATGTCGAGAAGGACACGGTCTGGCAGCGGTTCAACGAGGACAAGTTCTGGCGGACGCACAACTGCATCCTGACCGAGGGCTCGGGCCAGCCGCCGCGGGGTGTGCGCCGCCTCCTGCACCGCCTCAACAAGGAGCACGGCCTGCCCATCATCTGCCTGCTCGACTGCGACCCGTGGGGGCACTACATCTACAGCGTCATCAAGCAGGGCTCGATCAGCCTCGCCTTCGAGTCCGAGCGTCTGGCCATCCCCGACGCGAAGTTCCTGGGCATCCGCAGCAAGGACTACGAGGCCTGCGACCTCTCCGACGACGTCAAGATCGACCTCAACGACCGCGACATCACCCGCGCCAAACAGATCGCCGAGTACCCGTGGTTCCAGGACAAGAAGGCCTGGCAAAAAGAGATCCAGGGCATGCTCCGCAACGGCTTCAAGATGGAGGTCGAGTCGCTGATCACCAAGGACATCAGCTACGTGACGGAGACGTATGTGCCGGAGAGGTTGAAGGCGGAGGACTGGATTAGCTGATCGAACGTACTATTTACCTCTTCGTAAGAGGTCTTGCAGTTTGCCGTGTTGGCTTGCGCCCAAGTGTGACCCGCATGTTTGAATGAACAGCGGTATGTGTTTACGGACACATTCGTCTGCCAGGTGAATCTGATCATTACGAATAATGCCGTCAGCAAGTTGATATATATAGTTTGCTGATAGTCTATAATAGAAATGCTCTAACAACGCCATGCGTGATTCGGCTGAACGAAAAGAATTTGTACTTGTCACGTAGTCGATCAATCCATATTCAGGTTTGTAGTCAAGTGATGAGCTTTCATCCCCCATTAATCCGGGCATCAGATCAAGAAGTTCTGGCTGGCGATGAACGACTTTGCGAGCCTGCTTCTTCGATGAAAATGCTTGAGGCATCGTTCCATCAATCGAAAGCGGTATTTCAACTATGTTATAGTTTGCAGCCGCAATTCCTGCCTCCTGCATACACCATGAAGAGGCTAAGTATGCTTGGCTCCATAGACTTACAAAGAACCACCTTGTCGAAAGGGCCAGCAGAATTGTTTCGTGCCATTCTGCTGAGACATGAATATCATCGTGTGCCAGGAATCCGGTACACATGATCAATGAAAGTTGTTGTTTAACTTCAATAGCAGTTGCTACATCGTGATGCGAGTGACTAATGAAAACGGGGAATGGCCCTTGAGTGTGCATGAAGTATTATAGCATTACGAATCACTCTATAGGCCCATCCGGAATCTCAGGCGTCACCAGCCTCGCCAGCGATTCCTGCCAGCCGAGGTAGCACATCTCGGCGGGGATCACTTCGGGGATGTTGGCCTGAACGATCGTCATCTCCGTGCCGCACATGACCTGGCGGAGGTTGATCTCGACGTCCATCTCGCCGGGCAGGTTGGGGTCGTCGAAGCGGTCGGTGTGGCGGATGCGTTTGTTCGGCTCTAGCTCGACGAACTTCACGGTGAAGGCGTGCTGGCTGCCTGTGGTGAAGTTGCGGAAGGACATCCGGTAGCCCTTGCCCTCGGTGAACTCGAGCATCTTGCCGAGGTAGCCGTAGGGCGGGAGCCAGCGGACGAGGGCGTCGGGGTCGGTGAAGGCACTGTACACGCGGTCGGGAGGGGCGGGCAGAACGCGGTGGATTCGGACGGTGTTCTCTTTGCTCGGCATATCTGATCTCCGCGATTATTATGCAGCGCAGTTGATCACGTGCCCTTCCCGATCACAAAGTAGAGAATCATCCCGATCACCGGCAGCAGCAGCACGAGCAACGTCCAGAGTAGTTTCCAGCCCACGGGCTTGGATGCACCCAGGATGCTGACGATGGCGATGATGTCCAGGATGAGAACGACGATTCCGAGGATGCCGTATTCCATGTGACTCTCCCGTTGGGCTTGGTTGGCGTCAGTTCGATTGCAGTTTACTTAATCTTGACCGCGGGCGATAGCGGTACCGTGAGCCGGGAATGCAAGAGATTGCATAGGTATTTCATGGTGTGGCACCCCAAATAAAGGGTACCCGCCCGAGGTCAAACGGGTGCCCTGGTGTGCTCCTCGTGCCACTGACCCCGTCATAGAAATCAGCGATTCGGCAGGTGTGGCGATCGGACTGACAGAACCGATCCGTGGCGCGTTTTCGTCGCCAGCCCGAGCGAGAAGCCGTCGGACGGCGCGCCGGGTGCTACGCCATGTCTTGCAGGCCGTGCTCTTGGTAGTTCAGAAACACGGCTTGCCGAGGACGGGCATGCCGTGGCACCCGAGTTGGTCTGTCAAATACTTCCTAAGCCGGCCCATCCGGAATCTCTGGCGTCACCAGCCTCGCAAGCTGCTCCAGCGACTCCTGCCAGCCGAGGGAGCACATCTCGGCGGGGATCGCCTCGGGGATGTTGGCCAGGACGATAAAGAGCTCGGTGCCGCGCTTCACCTTGTGGGAAGGTGATCTCGACGTCCATCGCGCCCGGCAGACAATATGCCGGCGAGGCTCAAGGCAGAAGATTGGATATCCTGACGACCGCGTTGTCAATGAGCCGGATTTCATCGTGCCTGATCGCTGCTTTCATCGTGGCGTGATGAAATGTCTTTATGCGGAACGGCCACGAACACGGGGATCGTCTTTCAGTCCATCGCAGCCGGAACGGCATCCTCTGCCTGCTGGTGGCGGTTGGCGTGGGCGGGTGTGAGTCGCTGCCCGGCCTTGGGGCCCGCGACGATGCCACGATTTCGGGGATCTCCGATTCCTCGGCGCGGGACGATCTCCCCGACGATCCGGCCCCGGATGGGGCGCAGGAATCTCCCAAGAGAACGCCGCTGAGCCTGACCGAGCTCCGGTCGAGGAACCGGGCGTACGCGGACAGGTACCGTGTCGTTCTGGCTTCGGCGTGCGACACGATCATGCGTCGCCGCACGGACCCGTTGCTGCGAAAGAAGGCGCACCGGCTCAAGCTCGACGGCGCGACCGCGATCTACGACATCGTCGTCGACAACGCCCCGCAGAAGTCGCTCCTGAATCTGCTGGTGCAGGTCACCTTGCAGAAGCGGCTGGCCAACGCGACCGCCGAGGCCGATTTCCCACAGGATCACCCGCTCGTGGAACAGAAGATCGAGCAGCTGTACCGCGAGGCCTGGAGCCACGCGGCGCTGGTCATGGATGAGGGGGAAAGAATCGAGCTGCTGGCGATCATCAACCGCTGGTGGGACGCCAACTCGGGGCAGCGGGATATCTGGTACATCCGTCTCAGCGATCTGGCCGAGTACGGACGAGGGACATCGCTCGAAGGGGTCCTCGACTCGGCGCGGGGACTCCCCTCGCAGATCATCAACAGCTTCGTGCCCCTGGAGAGCGCATCGGACAGCCTCGACGAGTTCACAACGATCTCCGAGAGCGCGACTTGGTTCGCGCCCCGACTGGTCATTCTCACGCAGTGGAGGCTGGAAGCGCTCGTGTACGAGTCCTTGGCGGCCACGGAGATCACCGAAATGATCGACACGTTCCAGAGGCTCACCCAGACCGCCGAAACGTTGCCCGAGGATCTGTCCAACTCCGTCACCCGCGCGCTCGAGAGCGTCGCCGACCGCGAAGAATCCCTCACCTCGCTCCTCGAACGGACCGAGTCTCTCGTCACCTCGGCCGGAAAGACCACCGACCAAGCAACGCAACTCACACGTGCGATCGACGACGCGACACAATCACTCAACGAGCTGGGCACGACGGTCGATCCGATCATCGCTCGCCTCACCGAGTCGGACGACACGGAGAACGCGCCGGACGAGAGCAGCGGTCGCCCATTCGACATCCGCGAGTACACCGCCGCGGCCACCGCGCTGGACGAGACGCTCACGCAGACCGAGAGCACGATCAAACGGCTCGATGCCGCGACCGATGCACGGAGTCTGGCATCGCGTCTGGATGCGATCACCGACGCGATCGGTCGCGCTGTTCTCTTTACCACGCTCGGAGTCGCGCTCATGGCGATGGCGATCGTCGCCTCGATCGCCGGCGGCGTGCTCGCGGTGCGGCGGTGGAGCCCCCCGAAGCAGTCCAATGATGCCCCCGCAAAGTCACGGGGATCCTCACCGAGCGAGCCGGCACGGGCGTAAGGGCCTCGGTTCCGAACCCGCCTTCAGCGATTACCCCGGCCCGTCCGGGATCTCCGGCGTCACCAGCCTCGCCAACTGCTCCAGCGACTCCTGCCACCCGAGGTAGCACATCTCGGCCGGGATCACCTCCGGGATGTTGGCTTGGACGATCGTGAGCTCCGTGCCGCACATGACCTGGCGGAGGTTGATCTCGACGTCCATCTCGCCCGGCAGGTTGGGGTCGTCGAAGCGATCGGTGTGACGGATCCGCTTGTTCGGCTCAAGTTCCACGAACTTCACCGTGAAGGCGTGCTCGCTGCCGGTGCCGAAGTTGCGGAACGCCATGCGGTAGGCCTTGCCCTCGGTGAACTCGAGCATCTTGCCGAGGTAGCCATAGGGCGGCACCCAGCGGACGAGCGCATCGGGGTCAATGAACGCGCGATAGACGCGCTCGGGCGGGGCGTTCAGCACGCGATGAAGCCTGACCGTGTTCTCTTTGCTCGCCATGTCCCGTCTCCAATGCGGTAGGTCCGCCGCGCCCGGAGTCTATCACGTTCCCTTGCCGATCAGGAAGTACAGCAGCATCCCGAGCACCGGCAGGACCAGTACCACGAGTGTCCAGATCAGCTTCCACGCCACGTCCTTGGCCGCGCCCAGAATGCTGACGATCGCGATGATGTCGAGGATGAGCACGACGAGGCCGATAATGCCATATTCCATGGAACGCTCCTTTCCGTGAGATTCATCCAACTCTGGCATGCCCGCGTGGCATCATCGTGAAAGCCTTCTGAACCAATCATCATGAGTGTGAATTCACTCGAACCGGGTCCGCCGGATGGAAAGGGCACCAGCCTGCCTCCAGACGGATGCCCCGTGATTCACGGCTTCGTGCCACAGAACCCGTCTTCGGGATCGGTGTGTTCCGGTTTGCCCGCTTACGCCGCCAGCCCGAGCGAGGCCCCGCCGCTGGGCACCGGAGCCTGCACGCCGAAGCGGATGAGCGTGGGCTCGGATTCGCCGCTGGCGAGCG
>JBGSIX010000060.1:0-8285 GCA_041742315.1 Phycisphaerales bacterium | reverse complement strand
CGACGCTCCTGTCGATGGTCGACGCCTCGGTTGGGGGCAAGACGGGGATCAATCTGGGTTCCTCGGACGGGCTCCTCAAGAACGCGGTCGGCGCGTTCCACCAGCCGCTGGCCGTCGTCGCGGACACGGCCTCACTCGCCTCGCTCTCGCCCCGCGACTGCCGCTCGGGCCTGGCCGAGTGCGTCAAGCACGCGATGCTGAGCGCCGACTTCGGCGACCCCGAACTCCACACCTGGATGACCCACCACGAGAGCCAGATCCTCGCGCAGGACGCGGGGACGTTGACCGAACTCGTGCGCCGGAACGTCGCGGTCAAAGCGGCGGTCGTAGCGGACGACGAGCACGAGACTTCCTCGGGCGACATGGGCCGGGCGCTCCTGAACCTCGGGCACACCTTCGCCCACGCGATCGAGACGCTTGATGGGGTCTCGGTCGAGGGCGCGACGGATGCCTGCTCGATCACCCACGGCGAGGCCGTCGGGCTCGGGCTCGTCTGCGCGAGCTCTTTGAGCGGCTCACTCGGGCACGACGGCTCGCTGACGGACCGCGTCCGCGAGCACCTGACCCATCTGGGCTTGCCCACCACCGCTCAGGGGCTGCCAGGGGGCGAAGCGATGCTCTCCCGGATGGCGCACGACAAGAAAGCCGAGGCGGGTCAGCTCCGGTTCGTCGTGCCGATCGCCGCGGGGCGATGCCGGGTCGTGCGAGACGTGCCCGAAGGGGCGGTTCTGAGCGCTTTGGACGCGATCCGCCCGGGCTGAGCCCGGGGTCTGTGTCAAACGAGGCAAACTTGGAGCGGCAGGCGAGGCCCGGACGATAACCCGTGCAGGACGCCCACGGGCCAACGCCAAGCGGCGAGGCTGCGTGGCGGATCCACTTTGCGGGAGCCCAGCCGTGCGCACAGTCGTCATCGTCAATCAGAAGGGTGGCTGCGGCAAGACCACCACAGCGATCAACCTCGCCGGGATCTGGGCCAGCCGGGGCAAACGGGCCCTGCTCATCGACCTGGACCCGCAGTCGCACTGCGCCGCGGGCCTTGCCATCCCCGAGCAGCGGATCGACCTGGACATCAGCGATGCGCTCATCACCGATGCGCCGCTGGACCCGAACCGCCTCGTCTGGAGCGCGGGCCGGAACCTCGATCTGATCCCGAGCCGGACGAAGCTCGCGGGCCTCGAAGCCGCCCGGGGCGGCTTGGCGACCAAGCCCGACAAAGAACACCGCCTCGCCCGCGTCGTCAAGCGATTCGAGAACGACTACGACGTCTGCCTGATCGACTGCTCGCCCTCGATCGGCCTGCTCACCTACAACGCGCTGGCCGCGGCGACGGACGTGCTTGTCCCCGTCGAGACCGGGTTCTTCAGCCTCCAGGGCGCGCTCAAGCAGGCCAAGACCATCGAATCCCTCCAACGCCGCCTGGGCGCGAACGCCCCGTTCTACCTGCTCGCCACGCTCCACGAGCCCGAGTCGGTGCTCGCGTGCGATCTGCTCCAGGAGCTCCGCAGGCGATTTGGCGATCAGGTGATCCCGACCCCGATCAGGCGGGACCTGAAGCTCAAGGAAGCCGTCAGCTTCGGCCAGCCCGCGGTCGAATACGCCCCGGAATCGACCGGCGCCCGCGACCACTCGGACCTGGCGCACTGGCTTGAGTCCAAGTGGCGTCCGCTCGATCGCCCGACGCACCCGGTCGCCCTGCACGCCCAGCCCGCCGACTCGTTCCCCGCGGGACGCCCGGAGATCGAGCTGGAGCTCTGCGTCTCGCAGGCCCCCGAGATCCGCGAGCAATCGAACGATCTGGGCTACGGCCAACCCGAATACGAGCCCGCGACCGCGCACGCCTCGACCGCCGTCGCCTCGGCTCCGGTGAGCGAAGCCAAGCTGAGCGCGATCACCCAGCCCCGCCCGGGCGACACCCGCGTCGCCGAGATCGCGGCCCTGGCCAAACGCCTCCGCGAAGCCACTCTTCAATCCTCACCCGCCCGCACGGCGACGCTCTCACCCACCACTGCGGTGCGCCTCGAAGAATCCAAGCCCGAGATCGAGCCGACCGGCGTCCCCTCCAAGACCAAGGAAGCTCTGGGCAAGGAGATGCTGGGTGTCCGCCAGACGCCCCAGGGCGTGCTCTTTGTCCAGCCCATCGCCACGGGTCGGCAGCTGGCCATCGCGGGCGACTTCAACGGCTGGTCGATCCGGGCCAACCGCATGATCGCCGACCCGCGCCTGGGCGTGCATCAGACCTGCGTTCATCTGCCCCCCGGTCGGCACCGCTACCGCGTCGTCGTGGACGGGCGGTGGATCGCCGACCCCCACAACCCCATCATCGAACCCAACGAGTACGGTGAAACCAACAGCGTGGTTGTGGTCGAGCCCCCCAAGGGGACATAATCCCGGTCCAAGCACCCAAACCCCGGCGGCGGAGCCGCTGGCACCTCTCAGGAGATCACGATGAGCTCGGAAGCTCCATCCGGTCGTCCGTCCAGCAGCGCAGCCGGTCTCGAAACCTTCGACGACCTGGCGGACCTCTTCCTCGGCGAAGAGCCCGCAGCCGCGCCCAGGCAGACCAGCGACACCTCGGTCCACGTCAGCTCGCTCGTGGCGGGTCACCTGCCCGTGATCGCGGCGCCGTGGATCAGCCAGCACGCCCGCGATATGGCCCGCTCGATCGCGGCCCCCGTCGCGGTGCTCAGCCGATCGGGCGACCGCACGACGCTGGATCTCTACAACGCCCCCACACTCCAGGAGCAGCACACGATCGAGGGCGCGATCGAGCAGGCGATCGCCGCCCGCGTGCGCCGGTTCCTGATCCGCACCGACGCGGTCAGCGAGCTCTCGGCCTTCGATATCGACCGGGTCGATTCGGTGACGCTCCTGACCGGCGCGGACGACGCGGCGGTCGTGGGCGCGTACCGCGCGATCAAGGGGCTCGTCGCCGACGCCTCGGAGCTCGACGAACGCCCGATGGTTCTGAACCTGGCCGTCATGGGCTCGGACCGCACGAAATCACGCGGAGCCGCGGAGAAAATCCGCAAGGCGGCCCGCTCGTTCCTGCAGACCGGGCTCGCCGACGTCACGATGAGCGAGAAGATCGCCGCGGGCGGGTCGAGCGTCCGCACCTTCGACGGCACCACCCCGCTGCAGCTCGAAGAGATCCTCGCCCGCATCCCGAGGCAGCTCCCCGTGGTCATGCCCACGCCCGTGGACACGACCGGCGCGTTGCGTCTTGCGGGTCACGAAACGGTCGAGCCCAAGCCCAAGGCAACCCAGCCCGAGCCCGTGACCCATGACGTCTCCGCTTCGCGCCTCGGCCCGATCGAGCACACGGTCGGCTCGAACGCTTCGCTGCTTGGACTGTCGCGGATCGAAGCACGCTGTCCGTATGCCGACGACATCGAGATCGCCGTCGACCACGAGGGCCGGGCGCACCTGATCGCGCTGGCCGAGGGCCAGGACATGGCCCGCCCGCTCGAATCGCTCCAGATCGCCAAGGACTGGATCGGGGCGCACCTGACGTTGCTCGCCTCGGCGACGGGGGGGCGCGTCAAGGCCAACCCGCCGCTGGCGGCTTCGAGGCACCTGATCGTCGATCACGCCGCCTCGGCGCGTCGCTTGCTCGATTCAGACCTCAAGGTCTATGTCAAGGCCCAGGGCCGGCAGGAAACGCTCTGCGTGCCGTTGAACTGAATCTGACGAGCCGCGACCGTCAGGGAGCGGAATGCGCACGCTTCTCACAAAAAGAAAGAACCGCTCCCTGACGGTCGTGGCTCGTTCGATGTGATTGCGATCAATTTGCTCAGGCGGTCTCGGCGCGCTTGATGCGGATCTCGCTGAGCTTCTTCTTCTCGCGGATGGTCGCCTCGTCGACGACGAACTCCACGCCCTTGGCGTCCATGTCGGGCAGGTCGTACATCAGCTCGAGCATGGTCTCTTCCATGACCGCGCGGAGGGCGCGGGCGCCCGTCTCACGCTTGGCGGCCTTCTCGGCCAGCGCCCGCAGCGCGCCCTCGGTGAAGGTCACCTTGGCGCCCTCGAGCTCGAACTGCTTCTGGTACTGGCGCACAAGGGCGTTGCGGGGCTCGGTGAGCACGCGGACGAGCGCCTCGACCGGGAGCGGTCGCAGAGCCGCGATGATCGGCAGTCGCCCGATGAACTCGGGGATCATGCCGAACTCGACCAGGTCGTCGGGGGTGACCATCTGCAGCAGGTCGCCCTTCTCCTGATCCTCCGAGTGGGTCGAGCCCGTGTCCACGAAACCGATGCGGGTCTTACCGATGCGGCGGCGGATGATCTCGTCCAGGCCCACGAACGTGCCGGCGCAGATGAAGAGCACCTGACTCGTGTCGATCTGGATGTACTGCTGCTCGGGGTGCTTGCGCCCGCCCTGCGGCGGGACGTTGGCGACCGTGCCCTCGAGCATCTTGAGCAGGCTCTGCTGCACGCCCTCGCCCGAGACGTCGCGGGTGATCGAGACGTTGTTGGAGGTCTTGCCGACCTTGTCGATCTCGTCGATGTAGATCACGCCGCGCTGGGCCTGCTCGACATCGAAGTCGGCGGCCTGGAGCAGCTTGAGCATCAGGTTCTCGACGTCCTCACCGACGTAGCCCGCCTCGGTGAGCGTCGTGGCGTCGCCGATGGCAAAGGGCACCTTGAGCACGCGGGCCAGGCTCTTGGCCAGCAGGGTCTTCCCGCAACCGGTCGGCCCGATCATGAGGATGTTGGACTTGTCGAGCTCGACGTCGCCGTCGTTGGTGCCGCTGTGGATCTCAAGGAGCCTCTTGTAGTGGCTCCGCACCGCGACGGCGAGCGGCTTCTTCGCCTCGTCCTGCCCGATGACGTACTCATCGAGGAAGGCCTTGATCTCCGAGGGCGTGGGCACCTCGGTAAAGAGCGGCGCGTCGGCGCTGACGCGGCGGCGCTCCTGCTTGAAGATGTTCTGACAGAGGTCAACGCAGTTGGAGCAGATGTAGACGTCGTTGGGTCCTTCGACCATGGGCCCGACGTCGCGGCTGGTCTTGCCGCAGAACGAGCACGTGGTCACGCGCCTGCCGCGGAATCCCTCGCCCGTGGTGCCCTGGGTCTCGCCGGTGCCGTCGTTGTCGCGACCTTTGGCCATGCGCTGGTCTCACTCATTCAGAAGGACTCGTGCACCCTCAGGCCTGCGCCTCTCGCCCACCCAGGTCGGTGCCTCAGCAAATTGTATCGGCGCTGCACGCAACCGAATCAACACTTCTGGCACTTCCCCCGCTCTGGTGAGCCGTATGGGCGGGCGGGACAAAGAATAACTCGCCGGAGACGTTCATTCCGCGGACGCTTTGGTGCCCGCCGAGGCCGACATCCGGCTCGCCATCGCTTCCACGGCCTTCTGGTACTCCTCGTTCGAGAGAAGCCCCTCGTCCCGCAGGCGTCGCAGGTCGTCCAGCAGGAGCCCCTGCGCTTTGGCCTTGTCGCCCTCGCGCATGAGCCGGCGGAGCTGCATCAGCACGATGCCCAGCGCGATCACCGCCACGATGAGCGCGATCACCCAGACCACGACCTCGCCGACGGCTTCGCTCCGTGGCTGCTGCGCGAGCGTAGTCAGGTTGTGCAGCAACATGGGCAGAGCGCTGTCCTTCCGTTTTGAGCGTGATCAGAACGTCGTGATGGCGCGGCGGATCGGGAGTACGAGCGCCGGGATCATTGCGTGCTCGACCAGGTGCTCGCCCCGGCGCGCCAGCTCCGAGTACGTCGTCGCCAGCTCGTCGAGGTTCGTCAGCGGGCCGGTCTTGCGGGCGGTCAGGTAGATGCTGATCGGATCGCCCCCGTGCTCGCCCTCGCGGCCCTGGCCGTGCTGGCGGGTCTTGACCTCGTACTGGATCTCGGTGCCCGGGCTGTCGGGGACGTTGGTCGTCAGAACGGGCTGGCAATCGGTCACGGTGCAATCATGCACGAGCAGATTGGCCAGGGGCGAGTCGGCGACCAACGCGGAATACACCGCCTCGTCGTGGTTGCCATTGGCGACGAGGTCCGCGCCGAAAAGCAGCTCGATCGACTCGATATCCAGGGGGCTGATATTGAGGTAATAGGGGATGACCTCGAGGATGTGCTTGTGCAGGTCGTGCGCCGAGCGGAAGTCGGCGGGATTGACGATGCCCGAGCGGATGTTCCGCGAGCGCACCGCCAGCCACCGGTAGGGCGATTCGCCCGAGCCCGTCTCGAGCGCGAGCTCCTCGCCGTGACGACCGAACTGGCTCATCGAGGGGTACTGCCGACGGACACGATCAAAGAGCTCGAGCACGGTCTCGCGGCTCTTGGTCAGCTCGAGCTTCAGGCTCACCTTCAGATTGACGTAGGCATCCGAGACGAGCGCCTTGAGACTGTCGAGCGTGTCGTACGAGGTGGCACCGGACATCGTGATCGCTCCTCCTTGAAACCATGATCGGCCGGGCCTGAAGGATACGCCCAAGCGGGCGAACGCGTTCCGCCTCTTCGCTGCATACAGGCGAACTTCTGTCGGCTGAGCGGAACTTTCAAGCCGCTAGTGACGGATCTCGAATCCCGCCTCGCCGCTCTCGATGGGCATCGGGCTCCGCGGCGCCTCGTCCACGCGTCCGAACGTCTTCTGGGGGATCAAAGTCAGGCATCTCGCCACGGCGTCCTCGGGCCCCTGGATCTGCATCAGGACCGAGCCGTCGGATTCGTTGCGGACCCAGC
The DNA here is from genome assembly GCA_041742315.1 of Phycisphaerales bacterium. Taxonomy (GTDB): domain Bacteria; phylum Planctomycetota; class Phycisphaerae; order Phycisphaerales; family UBA1924. Next base: position 1,598 of record JBGSIX010000060.1, on the reverse strand, counting down.
CCGTCAGGCCCAGATCCCGGGCGACGGCCTGGGCAGTCATCCGGAACCCGACCCCCTGGACACGCCCTGAAAACCGGACCAGAAGCCTCTGCATGAAGGAGCCTAGGTCCGAGATCTGCGATTCGGGGCCGGAAAGCGGGTGTCCGGGGGCCCGAGCGGCAAAGTCGATGGACCGGAACGAAACCCGTGCTACCGTTTCCGTAGAAGAAGCAGGCCGAGCGCGACCCCCTTGGTCCGCCAGCCGGGAGCCATCAAGGCCTCCTCCGGCGCGGACAACCCCGACAGGCGCGCCCGTGCCCCTTTGGATCAATCGAATCGGCGTTGGCCGAGCCGGTGCGAGCAGGCACTGGTGGATCGCTGCATGGCCGGTTCGCAACCGTCTCGTGCGGTGTGGTACATGGATACACGGATCCCGGGAGCGGCCCGGGGCATTTGGGGCATGGATCGGCCTGTGATGCACGAAACCTCCGGCACCGACGATGTTCAGCGCGTCCGCGACGCGTCGGACATCGTCCGGGTCGTCGGCGAGCACGTCGAGCTCCGCGCCAAGGGCCGGGAGTACGTGGGCCTCTGCCCCTTCCACGACGACAAGAAGCCCTCGATGAACGTCGTGCCCGCCAAGCAGATTTTCCACTGCTTCAGCTGCGGCGCGGGCGGCGACGTCTTCACGTTCGTGCAGGACTACCACAAGATGACCTTCCGCGAGGCGCTCAAGTTCCTCGCCGAGCGCGCGGGGCTCAAGCTCGAATCGCGGGGCCGACGCCGGACCGCGTCCGACGACGCCGAGAGCGTGAACCGATCCGTCCTGCTCGAAGCCAACGAGCTGGCGGACAAGTTCTACCGCATGATCCTGCGCCACCCGGAGCACGGGCAGAAGGCCCGCGAGGTCATCGCCCGCCGGGGCATCACCCAGGACATGGTCGATGCCTTCGGCCTCGGGGCCGCCCCGGACCGCTGGGACGGGCTGGCGCTGTACCTCGCGGAGAAGGGCCACAAGCTCGACCCGTTCCTGAGCGCGGGGCTTCTCAAATCCTCCGACCAGGGCAAGGGCCCATACGACGCGCAGCGGAACCGGCTCGTGTTCCCGATCCGCGACCAGATCGGGCGCGTGATCGCCTTCGGCGGTCGGCGGATCAACGACGAGGACGAGCCCAAGTACATCAACAGCGCCGAGTCCGCCGCGTTCGACAAGTCCGCGACGCTCTTCGGGCTTGACCTTGCGAGCCGAGCGATCCAGAAAGAAGGCGTGGCGGTGATCGCCGAGGGGTACACCGACGTCATCGCGTGTCACCAAGCGGGCCTGACCAACGCGGTCGCCACGCTCGGGACGGCTCTGACGCCCAAGCACGCCAAGCTCCTCCAGCGGCTCTGCCACACGGTGGTCCTGCTGTTTGACGGCGATGAAGCGGGCCAGAAGGCCGCCGACCGCGCGGTCGAGGTCTTCCTGACGCTCCCAATCGACGCGAAAATCGCGACGCTCGCGGGGTACACCAACGCCAAGGACCCGGACGAGCTGCTCAAGCGCGAGGGCGGGCTCGCGGTGATGCGCGAAGCGATCGCGGGCGCGACGGAACTGCTCGCGTACCGGATCACGCGCC
>JBGSIX010000059.1:0-26727 GCA_041742315.1 Phycisphaerales bacterium | reverse complement strand
CCCAGCCCGTCGTACGTGTAGTGGCGACGCATCGCGCCCGACGACTTGAGCTTGACCTGCACCAGACGGTTCCACGCGTCGTACTGGAAGAGATAGGTCCCGTCGTCGGTCAGGTTGCCGGCGGCGTCGTAGACCGGAGTGATGTTGGCCGGGGTCTGGCCGTCGAAATCGTGCTCGAGATCGGCGAGCATGTTCCGCATGTCGGTGTGGTGCGTAAACCCGAGCGTGTCGTCCGTGCCGTCGGTCCCCCACGTCCAGAAGCCCGTGCTCGGCCCGATCGATCCGGAGTCGAGATCGCCCGCGATCTCACGCCCGGGGTTGCTCTGATCGCCCACCCAGTTGCCCAGCGTGTCGAGCGTCCAGGTGTCCTCACGATCGAGGTCGCCGCTGTCAATCTTCCAGCGATCGTTCGTGGAATCCCAAGTGGCCAGGCCGATCTTGGTCCCGGTCAGCTGGCCGAGGAGGTTGTAGGTGTTCACGCGGCTGCGGTCGTTGGCCGTCCAGCCGGAGTAATACGCCTGCTCGACGAGTGTGGCGGTGAGATTGCCGACCTTGTCGTAGGTGTTGCGTCCGCGGTACAGGATCCCGGAGCCCGTCGCCTCGCGATAACCGTGCGCCCAGATCCGCCCGAAGGAGTCCAAGGCGTCCAGGCCGACACCCGTGCCTGTGTGGAGCGTCCATTCGATTTTCTGATCGGCCGCGCGGTGCTCGACACGCCTGCCGCTGCCCGCATACGAGAACTGCGCGATGTCCGGCGAGCCGAGGTTCGAATCGACCGTCTCGAGCCAGCTCATCTTGTCGGCGTGGCTGTCCGTCGAGCCATAGCCGAACGTCAGCTCGCGCGCCGTCTGCGTCGAGACCGGGACCGGGTAGAGGATCGAAGCGACCCGGTCATGGCCCGGGTGCAGCACCTGGTTGATCTGCGTCGAACCAGTGCCGAATTCGGTTGCGCGGTAGTCCCATTCGTATTCGATGAACGGGGATGTGCTTGTGGTGACGAGGTCGCCGTACTGCTGGTACTCACGGGTGATGTTGGCCCGGCCGTCGTATTCGTAGACGTTCTGGGAAACGACGTTGGCGCTCAGGTCGTACGCCGTGACGCTCTCGATGCGGTTCTCGTCGTCGTACGTGTATACCACTTTCGCGACGCGGTCCGCGGGGACGCCGCTTGTGACCGCGTAGCCCACGGCGTAGGTGCTGCCCGTGTAATAGCCGACCTGGATCTCGGCGACACGCCCGAGGTCGTCGTAGGTGTAACGGAAGGATCGATCTTCGGCGTCGATGCGCTCAGCGACTTGTCCTGCAAAGTTGTAGCGGAGCTTGAAGGACTGGGTCGCGTCGAGGCTCGTCTGGCTCGCTTCGTTGACCATGCCCGTCGACGGGTCGGGGAGGTGGACCGTCGTAATCAGAGAGCCGTCGCGTGAGACGACCGCGAACGTTGAATCAACAATCTCGCCGCCGTACTCGCCGTCCGCGTTATCCGGGTCCAGCCCGCCGGCATCGCCCGCGTCATCGTAAGCGACAATGGTCTGCTGGTACCCAACACCATCGATATACCCATCCCCGGCGCCACCGTTTTCATCATCGTCCTCGACGGTATTTGGATACTCATCGTACGCGATGATCTGCTGGATCTTGCCGTAGCGATACTCGTACTGCGTGCAGCGTCGCTCATCGGCGTTCGCGGCGGCGACGTTCTCGATCTTTCGCCAGACCTGGCCCGTGCCGGTGTACTCGTACTTCGTCACCATCCCGTTCGGATCGACGGTATGAGTCATCTGCTCGTCGTCGTCACTGGCCGGGGTGCTCGGATTCCCGTCGCCGTAGACATAGATCCAGACCTGGGCACTACCCGGCAGGTACTGCGTGTCGAGGGTGTCCGAGGTCGGCAGGTAGTACGGCACATCCGCCGCTTCCCAGACGTAGCGAGAGCCGGCGGGGTTCTCGTACACGCCGTCTTCGTCCTCGGTGCCAAGATCGGCGGTGGCGACGAGACGCTTCTTCTCGTCGTACCAGTTCGCAGTCGTGCTGCAGACCGCGTTGGACGCGCTGAGCACTGGATCGGTGTCGCTGACGACACGCTCCCAGCGCCTCACCATGGTCACGTTGCCATCGGCGTCGAAGGTGTTGTCGGTCCGTGTGAGTTCGTACCCATCATCGGTGCTCGAAATGGTGCCGGGTACGATGCTGGCGACCTGGGCGACGCGCCCGAGGTTGTCGATGCGCGTCACTTCAGCGGCGGCCCCCACCACCTGGCTGTAGACCGGCTGCCCACCGAGGCCGTTCAGCATGATCTCGCTGGTGTATTCGAGCGTCCCCACGCCGTACGCCCAGTTCGTGTCGTAGACACGACGCTCGACGAGCGTGCCGTCGGGGCCGTACACGCTCTCGACGACCGATGTCGGCGGGACCGTGAGATTGAATAGGTCTTCAGGGTCCGGGGGAAGCTCGTCCTCCTCAAAGGCCGATGGATCGGTCCCCGCGCCGAGGCCGGGGTCCCCGACGCCGAACGTCGCTTCGAGCACGGGGCGATCGGCGTGATCGAGATAGGTCACCGATGTTGAGAGGATGTCACTGGAACTGAGATCGCCTTTGGCATGGTTCTGTGTTACGACGGGACGCATGCGCCAGTCGTACTTCGTGACGGTGGGTATCCCATCCAGATCGGTGACGGTCACTTTCTTGAAGTGGTCGTCGTACCCATCGTCATCCCAATCGGGCTCGTCCAGGTAGCGTCGGACCACCGTCGGGAGCCAGGCGTCGTGCACGCCATCGCCGTACTCGATGCGCTCCCTGAGCTTCATGTTGTCGGCGCCGGTCTGCGTGCCGAACCATCCCAAGTCGACGGTGCCGACGTACCGACGGAGCGTCTGACCGAGTGAGTTGCGAATCTGCGTTCTGATCGTGCCGTCGATGCCACGCTCACGGAACAGTTCACCGAGATCGTTGACTTCGGTGTACCCGATCGCCATCTCACGGCCGAGCGGGTCGTAGTCCATCATCTCGGCGCGCTGCAGACGCCCGTTTGCATCGATCGCAAACAGGATCTCGGCCATTTTCTCGACCGGGCTCGTGTACGTTTGAGGATCGTCCTCGGCCAGCTTGATCGCGGCGACGAGCGTGTCCTCGATGAAGTCGGGGTCGTCCAGATCGATGTCGATCAGGAAGCGGACACGCTGATCAAATTCTGGAACGCCACGCGTATCCTCGCCTTCATACTTCCTGTATTCGCCCGGCGATGTGGCAACAAATTCGCCGGTGCCGTTGGACGCCAGGTCGTTGAATATAAACTCGTACGTCCAATCCTTGATGCCGTCCGCGTCGACATCCTCGGAGAACTGACGCCTGGCCCAGCGGAACCCGTTGGGGTAATAGACATCGCTGAGCCCGTTCGAATCGTACTCGAAGTCCGTGACGAAGCTGTGTGGCGCTGATGTCTGGGCATCCGGGAATCGCTCCCACCCAGTCGGATACAGGGGAATGTCGTAGTCGTCGTAATCGGTGGTGACCTGAGTGCTTTCATCCGAGTCGAGCACCGTGTAATCCGACCGCCCGTGGCGATCCCGCTTGTAGTAGGTCCAGGTCAGCGAGTTGAATGGAGATGTGTTTGCCGAGAGATCGGGGTTGATCAGATTGTCGTAATCGGATTCCTGCGGGTCGATCGGGTGCGACAGCTGTCCGGTCGCCGACCATTCGGTGACGCCTTCGACGTAGTGCTCCACCTCAACCGGATAGAACCAATCTGAACCAGGACGTACCTGTCGAGGCGGCCCGACGACCATTCGCGCGATCAGCGGCAGATCGAGATACGAATCGCCCGTCGAGCTCGTTGTGTCGTACGCCGAGAGCACCCTCGTCGTCGTGACGTCCAAGTCTGGTGTCTGATCGATATCGGGTGGTGAAGTGAGTTTTGTCGATGGCCCGGCGGCACCGGAGAACGCCACGTCGGCCGTGATGTCGCTCGGGCGATCGGGATCACGGAAGTACTGACGCGTGTACAGCGGGTTCGAGCCAAGCTCGAACGCCGTGCCCGTATAATAAGTCCCCTTCTTGATGCCCTCGGCCATTTTCTGGAACCGAACGCCCATTGGCATCTCGTCATAGTTTTCGGTATCACCGAAGAGACCGTACTCGATGAATCTGACGATGCCATTTTCAGATTCGTCGATCATCGAGTCATTGTCGGCCACGGACCAGCCTACCGAACGATGCTCGACCTGCACGATATCGTCGAGGAACACCCTCAGATCGGGCGAACTATCGATGACCCCGTCGCCGGCACCGCTGTTCTCATCGTTATCCAGCCACGACGGGAGGTCCAGGCTTGCAAGGTCGATGTAGTCCTCGACCGTCACGTAAGCGAACTCCTCGCCGAGGCCGCCGCCCTCACGGATGTAGCCGTCTTCCGTGTAGGTCCATGTCCGGTCGCGCAGGATGTAGCCGTACGCGTTCATCTCGACCACGCGACGGCTGATCTGGCCGGCTTTGATGAGGTAGTTCCCCTCGTACTCCTCTGTTTCTTCCATCATCGAATCGCGCGATTCAAACTCATCGACGATCGCGATCCAACGCGGCTTGGTGAGATCGCCGACACTGACCAATTGGTCGTTTGCGTGCCGCTCGTAGGATCGGTAGTAGTATGGATTGACAAACACACTCGCTTGCAGGTAGCCGATGCCGCTGGCTTCATCGATATCAATATCTAGTGCACTTGCGTAATTTGCCCAATTCAAGTTGACCGGATCGGTGTTGGCTGTTACGGGCAAATCATCCCAATCGAGGTAGTCGTCATATTCCATTAACTCACCGTTGGGATGATCAATGTTTGGGAAGGCCATCAACCGGTGGATACGCATGTGACGCTCGGCACCGGTCGCATCTGTCAAGCTCGCTGTCCCTACCGTCGACCAATTTCCATCATTCCGAGCCGTGAAATCGTCCCCAAGGGCCGACAGATATGCGCGACCACCGACCGATGGTGATCTGAGTAATCCCGCCGGCGAAGGCGCATCCCACGTCCCGCCAGTTGGCGTATTCGTTGGCCACTTCGCGCTTAATAATCCTCCGTCGTCATACAATCCCGGTGTAATCAGCAGGGAGGCCGACTTTCGGAGCTGCTCGGCAAGATCAAGATCCGACTGATCTAAGCCGGCATCGAGGTCGATGGCCGACTGCGTTAATGATCGCCAGAGCGCCAAGTGATTGATTGTGAGGCCCGAAGGTATCGGATCGACTTCCGCCTCCTTCGCCAACATGATGCTATGAACGTCTGACGCCGTGAATACGGCTTCGAGCCACGCAATGTCCCGATCCGCGCGATGGGAGTTATCCCCACTCTCGTTGTCTGTGTATTCAGGCGTGTACTTGAAAGCCTTTGTGGAAACACCCCTGTCTCCGGTGTCTTTGTTGATCGTGACCGTGCGGACCTTGGCAAGCTGGGGGTCAAACTGCACACCGCTCCCATAGGGAGCCTCGTAATGGTACGAAACAACATATCTCAAACGGTCTTCGATCGAAGTCCATCCTGTTGAAGCCGGGCCGGAATATGTCGTATCGGTCGCGAATTCATCTAACGGTCCGGATCGATCAAGATCGACTGGGTCGACGATCTCCTCTGCCTCTTCCAAGAAAACGAGATCGGCCAATAGGCCATCGACCTGAGTTGATGTGACTCCTGTTCCATCATCGTCGTGCTCGAACGCATAGATACGATCAATTGCCGGGTACGAGAACGCTTCGCGGTATGCATCCGCAGCTCCGGTCGCGATCCATGAAGTCGGAACCGAGAACCCACCCCCACCAGTAGAGATGCTCCGCCAGATCATCTTGTGGCGATACACGAGCGTCCAATTCGTCACGCCGTCCGTTGAGAGGGTTACCTGTTTGATCAGGCCCTTGCGCCGGCTCTGCTGCACACAATCCTCACAGCCAGGGGTACCGTCATCAGACTCGGCAAGTGAGCGGGCGGTATCGTGGTACTTGATATCCACTGCGTGACCGAACCTGTCTTCGATTTTGACGCAGAGTCCGTAGCGAGGAATACCAACGCCGGGATTCGTCTGAATATCCCATGGGTTATGCCAGTTTGTGCCTGAGCCCGCAAAGACCTGATCTGGCGAGTAGGGTTGGTCGTGGAAATTCGTTGTACCGTTAAGGGGTCTATTTGTAATATATTGCACCAGATCACGATTCCACTCGGCATTTGGCGGCACATCCTCAGGAATGACAACAAACGTGTACTTAAGCTGGCCGTCGTAGAGCCACACCTCGAACTGCGTCGGTTCTATTGACTGACTGCGGTCACCATTGTGATGCATTCGCGCGCGGAATCTGGGCGGGGCGGCGTACTGGTCATTGCTCTCGATGTACTGAAACGGGATCGAGTGGTGGGCATCAAGCCAGAGCCAGCACGTAATGGGGCGGTTGCCGACCAAGTCGGGCACCGCTGAGTCGATGACGAGGAGTGGGTTTTCGCTGACCATCCAGCCCTCGCCGGCCCAGTCCCACCAAGCCTGACTCCCCCAGGTTCCACCGTAAATTCGTCCAGCCGGGTGTTTGTTCGATCTTGTTCGATTGAGGCGAAAGGTCGCCCCTCCGAACGGCAGCTCAAGATCTCGCGACGAAATCAGGGGCAGCCCGGTCACAAGGTCGATCTGTTGGTCAATTGTTGGACGCCCGAGGTCATCCCACCAAGTACTCTCCTGAGTACTCCCGGGAGGGAGCAATGCGACCGAATCATTTCCGAGAATCGGAGAAGGTGGGAGAAAGTCACCCACCGGCGGTGTGCTTGCAAGATGCACGCCAAGCGGAAAGCCCCGAGGCACGTCAGTATGGTTGTAAAACGCCCATTCTGACATTACAACATGTTGCGATGAATTATGATTATTCTGCGAGAGCAATTCCCACCAGCAAGCAGAATCGAAGGCCGTACTGGGAGTCGTCGTCCAGGTGTAGTAATCCGGGGATCCGCTCACGAATTCCACGTTTGAGCTTGCCGCACAGTCGTTGGCACCGTCGGCTACGGAAGGATACAGGACGTTCGTACCCATCGAGCACCAAGGGTCGATTTGTGCCGATCCGCTCGCTGCGGTCGCACCGATGGCGGTCACGGTGAGTGATAGAAACGCGAATCGAAAGTGGGCATGGAAGCGACCAATCCCAAATCGAGCAGTAGCCATGCGGAATCCCTCTGTGCATTGCGACCAGGGCGGGCGGAATTTGGCAGCAGAATACCAAATTAAAATGATGCGTCAACCGAGAATCTCGGTGGACGCACAACAAATGCGAATCATTCATGCTTGACAGCTTGACCTCGGAGGTGATGCTCAGTGGCAAGCAGTTCGGCCAAGCTTCCCGACGATCGATTTCTGACTTCCTTGTGACGCACAAGACCGTTTGGAGTTCCTTTCCCCAGACACATTTTTGAATCCGACCGAGCCACGTTTGCGCATATTGAACTCAAATCACTCTTTATCGATCAAAGTCCCGCCTGTCGGTTGCCCAATGCCTCTGCTTTGGGCGGACGCGTGCGGGACAAAACAATTTTCTTAACTCCAGCCCAAATCGCTTCCGCGCCGGCCTGCTTCGAGGTACATTCCCGCGGCGTGATCGTTCGCATTCCATTGAAGCTGTACTTGGTCGTTCTCTACACAGCCCTATGCAGCGACATTGCATGCGCGCAGGACACAACAGGTATCCGCCTCGCCGGGCGAGTGGAACTCTCAAGACTCGCGGATTACATTGCCGCAACATGCGAAATCACAGTTGTTTACGACCCAGTGAAGCAGTAGCGGTCGAGCCAAGCGTGTAGCAAGAAGCAAGGCATCCCGCCTCGCCGTTCACTACGGCTCCGAATCAGATGTCGCCGCCTCACACGCCCCGAGCCCCTCCAGATCCCGTCATTCAGGTGGACCAGGAGTTTGTGCTTTGCCCTATGCGGCATCTCGGCGGTGTTGAGAGACCCGGATGACCGGAGAGGTCAGTTTTGGATCGTCTCGGACGCACCGCCTGTGCATCCTGATTCTGGGCTCAATACCTCCTCTCTGCCGAGGCACCGCCCCACCGCTCTTGATCGAAGCCTCCACCAGCTCCGCTGTGATACGCCTTCATGGCGACGAGCTTCCGGCTGAAGCCGTCGACGATCGCAGCGATCTCGATCTTCTTCACCAGCACACGGATCTCGGTCATGTCCAGGTGCCAGACCTGATTCGGCCTCGTCGGATGGCGCACGTGATCGGGCACCTGGGTCATGCGGACCTTGGGGTGCTGCTTCGCCGGGCTTGGCGGATCCTCCTGAAGCACGCGTCTGATCGAAGTCCGACTCAGCCTGATGCCCGCTCGCATGATGTGCCGCGCGATCGTCCGGGTCCCAAACTCGGGCTCCGGGAACGCCTCGCGGATCTCATGGACGAGCCGGCGGACGCCGTCGTGCAGCCGATTCCAAGGCGGGCCGCCGAGCAACCGCTCTGCGTTCAGCTTGTTATCAACGGCCCTTTGCCAGTTGCGGATCGTGTTGGGATGCAGCACGAATCTCGATCCTGCCTCCAGCTACCGCGACTGGGCCCGCGTCCTCGGGCAGGAATACGCCGAGCTGATCGAGGATATCCACAAAGGGCACAGCACCCTGATCGATCCCTACGGCACCACCAACCCCGCTGAGTTCTTCGCGGTAACTCAAAGACCGGTACCCACGCTATTCCTGCAAGTATTGCACTCCCATCGGCCAGAAGTTCGATTCGATACCTGTCTTGTATGATGATTGAAGTTCTCGACGAACGCACGGTGCTCGGGAGCTGAAGTTCGAGAGAGAAATACATGGCAGCGAAACGAACAGTCACAAACTCACTCCGGCGTCTCAAGTGGATTGCCATAGGTGTCCTGCCAGTCATGGTCGGATGCGATCGCCAGGATGTCCGGGCGTACCGAGTGCCACGCGTGACCAACCAAACGCCCATGATGACCGCACAGGGACCCGGGCAGGTTGCTCAAGCCGGGCAGGCGATGGCCGAGCAGAAAGTCATCTGGGATGTTCCATCCGACTGGCGGTTCGATCCCGCTCCGAAGCAATTCCGGATCGCGACGTTTGTTGCCCAGCCGGGTGATGTCGAGATCTCAGTCGCTGCATTTGCTGGCGCTGCGGGTGGGTTGGCGGCCAATGTCAACCGCTGGCGGGGGCAGATCCAACTCCCTCCAGTCTCCGAAGACGAGATCGAGGAAACCCTTGAGACACATACGGCTTCAAACCACGCGATCCGTGTGCTGGACATCACCAGCGGCCAGAGGTTGCTCGCGGCAATCGTCCAGCCCGGTGACGGCCAGACCTGGTTTGTCAAAGCTCAGGGTGAGCCCGTTCTCGTCGGGCGTGTTCGGGACGCGCTGATTGAATTCGCACTGTCTATCAGACTCGATGGTCAAGCGACCTCTCAAGCTTCCGCAACTGAATCGGTCCCGATGGCAGCCGGGACTCCGGCAAATGCATCTTCGATCGAGAACGCGATCATGCGTTGGCCCCCCCCACCCGGCTGGAGCCGACTGGAACAACCATCTCAGATGGTCGCAGCGGTCTGGGCCACCGAGAGCGGCTGCCGAGTCACTCTCACGCCCCTGCGTGGACCTGGAGCGGATTTGCTCCCGAGTGTCAACATGTGGCGCTCACAACTCGGACTCACGCAGGTGCAAGACCCATCCCAGGTCGAGCTCACACGGATCAGCCCATCGGCATCGATGTTTGATGAACGCACGGCGGATGGCTCTCTCCGTATCCTCGTGGCCACGATTGCCAAGCCGAGCCGATCGTGGTTTCTCAAGCTCACGGGCAGCGCCGAGGCCGCGGAATCAGAGCTGCGTCATCTCACCGCACTGGCCGAACTGATCGATGCGACAGAGGATGACACACCATGACCAAAGTCCTCAAATCTCTGGCCTCGCTCAAGATCACGGTCACGCTTCTAACGCTGAGCATGCTTCTGATCTTTGCCGGCACGCTCGCGCAGGTCGAGTCGGGCGTCTGGACCGTTGTCGATCAGTACTTCAGGTCGCCGTTTGTGCGCGTGGACTTTCAACTCTTCGTTCCACGCTCTGTCGCCCGCATACCCGGAGCGATCGTGCTTCCCGGCGGAGTCATGATCGGCTCGGGCCTGCTGATCAATCTCCTCGCGGCCCACTTCACGCGATTCAAGTACAAGCCGAAGAACGCGGGGATCATCATCACACACTTGGGCATCATCCTCCTGATCGTGGGCGAGTTTGTCACCGGCTTTGCGGCCAAAGAGGGACGGATGTCGATCCTTGAAGGGGATTGGTCGAATTATTCCGAAGACATCCGAAGCTGCGAACTCGCGGTGATCGATTCGTCGGACCCCGCTGACGATTTCGTTGTGGTTGTGCCGCAGCGGCTGCTCGAACGAGGGCTCACGCCCGTCTCGAGCGGATTGCTCCCGTTTGAAATCCGTGTCGATCAGTGGTTCCCAAACTCGCAGATCAACCGCAGGTCCCAACCAGCGGACGGTTCATCAACCGGCTTCGGCCGGATGTTCCAGGCCATTCCGCTCCCGCCAGCCAACGGGGTTGATGGATCCACGGTGGACGTCCCGTCGGCAAATATAACGTTATTACGACAGGGCCAAGCGATCGGAAAGTATCTTGTCTCGGTGCATCTGAATCAGCCCGAACGCGTCACAATCGATAATCGGACGTACTCCATTCAACTCCGATTTGAACGCCAATACAAGCCATATCGCATCGAGCTCATTGATTTCAGGCATGACAAGTTTGTGGGCACCGAAACCCCTCGTAATTTCTCGAGCCGAATCCGGCTGATCGATCCAGAGCGTGGTGTGGATCGCCAGACCACGATCTCGATGAACCACCCGCTGCGGTACGCGGGGGAGACGTTCTATCAGGCCTCGTACAAACCCGACAACTCGGGTACGGTGCTGCAGGTCGTGCGCAACCCGGGCTGGCTGATCCCGTATGTTTCGTGTTCCATGGTGACGCTTGGCATGCTGGTCCACTTCGGTCGAAAGCTTCTGGCCCGGGGAGGGAGGCGGTCATGAATTCCATCCAGCGCACAGCGTACTGGTGCCTCGTCGGGCTCGCAGTTCTGATCGTTGCCGGCCGGCTCTGGCCCCGCTCGCATGATTCGCAGGGCATCGATCTGGATCGCATCGGGGCGATCGCCGTATCGGACGAGGGCCGGATCAAGCCGCTCGACACGGTCGCGCGGTCGAGTCTGCTGCTTCTCAGCGGCAAGCAAAGCGTGAACGTAGCCGGTGAGAAACTTCAAGCGATCGAGTGGCTCCTCGAAGTGTTCGCACGTAGTGATGAGTCACTCTCGCTGCCCGTTTTCCGGGTCGATCACCCCGATATCAAAGCGCTACTTGGTGTTGCCAACGAGAAGCAGAATCTGCTGAGTTACAGAGAACTCGTTCCATACGTCTCCGAGATCTCCCGGCAGGCTTCGATGGCCAATCAGATCGTCCCCAAGAAGCGTGATCCATTTCAGCGTCAGATCCTCTTGCTTCAGCGGAGGATCTTTGTATTCAACAGTCTGATGGCTCTGAACAAGCCCTATGCGGTCCCGCCGAAGACTCCGAGCGATGACACCTGGCTGCCTGTGAATTCGGCACCGAACGACCCGGTCTCCATGGCGTTCAAGGACATCGTCATCGGTTTCCAGCAGCGGGATATAGCGTCGATCACGCGGGGCACGCTGGCGTGGCAGGCCGAGCTCCACACACGCCAACCGGGCCTTGCCCGCAAGGCCCGTCAGGAAGTTTGGTTCAACCAAACCAGACCATTTACGCTCGCCGGTTCTCTGTATGTGCTCGTCTTTCTGCTCGGCAGCCTTGGGTTTCTGGTGGGCGGCGCCGAGAGCGGCTCGAGTACGATGTTCCGGCGGTCTGCATGGTCGGTGGCCCTCGTGGCCCTTGCGGTGCACACGCTCGGGCTGGTGTTTCGGATCTATCTCCAAGGCCGACCGCCTGTGACCAATCTTTACTCCTCGGCGATCTTCATCGGCTGGGCGTGCGTTCCGATCGGCATGCTCCTTGACCGCCGCTCGTCCGTTCAACTGGGCGTGGTTGTGTCGTCCGTGCTCGCATTCGCGACGCTCGTCATCGCGCACAATCTTGGCGGTTCGGGCGACACGATGCAGATGATGCAGGCCGTGCTTGACTCCAATTTCTGGCTTGCCACTCATGTCGTGGTCATCACCATCGGTTACTCGACGACATTCCTCGCCGGGCTCCTGGGGATCGCTTTCGTCCTGCTGGGCGTGTTCACGAAGCGGCTCGAGGGCGAGAAGGGCCAGGCTCTTTCGCGCTCGATCTACGGCGTAGTCTGCTTCGCCACGCTCCTCAGCTTTGTCGGTACGGTGCTCGGAGGGATCTGGGCCGATCAGTCCTGGGGGCGATTCTGGGGCTGGGATCCGAAGGAAAACGGCGCAGCTCTGATCGTCGTGATGAACCTCATCATCGTGCACGCTCGCTGGGGCGGCATCATCCGGCACCGCGGGATCGCGGTGCTCGCCATCGCGGGCAATATCGTCACCGCGTGGTCCTGGTTCGGAACGAACATGCTGGGTGTCGGGCTGCACTCCTATGGCTTTACCGACTCAGCCGTCTTCTGGATCTCGGTCTTCATCCTGAGCCAACTCGCGCTGATCGCACTCGGGCTCACGCCCATGAAGCTCTGGCGCAGCGGCACGATGACGCGGGTCGCATCTGTGTGATAACCGGTTAGTCACGCCCGTTCGGATGGCAATTCAGGCAGGCCATGCTCTCCCAGACGTAGCCCGGCACGCCGCCGTGCTCGTTGTCCATCGATGACTGCCTGTGCTCGTGGCATTCGATGCAGGTGAAGTCGGGTGTGTTGGCCGGCACGGTATGGCAATCGATGCAATCGAGATTGCGATGCGCGCCCGAGTCAATCGGGAATGAGTGGTTGAAGTTCGCGTTGTTCCAGTTTGTCGTGTCGTGGCACTGGGCGCAATCCGTCGGGAATCCCGAGGCCGCGTGATCTGGGTTTGTTGTTGCGTTGTACTCTGGCAAGTGGCACGAGACGCAGTCTGCCGGCAGACCAGCGAACACGTTGCCGACGTGGCACACGTTACAACCCGGGATGTTGTGCCCGTTCGTGAGCGGGAAAGAGGGTGTGTGGACAAACGTCGATTCGTCCCAGGTCACCGTTTCGTGGCACATCGCGCAGTCCAGAGAGAAGCCCGCCGAGGCGTGATGCGGGTCCGTGGTCGCGTTGAAATCCGGCGTGTGGCAGAACGAGCAGTCCGTCGAGGGGCCCGTAAAGACGCCGCCCACATGGCACTGCATGCAGTCGGGCAGGTCGTGCCCGTTCGTCAGCGGGAACGTCGGCGTGTGCTCAAAGTCCGCGCCTTCCCAACCGAAAATATCATGGCACTGCGCACAGTCGGTCCCGAAGCCCGATGTGACGTGGTTCGGGCTCGTCGTCGCGTTGAACTCGGGCAGGTGACAGGCGACGCAATCCGTCGGCGTGCCCGTAAAGACGCCACCCGTGTGGCACAGAGAGCAGTTGTCGGTGTTGTGCCCGCCGTTGAGCGGGAAGGTCGGGGTGTGGATGAAGCCCGCGCCGCCCCAGGTCGTTGTGTCGTGGCACTCGGCGCAGTCGGTGCTGAAGCCTGCGGCCATGTGGTTCGGGTCCGTCGTCGCGTTGTACTCAGGCGTGTGGCAGAACGCGCAGTCCGTCGAGAGACCCGTAAAGTCACCGGGCGTGTGGCATTCGGAACAGTCGAGACCGCCGTGGCTCGAGGTCAGCGGGAAACTGGACGGGTGCACGAAATCGGCTGGCTGGAATGCGAATTGCGAGTGGCAGCGCTGGCAATCACTGATCCAGCCGTTGGCGATGTGATCCGGGTTGACCGCGCGGGCGAGGTCGGCGGTGTGGCAAACCTCACACGCCGGATCGAGCCCCTCGAAATTCCCGACCTGCGCACCCTCGTGGCAGACAAAGCATTCGGCGCTGGCGTGGGGTCCCACGAGAGGGAAGCGTGTGGAGGCGTGAAGCGCGATCGCTTCGATCGGCTGCCAGGTTTCTTCGTTGTGGCACTGCTCGCATGTCGGGCCGAGCCGCCCCCTGTGGATGTCCTCATGGCACCCGGCGCAGCCCCGGCTGGCGAACATCTCGACCGGACCTCTATCGTTGTGGCAACGCAGACAGGCCGCCTCGGCGTGAGCGCCGTTGAGGGGCACGCCCGTCTCGGCGAGGTGGTCGAACTCGAAGTCGCTCCGGACTTTCGTCCACGATCCGCCCTCGTGGCACATCGAGCAATCCGCTGGGAACGTGTCGTGCGGGATCACCGGTCCGAGTCTTTCCTCGTCCCAGCTCTGACGCGGCAGCAACGAACCGCAAGCCACCAGGCACACAAGCGTGGCAAGGACGAGACATGCTTTGGTGCGTGTCGAAAGCATCAGAACCGATACTCGATAAAGCTGCGGAGGCCGTACGAATTCTCCTGGTCACCGAACGTGTACGAAAGATCGAAATTGTACCTCCAAGGCCCGTTCCGCCAGCCGACCTCCGATCGGATCGCGTTCCGCATGCCCGTGACGTCTCCCGAGATCATGCCGGTCGTAGTGTACTGGAAAGTCTCGAACTGCAAGCTGACGTCATAGCCGTCGTAGTTCTCACCCAAGCGCAGCCTGGCGCCGAGACCGTCCGTATACGTGCCGTCCGAGTAGTACACCGAACCTCGAATAGAGGCCGAATCGCTCCAGAGGTCCTGCCAGTCAAAGCCCGTTTCACCCCCGACCCCGCTATCGCTCTGGTCGGACCACTGATTCACCCGGCCTGTGAACCTCAGGTCCTCGGTCGCCCGGATCCAACCCGATACATACACCCGATCAACCTGTCCATCGCGCAACAGATCCTCGGGCAACTGGTCGAAATCTCCACGATCAACCTCGGGGTAGAGCGTGCGTGTGTAGCCGACCGCGGCCCCCTTCCAGCGATCCGGTGAGTATCGCACATTGAGGTTTCCCTGGGTGAGTTCGACACCGCTTCCCTTGACCGTGTCGTTCGAGGTGTAGATGTTGACCAGCGCAAGGCCGTAGATGCTGATCGACTCTGTTGGCTTGGCATTGATGCGACCGATGATCAGATTCTGGTCGGGCGAGCCCTCGTGCCAGGTCTGCTGGTAGGCGAGCGTGCCCGCCAGCGGCCCACCGTGCGCTGGGCGGTAGTCGGCGAACAGATGCACGCCGTAGTCCTTGCCCAGTGTGGTATCGGCAAAGGGAGGCGGGTAAAGGCCGGCACCCGCGCCGATCCTCCAATTGTTCTCGAAAATCAGAGCGCCCTCAGCGCCGTCGACAACGCCGATCTCGGGAACATAGACAGAATAAAAGCGTCCGAACTCACCCCGGAACGGCGAATGCTCGAACCCGCCGATGGCATACGACAAGCGCTGGATCCTGCCCCGCGTGTCGGACTCGTTTGCGCTGGCAATGTCATACCCGCGGTGGTCGATGTCGCCTTGGAACAGGATGCGATCACCGAGATGAAACGGGTTTGTGACCTCGACCCGGGTGCCAAGTCGCATAAAGGTATAGTCGTTGTTCCTGTCGCCGCCGGTATCGTGCGTGTAGCGCAGCTGATTGAAGATCCGGCCCTTGATCTCCGTGGGACGCTGCTCGGGCGCTGTGCGATGCGCCCGCGCGAGTAACGGCTTGCCTTCGTCCTCGCTTGATATCGGGTTCTGCCAGGGCGCGTGCGATGGCACGGGACGGGGAGCTGGGCTTGCTTCATTTGCCTGAGGCTCGTCCGTGTCTGGTGCTTTCTCTGGAACCGAAATGCGCACCGCTGTCCCGGCAAGCGGGATCGGCGCATCGAGTTGGAGCTCGGCCCGGCACGATTTGCTGGAGACATCGATCACGATTGCATACTGCTGCTCGAATCCACCGATCAGGAAATCAACGATCAACTCGGGTTCGATGCCGTTATTCTTTCCGAGATCGATGTACACGCTTCTCCCAGACACCGAGGTGACCGTGCCTGTCACGTCCTTCTGGGCATGCCCTACCGCGCACAGAATGAGACAGCAGAACATGATGGAGAAACGAGCAGTATGCATTGGCTCACCTGCCCCTGATATCGTCCGGATCGCCGTGACAATCAACGCATTCCATGCCCAACGGCCGGTAACGCGTCACTGGGCCCCCAGGGGTTTCGTAGATAGCATGACAAGAAGAACAGCTCAGGGTGGCATGATGCTCATCGAGTGCAAACTTTGCATCTCGATTGTGGACAAACGTCGTATCCAAGAATGATGTTTCGGTATGACAGCGAGCGCAGTCTGTGACTCCTCGTACCTCGAATTGACCCGCGTGCATGTCTTGGTGACATGCGGCGCAGGCTTGATCCGGGATAATGAAGGCCTCAACACCCTCAGGGCCGTCACCCGAGTGGCAAGCCGCGCAGCCTACCGAGGCATGCGAGCCATTCAGAACAAATCCGGTCCATAATTCGTGTTCGTTCGATGACCAGCTCACATCGTGGAAGCTCGAAGTGACGTGGCAGCGGGCACATCCGGTCTTGTCAGTTGGGATGGCTGCGAAGCGGGGCACATCGAATCGTCCTTCGTGGACATCCTCGTGGCAATCGGCACACGCCGTGGGAGTTGGAACAAACCGCATCAGATCGTTCTCGGTTTCGTGGCACGACACACACGCGATGGCTTTATGCGCGCCGGTAATCGGGAACGGACACCGAGCGTGCATCTCAATGTCATACTTGGTTGGCTGGAACACGGTTGGGAGGTGACACTCAAGGCAGGTACCCTGTGTGACACCGTTCTCGAACTGGCCGACATGCGGATCACCGTGACAGACTTCGCAATCCTCAGCCGCACGCCCCGGGAAGAGGACGGCCCAATCAACATCCGATTCGATCTCACTATGGCACTCGACACAGTCCTGCGCGTCGTGGGGCTTGACAAGCGGAAACCCGGTAGCGGCGTGCTGCTGGGGCGTCATCCTCGCCTCGGGCCTTTTGAACGATACATGCATGGGATCGTGGCATGTCGAACACGATTCTTCGAACGACGCGACACCGAGCAACGCGGGTACTGCCGATACGAACTGCGTCCCGTGTGGTGATTCATGGCACGCGGCGCAGGTTGCGTCCGTGATTGCCGCGAGCGCATCAGGTGCGTTCTCGTGGCACTGGTTGCACGTCAATTCGCCGTGACTCCCCTCAAGCGGGAACTTATCGGTGTGTGTGTACGTTGCATCAGACCACTGCGTGATACCGTGACAGGTTTCACAGTCCAAACCGAAGCCCACCGCCGAATGCGGCGGATTGAGCGTGAGATCGAAGTCTTCGGCATGACAAATCTTGCAGTCCGTCGGGGCTTCCGCAAACCTTTCGGACTCGTGGCACTCCCGGCAATCGGCGATACTGTGACCATCGACGAGCGGGAAGATGCTGTGGTCGAAATTCGGAGCCTCCTTGAAGGGCTCAGACTGCCCGTGGCACTCCTCGCATTCCGGGAGTTCGCCGTGATGCGGGTCCTCATGGCAGCTCTTGCAGGCCTGCACCTCGCCGAGAAAGCGGCTCTGCCCTTCAAGGAGCGAGGCAGACCACGCTTGTTCGTGACAACGCACACAGGACAGATCGCCGTGCGCATCGGTGAGCAGAAACGCTTCGGTGTGTGAATGGTCATACGATTTCGGCTGATCAATACCCGAGAGCTGGAATGAGAGGTCGGACACGAGTTGAACCGACCCGCCTACGTGCTCGGTATGGCAGGAACTGCATGCTGCAAAGACATCGGTAGAGAGCGAGCCGTGTATGCCTGTTTGAGTCTCCCACTGCTGTTGAATCGGGTTGTGGCACGCGATACACGCCGCTTTCATGGTGATACCCGCATCGCCATGGCAGACCTTGCACGAATCGCGGCCATTGAGTTCAGCAACCTGCGCATGACTTGGGTGCAACGGACCCGGCGATGTAAGCGAGCCCGATTCCCACCACACCACTCCGGCAATCACCGCGAGCGTCAGACCTGCAACAGCGATCCCGACTGCTTTGGCGTTCACTGTGCCGACCCCGAAAGAAAGGGCCAGTGCAATTCGGCGTACCGAACAGCTGTCACAATATGAGCCACGAGCAGAAACACCATCAAGAGTGCTAACCAGCGATGGAGATACCGCCAACTCGCGAGAACCGCGCGGATTTCTTCGTAGTGCGCAATCTGCACGGACATCCGATACGCTGTTCTGGCGAGCACTTCGACCTCAGCCGCCTCTTCCGCACCGATGTCCTGCTCTTTGGCTTCGCGGCGGATAGCCCGGATCGTTTGCCGCAAATGGAATTGGCCGCCGACCAGGTGCCTGATTCGGGCAACAAGCCCTCCCTGCCATCGCACGCCGTCGACGATGTGCTCCACACGCTCGCGGACATGCGTCCCAAACCCCCGGCCGTGTCTGTCCCATTCGCCCGACAGCATCCCCAGCCTCGATTTCAGCGGCTCAAGCTCCATCTCACGACCGTTGGCTGCCCGCGGAACGAACGCATAAAGGTATCGACCGATCAGACCGCTCGCGAGCACGATGACAAGCGCGATCGCGGCATGGCCCCCCACGGTCCGCCTTGTCGAGAATCCCGCGTGAACAAAGACAAACATGAAACCGAGCAACCCCGTGAATATGTGCGAACCCATCCAGAACTTGAGTGATCCCGGAAGCAACCATCCAAACCGGAACGATCGACGGATCAGATAACTCAAGTTCCACGCGAACAATGCCGTGGCCAGAAGCCCAAGTCCCAGCCCGATCGTGCCACTCGGGCGGAGCTTGGCGTGAAGTGGCGATGCGGCCCTGAGGAGGATCGGCGTGCCGTAATACTCGGCGTGCGCCACCACCCAGATCCCGATCGCGCACGCACAGATCAAGAGTGCAATGAGCGCCGGGAGCAGACTCGAACCCTTGTTCCGAACGATCTCCGTTGGAGGGATGTCAGCGGGATCGAAAGATACCCCTATCCTTTTCAGCATATCGAACGGCGGTTCACCCCCAATCAGTACAAATACATAGTCGTTGGGTACCGTTCTCTCGACCACGCCGTCGGCTGTCTCGATGCGAAGGTCGACCCTGTCCCCGTGTATCTCAGTGATTTGACTATTGAATACAACATCAATCAGATCCGCCTCCGCTGCCGCGGCAATTCTCTGCTGGTTCTTCGCCTTCACCCGCGAGAAGCCGGCCGAGCGGTAGGATAACGTGACCCGGTTCCCGTCTTGCCGCGCCAGCCCGAGCGCCGCTTCCACTGCGCTATCTCCACCGCCGACAACAAGGATTCTTGACCGGGAATACGACTCGGCATCGATGAGGCTGTAGAGTACTCTTTCACCTGTTTCACCCGGGACGTTGAGCTTGCGTGGAGTGCCCCGACGACCGAGGGCCAGGCACACCGCTGGCGCGAAATACTCGCCATTGGATGTGGCGATCGAGTAACCACCTTCAACCGAATCAATCGCTCTCACCTTGGCGCCTGACAGCACATCGAGTTCGTGCTTTCGAATCAGTTCCTGCCAGAGCTCGACCAGCGTTTCTTTTTGATATTCCGGTTTAGGGAGCTTCCCGTGCAGTGGGAGCACAAGCGGTTGCGTCATGACCATCTTCCGCCTCGGGTACGAGGCAACGGTGCCGCCGATGTGTTGCTCCTGTTCGATCACACGGGCCCGGAGCCCGAGTTCCTTGGCACGCAGCGCACAGGCGATCCCAGCAGGCCCTGCCCCAATGATCGCAAGATCGATGTCGCAATGAGGACGGTCATTCGCATCTCGCTTCGCTGCCCAACGCGCGACAGCTTCGGCCACAGATACCCCTTGTTGCACTGCCGTCCGGACCAGTGCAAAGCCGGTTAATTCACCCGCCAGATAAAGCCCCGGAAGGCCCACAGCCTGCAAGTCCTCACCGATCGCTGGCAGATCGTTGCGACCACTTATATCCCCAAGCGTGACATTGATCGCCCCCGTCGGACAAACATCGGCGCAGCGTGCGTGCCCCACACATCGAGCGCCGTGGACCACAACCGCCTGCCCATGCAAAAGATCGAGGACACCGTCCTCTGGGCACGCGGCCACGCAAGCGCCGCAACCGACACACAATGAAAGGTCGATGTGTGGGTACTGGAGCCGTGCCTTGTCCGTGCCCTGTTTCCGTGCTTCGGCTCGGCTCGAATAGCTCCGTTCATACCGCTTGAGTTCGTGCCGACGCCGGACAATAACCAGAACAGCCACAACGATGATGACAGCAGGCGCCGCAGAAAGAACATACACCATGCTTTGGCTGTCCTGAAACATGCGGGGAGTTTATCGAGACCAAGCAATTGCAACATTCTGGCTGCAATTGTGGAAGCATAAATCCTGCGACTGCAAACTCTGCATTGCAAGTGCAAAGGTGATACTGAACTGACAGCCACAAGCAACGAGCCGCGATGCTCGGTATAAAAAGGGTTGACTAACGTGCGGTCGGCCCCGTTCTTATACAAGTTGCCAGTTTGCATCGTCGAGTGAAAGAAACCAAGAACGCGCCGTCAACTTCATCGTCAGCAAGCATCGCCTGGACCCGGACAATTGCGTCGGCCTGGTCTCTTTCATGGACAATGCCGGGCGTATCCACTGTTGAAGTCGCGGACGAAATCATGGAGGTCGTCGAGCGTCCACCCCTCGTTGGATGCGATGACGATGAGTGAGCGGTCGTCGCAGTCGACGTCGCCGTCACAATCAAAGTCGTCTGTGACCAATCGGTCCTGCTGTCCGAGAACCGTGGAGACAAGCGGGGTGCCGGGGCTGTGCGTCGTTGAAACCGTTGGGCGTAGACGGTATCCGGTGATGTCGTAGGGCTCGAATCGCAGGGAGCCCGAGGGATTCAGTGCGCCGGAATCGGCGAAGAACGGCACCCTCAGCGGGTTGTCGTCGCCCGGGCCGTCGTAGCTGTACGCTGGCCCGTTGGGGTTGACGGACGCCATGTGGTTGAGCTCATCGTCGAGGGTATCGATGGCGGCATCGTTGCCGGGCTCAATGAGTGGTTTGAACTTGGTGTAGTCGGTTGAGCCGGACTGGACATTGAATGTTTCGCCGTAGATACAGCGCTCATCGGCCAGGCTCGTCCAACGACAACGCCCGGCACCAATCGGCACCGGGCGTTCCAAAGCGGGTGATCGGACTTGAACCGACGACATTCACGTTGGCAACGTGACGCTCTACCACTGAGCTACACCCGCACACCAGCCTCCCGGCTGCGGAGCGAAATCTAGCCTCGGATCCACGCGAGGTCAAACAATCCGCCCCCGCGGGCCCCCCGATCTGGCCTAAGCGATTGCCTCGCCGAGCCTTACCGGGCTGTGATCCGCTCGGAGCCCTGAGCCCCGGCCCCGTCGATCGCGCTCATCACCTGACCCGGGCCGTAAGCGTTGGCAATCCATGGCCCGTTCTCCTGACCGGGGCCAAAAACCGCCAGCGTCGGGATGCCCGTCTGCCCCAGCTCACGCAGCCGCTCCCAGCCCGGCGCCGAACGCGCCGTCAGGTCCACCTCGAAGGCGACCACGTCCTGGGCCATGAGCCGACCCTTGACAGGCTCGACGTTCAGGACCGCCGCCTTGAGCGCCTTGCAGTTCAGGCACCACTCGGCGGTGAAGTCGAGCACGACGACCTTGCCATCTTTCATCGCCGCCTCGACGAGCTCGGGCGAATACTCGTTCCACGCCCCGGTGACGTACCCGCCCGCAGCGAGCTGCATCTGCCGCGCCGCCTCCTTCTCCTGCCAACGCTCGCGCGACTGCTCGGTCTGGTTGCTGGCCACCCAGATCCCCGCAACGCTCAGGAACGCCGCAACGATGAGCATTGAGAATCGCGGCAAGCTCTTCTTCGTGATGCGAACCGTTCGGTAGACGAGCCAGAGCCCCGCCGCCGCGACGCACGCGCCCGCGGCCCACCAGTGGAGCACCTTGGCGAAGTAGGGCTTCTCTGCGACCAGCGCGAGCATGCCCGCGCCGATGAAGTACGCCCCCGCCGCCATGAGCAGCAGGCCCATCACCTGCTTGACGAGCTCGCTCGCCGGGCCCGTTCTCGGCACGTTCTTGAGCAATCCCGGGAAGAGCGCCAGCACGAAGTAGGGCAGCGCCATCCCCACGCCCATCGAAACGAACACGGTCACCACCACCCCGGCCCCCGCCGCCGCGGCCGCCGGGAGCAGCGCCCCCACCACGAACCCGAAGCAGGGCAGACCGAGCACCGCCGTCATCACGCCGAACACGAACGAGCCCTGCGCCGAGTCGACGCTCGGGTTGATCATGTACGCCTTCTGCGGCAGCTTGATCTGGAAGAGCCCCATGAGCCCCGCCGCCATCACGATGACAATCAGCCCGATGCCCGAAGTGAGCCACCAGATCCCGAAAATCACCGACGGATCCGCCATCCCCTTAATGAACAACACCGGGATCGAGAGCGCACTCCAGAACACCACCACACCCAGCGCCATCCACGAACCGAGCACGACCGCCCGCGCCCGGCTCTCGCCCGCGTGGTGCGTGAGCGTCATGATCTTGATCGGAATCACGGGCAAGACGCACGGCGTCAGGTTGAGCACGA
Organism: Phycisphaerales bacterium; assembly: GCA_041742315.1. GTDB lineage: Bacteria > Planctomycetota > Phycisphaerae > Phycisphaerales > UBA1924. The sequence goes on along the minus strand of JBGSIX010000059.1, from coordinate 4,106 downwards.
ACCCGCCCACCGCGCCGGCCAGCGCGATCGCCACCAGAAAGGAAGACGACCCCGGCGCCGGGAGCGACACGAGCCCGAGAAACTTGGGCCGAACGACGACGGTCGAGACATCCGCCTTCTCGCCCGAATCGACGGCGCTCTGCCCATCCGCATCTGGCCCTCTGGCAATCTGTTCATCTGGCCATTTCGCGTCGAAGACGGCGGCATCGAAGCCCCCAAAGTCCGGGTCCTCGAGCTGGCTCCCGCTCTCGGCGACGATGTTCACCGTCAGCTTCCGCACTTCCTGCTGCGGGATGTAGCACTGCGACTCGTCGCACGCCTGGAGCCCGACGTCCACCTTGATCTCGTGCGCACCCAGCGGCGCATCCTGCGCAATCAAGAGCGGCACATACACCAGCGCCCGACCCTTGTACGTCAGCGCCTCTACCGAGCCCACGCCCGTGACGTTGGGCACCTGCGCCGGCTTGGGCTCGGGCCACTGCACCTGACCCACGCCGAGCCATGCGGGCGCGTCTAGAACACTCACTTCCGATCGGATCGCAAACTCCGCGAGTTCCGGCGGGAGGACGTCCTGCGCCGCCGAGGGCCAGGAGTGCAACTCGTCCCCGTGGTCGAGCACCACCACCACGAACGCCCGCTGCCCGGGCACGAACGAGGTCCCCGAGAGCTTCGCCGAGATCTTGACCTCGGGTATGTCGTCCAGGCCGGGCTGACCCAGCGCCGACGCCGGGAGCAGGAGAAGGACAAAGAGAAGCAGTTTGAGCGTTGCATTCATGGAGTGAGCATCCCTGTTCGGGCTCGGTCGCCCGCCTGCCAATCACCGCGCCGGGCCGGATTGTTCCCGGATCGGGCACTTGGGGCCCAAAGAGCCCGATTCTCGGCTCCTCAAGCCGCGTCGGTCCACCCCCCGATAAGGACAGGAGGGGTCCCAAGCCATCGGCTTGCCCCGCGCGCGGAGCCCAGCCCATGGCCTCAGACATCCTCGAACAGAACGAGATCGACGCCCTGCTCAACGCCGTCGACACGGGCGAGGTCGAGGAAGAGTCGATCCAGGGCCAGATCTTCAGCAGGCACCGCCGCAAGGGCGAGTCGGTCGAGGTCCGCCCCTACGACTTCAAGCGGCCCGAGCGCGTCTCCAAGGATCAGATGCGCGCCCTTCAGACGCTCCACGAGTCCTTCGCGCGGAACTTCGGCGCTTCGCTTTCTGGTTTCCTGCGCACGATCGTGGAGGTCAAGGTCGCCAACTGCGAGCAGATGACCTACGCCGAGTTCATCTCCACGCTCCCCAACCCGACCAGCTTCAACCTCGTCCAGTCCGACAACCTCGAGGGCCAGATGTGCCTCGAGATCAGCCCCCTCATCATCTACCCCATCATCGACCGCCTCCTGGGCGGCACCACCCAGGACCTCTTCATCCCCCAGCGCCCGATGACGCTCATCGAAACCAAGCTCATCGGCAACGTCACCAAGCGAGGCCTCGAAGCGCTCAGCGAGGCCTGGTCGGGCATCCGCCAGCTCGTCTTCAACATCTCAGCGACCGAGAGCAACCCGCAGCTCGTGCAGATCGTCCCGCCCAACGAGGTCGTGGTGGTCGTGGGCTTTGAGATCAAGATGTCCAACCGCGCCGGCACGATGAACCTGTGCATCCCTTACAACGTCATCGAGCCCGTCATGGACGACCTGGCCGCCCAGAGCTGGTTCGCCGTCGCGGACCAGACCCGCAACGCCGGCCTCCAGGAACGCATTACCAAGTCGATCAGCCGGGCCACCGTCGAGATCTCGGGCATCCTCGCCGAGACGAGCATGACAATGCAGGAACTGATCAACCTCCAGCCGGGCGACCTGATCCTGACCGACAAGCTCGCGATCAAGCCCGTCGTGCTCCAGGTGGAAGGCGAGAAGAAGTTCTGGGCCAGCATCGGCAAGATCAAGGGCAAGAGAGCTCTGCAGGTCATGGACCCCGTCCGCCCCGGACAGAGGCCGATCGCTCGCAAGCCCGCTCCCCCCTCCGAGCAAAGCTGACCCCTCGCCCCACTGTGAGGATCGGGAAAAACCAGAGCCTCGCGGCGGGTCCGCGACTGGCCCAACGCCTGATTCCTGTCTAATGTTTGGTGTGCAGGCGGCTCGGAGCCTCCCGCACACTGTTGGACTCAACCCGACCAGACAGTCGGTCGCGTTGGGTGTGCCCTCGGAGCGGTGCATGCGCTGAAAGTAAGGCCATGCTGTTCGGACCCAGTCCCTGCCAGGGAATGGGTGTGGCTCCGGGAGGCCACGGACGTGTTTCTGAGCGTTCGTGGCCTTGTTGCGTTCCTTGCCGGGCCCTTGCCGGCGACATCCTGACAATCTCGGGCGGTATGAGGCCGTCCACACAACCCGGAGACGCCCAGCGTGAACCCGCAAGAAGTCATGAGAATCCTGGACTCGATCGCCCGCGATCGGAACATCGAACGCTCGCTGCTCATCACCGATCTCGAGCAGGCGATGCTGTCGGCTGTCCGCAAGTACTTCGGCACCATCGACACCGACGAGTTCGCCTGCGAGTTCGACCAGCTGACGGGCCAGTTCAACCTGAGCCGCATGGGCGAGCCCCTCGAGATCCCCCCGGGCGAGCTTGGCCGCATCAGCGCCCAGACCTTCAAGCAGGTCATGATCCAGAAGTTCCGCGACGACGAGCGGAACTCCATCCTCGACGAGTTCTCGGGACGGATCGGCGAGATCGTCACCGGCACCGCGCAGCGGTACGAGGGCGGCGCGCTGGTCGCCACCATCGACCGCGCCGAGGCCTTCATGCCCCGCTCGGAGCAGATCCCGGGCGAGCAGTTCAACGCGGGCGAACGCGTCCGCTGCCTGATCCTGGACGTCCGCGAGCAGGGCTCGCAGGTCAAGATCGTGATCAGCAGGGCGCACCCGGACTTCATCAAGGGCCTCTTCGAGGTCGAGGTCCCCGAGGTCGCCGAGCGGATCATCGAGCTCAAGGTGCTGGCGCGTGAGGCCGGGTACCGCACGAAGATCGCGGTCAGCTCGATCGACTCTCGCGTCGACGCCGTCGGCGCGTGCGTGGGTGTCCGCGGCTCGCGCATCAAGAACATCGTCGACGAGCTCAACGGCGAGAAGATCGACATCGTTCGCTGGAACGAGTCGAGTCAGATCCTGATCCAGAACGCGCTCAAGCCCGCCGAGATCCAGGAAGTCAACCTCTGCTTCGAACTCGGGCGCGCCACGGTCGTCGTCCGCGACGATCAGCTGAGCCTGGCCATCGGCAAGCGCGGGCAGAACGTCCGCCTCGCCGCCCGCCTGACGGGCTGGGACATCGACATCCTGACGCCCGAGGAGTTCAACAAGGGCCTCGAGGTGCTCGCCGAGACGCTGCTCTCGGTCGAGGGCATCCAGGAAACGATGCTCGACCGCCTGGCGGCGCTTGGCATGGTCAGCGTCTTCGACATCGAAGAGGTCGGCATCGACGTGCTGATCAACGAGCTCGAGGTCGACGAGGCCACGGCTCAGAAGGTGGTCGAGGCCTCCGCCGAGCGGGCCAAGGTCGTCGCCGAGCAGCAGCAGAAAGACAAGGAAGAAGCCGCCAAGAGGCGTCAGGAAGAGGAAGCGGCCGGCGCTTCGCTGCTTGGCGATCTGGTGGGCGGCGGGTCAGAGGACACCGGCGCCGACGAGGCGGCCGCGTTCATCCTGGGCGACGAGCCCGCACCGGATTCCGAGACACCCAAGGAATCCTGATCGGATTGCAGTTGTGACGCACAGGCGTCGTTGTCGGATTTGATTCGAGCTGGAGCACGCATTGGCCAAGCGGGTATTTGAGATCGCCAAGGAACTGGGAATCGCCTCGAAATCGATCGTGGGCAAGTGCCACGCCGAGGGCATCCCAGAGAGCGTGGTCAAGAACCACATGTCGACCATCTCGATCGGTCTGGAAGCGACCATCCGCGAATGGTTCAGCACCGATGACAACAGCGCGACCGCTGTGGAGACATCGGAGAAGGTCGACATCGAGAAGGTGCGTGTCGCGCCCTCGAAGCAGCGCGCCAAGGCCAAGGCCGCGGGGGCCGAGACGCCCGACGCCATCGACGACTCCGACGCGGGCAGCATCGCCGTCG
>JBGSIX010000058.1:0-3892 GCA_041742315.1 Phycisphaerales bacterium | reverse complement strand
GCGGGGCGCGATCGCAGCGGTCATGGGCCACTGGAATCGCTGCTTGATGAGCTCGGGTTTGAGGGTTCGGGTGATCTCGATATCCGCCCGCACGCGGGAGCGCCTGCGCTGCGGCGGAGGCGAAAGAGTGTCGAGGCCGAGGGACGGGTGTTCGTGGTGGGCGACGCGGTGGGCTACCTCGAGCCGTTTACAGGCGAGGGCATGAGCTGGGCACTTTCGAGCGCCGAGCGGGCACACGGGTTTGTCATCGATGCCATTGCGGGTCGGTACGAGGAGGGGTCGTGGAGTTCGGCGCAGGGACGCTCGGGAGGAAAGCTGCTCTGCAGGGCGAGCGCGGCGATGCTCAGGAGGCCCGGCATGCTGCGGCTGGCGGCGCGGGCGATCTCGCGTGTGGGCGCGCTGGAGTGGGGCGTGGGTGCGGCGGTGCGGGTGATGCAAGGCGGAAACGTTGGAGCGGCGACGTGAACATGGGGCACAGACTGGCATCGATTCTTTCGATCGGGACGGCGGTACCTGCCCGAGGGATCACTCAGGATGATGCAGCGACGATGGCGTGCGCGGTCGCGGGCGGCTCGATGGATGAACGGTCGCTTCGCCTGCTCTACCGGCGCGCGAGCGTGGAGCGGCGGGGATCCGTGCTGGCGGACGATCGCGGGCTGATCCCGGTTTACGGCGCTGACCGGCTTGAACTGACGACGGGCGAGCGGATGGAACTCTACCGAACGCACGCGGCGGACCTGGCGTGCAACGCGGCGGGCGATGCGATCGCACGAAGCGGTGTGAAAGCAAAGGCGATCACGCACCTGGTAACGGCCTCATGCACCGGCTTCGACGCTCCGGGGGTGGACCAGGCCATTGTCCGTCGGCTCGGGCTCGGGGCGGAAGTGCGACGGACACACATCGGATTCATGGGCTGTCACGCCGCGGTCAATGCGCTGGCGGTCGGGGCGGCGTTTGCGAGGGCCGAGCCCGACGCGCGGGTTCTGGTGAGCTGCGCAGAGCTCTGCACGCTGCACTTTGCGCGGTCGGGCGGGGTTGATGTGCAGGTCGCCAACGCGCTCTTTGCCGACGGGGCGGCGGCGGCGGTGCTCGCTGCGTCCGATGAGGGCGTTCGAATCAGGCGGTTCGCATCGGCGATCATCCCGGGCACGGAAGGGATGATGTCCTGGCAGATCGGGGACCATGGGTTTGAGATGCAGCTCTCGGCGAGTGTGCCGGAAGTGCTGGCGCGCGAGGTGCCTGGGTGGGTGGACAGCTGGCTCCGTGCCGAGGGGCTTGATCGCGGGGATGTCGGGCACTGGGCGATCCATCCGGGTGGACCCAAGATCCTCAGTGCGCTGGAAGCAGCTTTCGGGCTCAAGGAGGGGGCGGCGGACCTCTCCCGCGAAGTGCTGGCAAGACACGGGAACATGTCCTCGGCGACGGTACTCTTTATTCTTAAACGCATGCTGGAGCACGAGGCGTCAGGCCCGATCGTGGCGTTGGCGTTCGGTCCTGGGCTTGCGGGCGAGGGCATGCTTGTCGAGCGGGTGTGAGCGTGCCGTTTGGATCGGCATCGCCGCGAGCAGGTTGATCGCGGCAAAGGAAGAGTTCGAAGCGGCGCTCAGTGAGAGCAAGTCCGAGCCATAATCCGCGGAGAGGCACCGAAAAACGAGACACCCCGAGCGTTCTGGCCCGGGGGTGTCTTTGTGCGAGACCGGCCTGTGCGGTGCGCGTTCAGCGGCGGCGGCGGAGTGCTACCAGCCCTGAGAGTGTGAGGAGAGCAGCAGACGAGGGTGCCGGGATGTACCCGATGTTGACGCCCGCGCCGTCGCCACGGATATGGCTGAAGTGGACGGTCAGGGAGTTCACGGCGTCGTCGATGCGGACGACAGCAAGCCCGGTATTCCAGTGCGGATCGATGCCGCCAGCGCCGGTGAGTGAGTTCTGCATCGAGAAGACGCCCGGGCCGCCGGTGAACTGGGTGGGTCCCCAGTTGTTGGCCCCGATGTACTCACCCAGGAACGTGCCGTTCTGGTTGACGGTGGCGACGGTTGAGCCGCCACCGAAGCTGGTTGTGCTGCCAAGTCCCGCGACCCCGACGTAGAGCTGGCCCGCGTTGACCGTGCCGGGGAAGGTGTAGGTGATGTCCCAAGAGACCGGGACGAGCGGGTCGGGACCGGTCAGGAGCGTGGCGGCAAAGAGTTCCTCATTGCCCCAGTTGTACGTATCGGGCCCGCTCGTAAAGCCCTGGTTCTGCAGGAGCGGCTCGACGAGCCTGCCGTGAGAAAAATCAGTGGAGATGTTGTACGAGACATTGACGTTGCCGATGCCCGCGAGGAAGAAAGTCGAATTATTGGGAACCTGCTGGCCGCTCAGGGTGGGCGACATGTTGAGCCAGTCGATCGAGTAAATGCTTGCCGAAGCCGAGCCGGCGAAAGCGCAGACAATGGCGGCTTGGGTCAGGAGTGTGCGACGATTCATGTTGTGCCTCTCTTTCCATGGATGGGTGGAGAACTCGTCTCCGTCTTGTCAGTCTCTGGCCGCCTTTGGGGCTTCCCGACCCCGTTCCAGGCGGCTCTATGAAGAGTGCGGCCCTTCTGTTACAATCTTGCATCTCGTGTGAGGATTATTTGTGGTTCAGCCGGCCTTCCTGACAACCACGCTCCTGCTCTCCAGGCTCCACAACAGCGATGATGTCGAGGCGTGGAAGCTCTTCGACGACCGGTTCAGGCAGGTCGTCGTCTCGGTAGGCGTCCGTATGGGCCTGGGCGAGTCAGACGCGGAAGAGGCGGCGCAGGAGACGCTCGTGCAGGCCGTGCGCGACTACCAGGCCGGGCGGTACGACCGCTCGCGTGGGCGGCTCTCGAGCTGGATCGTGGCGATCGCGCACCACCGGATCTCGGACGCCAAGCGCAGACGCCGCCGAGAGCAGGGGGCTCCCTTCGAGACCCCGGTCGGTGACAGCCCGGTTGTCTCCGAGGTCGCCGAGGCGTTTGAGCTGGCCTTGGAACGCCGGATCTTCGAGGAGGCGTGGAGCCGGTTGCAGACCGAGGGCGGCTCGGATCGGAAAACGATCCTTGCGTTCGAGCTGACGGCGATGCGGGGCGTACCCGCCAAGGAGGCCGCGGCGCAGACGGGACTGAGCGTGGAGCAGGTATACGTCGCTAAGAACCGCGTGGCCCACCGGCTGCGGGATGCGGTCGAAGAGATCGGTCGGGTCGTGCGTGACGGCTGGTGATCCGTGAGAATCGGATCACGCCGATTCGGGTCGGTGGTACATTGGTGGCGTGGGGAACACCGAAACCGCATGCCCGGGCCCTGAGCTTCTCGAGTTGGTCGCCGCCGGCGGGGTCGAGCACGGCTCGCAGCTGGCTTGGATTGTCGCGCATGTCGCAAGATGCCGGGCGTGCGCTGAAAGGCTTGAGGCCGAGCGCTTTGCGCGCCGCTTCGGCGCGACAATGGGCGGCGTGGCCGAGCCCGACATCGGTGCATTCGATTCGGTGCCCACGGTGCCCGGTTATGCGATTCTAAAGGAGATCGCCCGGGGCGGGCAGGGCGTGGTGTACGAAGCCGAGCAGTCGACGACCGGGCAACGCGTGGCGATCAAGGTGCTCCATGCTCAGGCGAGTTCATCGGGCGGGTCGCGGGCGGCTCGGGCGAGGTTCCAGCGCGAGATCCAGATCGCTGGCACGCTCGCGCACCCCGGGATCGTTCGGCCCGTGGACTCGCTCTGTCTCGCCGACGGACGCGATGCGCTGATACTGGAACTGGTCGAGGGCGAATCGCTCGGCGACTGGGTGAGAGCCGGGCGTGATCGGGCCGAGGTGCTCGGCGTTCTGGCGCAGGTCGCCGACGCGCTCGAGCACGCGCACCAGCGGGGCGTGATTCATCGCGACCTCAAGCCCTCCAA
>JBGSIX010000057.1:0-7929 GCA_041742315.1 Phycisphaerales bacterium | reverse complement strand
GGCGCGCCACCTCGCGCACGCCCAGCTGAGCGAGGGCGCACGCGAAGACAACGACAAGCAAATCGCGCTCGTCCGCGAGGCGATCGAAACACTCGGCGAACGCGACAAGGCGGTCCTCACGCTCGCGTACTTCACGCCTCTGAGCACCGCGCAGATCGCGCTGACGCTCCGCGTGCCCGAGGGGACGGTCAAATCCCGCCTTTCCCGAGCACGCTCGGCTCTGGCCCAAAAGATCCAGAGCCAGGGAGGTGTGTCATGAACGAACGCAACATGAACGATCTCCTCGCGCAGATCGCAGCACAAGACTGGAATGGTCCGGGGACGAACGAGCGGGTCGAACGCTTCATTCTCGAAAGGAAGCATGCCATGAGCAAGAAGCAGAAACTGATCTTCAGCGGCATCGTTCTCGGAGCCTCACTCATCAGCGCCGGCGTCGCCGCGGCGGTCACGCATCAGATCGTGAGCCAGCGATTCCAGATCGTTACCGACGATGGCAAGGTCTTCGAGGGCGAGCTCATCACGCCCATGACCCCGGGCAACGCCAACGCCAAGTTCATTACCGACGACGGCTCCGTCTACGAGCTCGAGATGGACCCTGGAACTGGCGCCGACACCGCCAATACGGGCGACTAAAGCGTCCACCGTTCGGCGCACCTCGACCCCGCGCCGGACTCCCTGGCCCGGCCCGGCGCGCTCCCCGCGCGCCGGGCCGATTCTCGTTCTACCCTTGCTCCATGCACACACTCAAAGGCCGAATCGGCATCATCACCGGCGCCAGTGCCGGCATCGGCGAAGCACTCGCCCGCGACCTCGCCAAGGCGGGCGCCAAACTCGTCATCAACGCCCGCCGCGAAGCCAGGCTCCGCGAACTGGCGAAAGAACTTGGCGAAGATCGCATCGAAATCGTCGCGGGCGACGCGGCGGACCCGAAGCTCGCCGCGAAACTGCTCGACGCCGCCAAATCCCGCTTCGGCAGCGAGGCCGACCTCGTCATCGTCAACGCGGGCCGGGGCCTGCGCGGCTCCGTCACCGACTCCAACACCGACGAGTGGGACGAGGTCGTCCGCACCAACATCCTGGGCGCCAGCTACCTCATGCGCGAGGCCGCCAATCGCATGGCGGCTCAGCTCCCCGACCCCGCCAAAGACGCCGAGGGCTTCAACGCCGCCTGGCGGCAAATCGTGGAGACCGGGGGCCCCGCGCGCGACATTGTCGTCCTGGGCTCGACCGTGGGGCGTCACATCAGCCCCTTCAGCTCGATGTACGGCGCGACCAAGTTCGCCGTGAACTCACTCGCCGAGGCGCTGCGTCGGCAGATGGCCAGGTTCGGCGTGCGTGTGACGCTCATCGAGCCGGGCATCGTGCGGACCGAGTTCCAGGAGGCCGCGGGCTATGAGATGGAGGGCTTCGGCGCGTTCATGCAGAGCGTGGGCCCTGTCCTGACGGCCGGCGACATCAGCCGCTCGATCCTGTTCACGGTTTCCCAGCCCCCCGCGGTCCACGTGTGCGACGTGCTGATCAGGCCGACGAGGCAGGAGTATCCGTGATGTCAAAGCAGCAGCGAAAGCGCATGTTTGACATATTCTCCACTCAGCTAAGAAACTACATGCCTGAACTCGCTGAGGATCTTGTTATATGCCCGCATTGTGGACGATACATTGGTCGTTCTGGATTGAACAATGACGAGCCCGATGTGACCCGCTTGACTCTTGCGCATGTTATTCCTGAGGCGATAGGTGGACGGCAGGTTGTATTAGCGTGTGCCAAAGATAACAACGATATTGGTTCGAGGTTTGAATCAGACTTAGTGAAATTTGTAAAAGCCGTTAGGGCGCACTCTGGTGATGGAAAAACTAAGGGTCGAGTGAGGCTCCCGGGTGTCGACAAAGCGATGCCGATGGACTATTACCGCGATAGCGATGGCAGGCTGCGTTTTGATGTCTATAAGCCGCAAATTGCCCCGGCGACATTGGAGCAAGCTCATAGCTACTTAAAATCACCTGATCGGAAAATTGATGTTAACTTTAAGGTAGAGCTCCAGATTGGGCGTATGTCTAGAGCGCAGCGTGCGGTGGTGATAAGTGCTCATTTGAAAATGTTCTGGGGATTTGGATATGAGTACCTATTGTCTCCGAGCGTAAAGGGCCTTGTTAAGTGGATTACTAGTGATCCTTCAGTTGACGCGCCTCCAATTGCACACTTGAGTATCACTCAGGGAACAATTTCTGATCGAGAAATTATGGTGGCTTCAACGGAAAGTGGTAATGGTGTATTTGTAGTACCCGTAGTCAAGCCGACTCCGGATGCGCCTATTTATGCGATGCTTGTTCCTGGGCCAAAGGACGTATCGGTAGAGTATCACGATAGTCTGCGTGCCGAATCAGTTGAGGGTTATGAGTGGGTGGGCGGGGGTGATTGCGTTGAGCTCCCCGGGCCAGAAAATCTAGCGAAACCAGAATATCACGGCTATATGCACAAGATATGGGCGGAACTAATAGAGTGTAAGTAATGCTATATGTAGTTCAATACACAAAATACCAAACCTCTACTCCGCCATCTCCCCCCTCGACACCGACAGAAACCCCCGCTTCACCGCGTGGGTTGTGCCCTCGATTGTGCCGTCGGGGGTGAGTGAGAACTGCACATAGAAAGAACCCCTCGCTCGCGCGAGGGGCTCGTTGGATTCCGGTTGGGTTCTGCGCTTTACGGCCAGATGCCGCGGTTGTCGTAGATCTCGCCGATGTGTTCGAGCACCGAGATGTACGCGGCGGTCCGGAGCGTCGTGCTGTACTTCTGCTTGGCCATGATCACCCGGCGGGCCGCGGCGCACATGATGCGGTTGAGCTCGCGGTCGACCTGGTCGACGTCCCAGATCACGTTCGAGCGGTTCTGGACCCATTCGAAGTACGACACGGTCTCGCCGCCCGCGTTGCAGAGCATGTCGGGGATGACCTCGATGCCGCGCGAGGCGAGCACCTGGTCGGCTTCGGGCGTGGTGGGGGCGTTGGCGGCCTCGGCGACGACGCGGCAGCGGATCTGGTGCGCCCGCTTCTCATTGAGCATGCCCTCCAGAGCCGCTGGGATGAAGACGTCGACCGGTGTGTCCCAGAAGCCCTCGACATCGATGACCTCGCAGCTCTTGCCGCTGTGGCGCGACGAGCCGCCCGTGTTGGCTTTCTTCTCGAAGCCCTTGACGCCGCCCGTCTGCTTGACGTGCTCGGCCAGCGCGTGCACGTCGAGGCCCTCGTGGTTGCGGATGCAGCCCGTGTGGTCCTGCACCGCCACGACGTTGGCGCCAAGGTCCGCCAGGATCCGGCCCGCCCACGAGCCCACGTTGCCAAAGCCCTGGATGCTGACGCGCATGTCCTCGACCGGGATATTCAGATCGGGCAGCATTTCCAGAAGCACGTCGACCACGCCCTGGCCCGTCGCCTTCTCGCGGCCCAGGCTCCCGCCGATCGAGATGGGCTTACCCGTCACGACCGCGAAGGGGTTGGTGCTGCTCCGGCCCGCCATCGCGGCGTACGTATCGGCGATCCACGCCATGACCTGCGAGTTCGTGCCCACGTCCGGCGCGGGGATGTCGTAGTCGGGCCCGATGTCGTTGGCGATCGCCGCGGTGAACCGGCGCGTCACGCGCTCGAGTTCGCCCGGGCTCAGGTCGCGTGGGTTGCACTTGACGCCGCCCTTGCCGCCCCCGAAGGGGATGCGGACGAGCGCGCACTTCATGGTCATCAGGAAGGCCAGGCTCTTGACGTCGTCGAGGTGGACGTGCTCGTGGAAGCGGAGCCCGCCCTTGTAGGGGCCGACCGCGTTGTTGTGCTGGACGCGGTAGCCCTTGAAGAGCTTGTGGTGCCCGTCGTCCATGCGGACCGGGAAGTGCACCATGATCTCGTTTTTGGGCTGGGCCAAGATGATCCGCACGCGGTGGCGGAGGTTGACCATCTCGGCCGCCTTGAGCATCGAGGCGACGGTCTGCGTGTAGATGTTGTTGGTGTCCTTGGGGAGCCCGACCTCGTCAAAGATGGGGTCCCATTCCGTGCCCCCGGCGTCATGGGTGGCCGTGTTCACGTCGGTCGCGGTCGTGCTCATGGAATACACACTCCAAAAGGGGCCCTTTCGGCTTCCCTTGTGCGCGTCTGAGGGCCAACGGGCGAAGAAAGCCCGGCCCCATCCTCACTCATCTCGGCGTACTGAACCCGTTTCAGACGTCGTGGACAGGTACGCTAGCGCTATCTGCCGCAACCCTCAATCCGTATTCAGCGGCTTTGTATACAAAAGCATCGCCGGGCCGCGCAAGTCCCCGCCTTGGCCCGATCTGCATCCGAACGGGCTTGGATTTTGGGCGTGTGCGGGCTATTGTTGGCTCCCTGCCCCGGCTCGCGATCCGGGGCGACCCGTCGGTGCGTTGCCGGCGGGAGAGAAGGGTCCGGATGCCTCAAGCCGCCCCATGGGGGCCGCGGGCCGATCCAAAGGCCAGCGACACGCCGAGAGCCCACAGGCCGAGCACCCGATCGCGAAGGGAGCCGGGGCCACGACGGGCGATCGGGAAAGGACACAGTTTACGTATGGTTGACGAGACGCTGATCGCGTCGCTCGGTTTCGATGAAGCCGAGGCGGATGCACTGCTCAGAAGCGCTATGGGCGAAGATGTCGAGATGGAGAATTTCCTGAGCGATGCGCTCGAGGATCTCAAGCCCGGCAAGCTCATCAAAGGCAAGATCATCGGCATGGCCGGTGACGACGTCGTCATCGAGGTCGGGCTCAAGAGCGAAGGCCTTGTGAACAAGGAAGAGTTCGGCGACGACGAGGTCCGCGTGGGCGACGTCATCGACGTCCTCCTCGAGACCCTCGAAGACGAGTCGGGCCTCATCCAGCTCTCCAAGCGCAAGGCCGACCGCCAGATCGCCTGGCACCGCATCACCGACTCGACCAACGAGGGCGACGTCGTCGAAGGCACCGTCATGCGCAAGATCAAGGGCGGGCTCCTCGTCGACATCGGCGTGCCCGTCTTCCTCCCCGCCAGCCAGGTCGACGTCCGTCGCCCGGGCGATGTGGGTGAGTACATCGGACGCAAGATCCGCGCCCAGATCCTCAAGATCGACGTCGAGCGCCGAAACATCGTCATCAGCCGCCGCAAGCTGGTCGAGGACGAGCGCGGGGCCGCCAAGAAGCGTCTCCTCGAGAAGATCAACGAGGGCGACATCGTCAAGGGCGTCGTCAAAAACATCGCCGACTTCGGCGCGTTCGTCGACCTGGGCGGCATCGACGGCCTGCTCCACATCACCGACATGTCCTGGAGCCGGATCAATCACCCCTCCGAGCTCGTCAAGGTCGACCAGGAGCTCAAGGTCAAGATCCTCAACATCGATCACGACCGCGAGAAGATCGCGCTCGGTCTCAAGCAGACCGAGGTGAGCCCCTGGGAAGAGATCGAGGCCAAGTTCCCCGTCGGCAGCCGCATCACGGGCGAGGTCGTCTCGATCATGTCCTACGGCGCGTTCGTCAAGCTCTCCGAGGGCGTCGAGGGCCTGGTCCACATCTCCGAGATGAGCTGGACCCGCCGCGTCAACCACCCGTCCGAGCTCGTCAACCCGGGCGACCCCGTCGAGGTCGTCGTCCTGGACATCGACAAGAACAAGCAGGAAATCAGCCTCGGCATGAAGCAGATCGAGGTCAACCCCTGGGAGCTCGTCGCCGAGAAGTACCCCCCGGGCACCATCATCGAGGGCGAGGTCCGCAACCTGGCCAACTACGGCGCGTTCGTCGAGATCGAGCCGGGCATCGACGGCCTCCTGCACGTCTCGGACATGTCCTGGACCAAGAAGGTCACGCACCCCAACGAGCTCTACAAGAAGGGCGATCAGATCCGGGCCGTCGTCCTCGAAGTGGACCAGGAAAAGCAGCGCATCAGCCTGGGCGTCAAGCAGCTCAGCGAGGACCCGTGGCTCCACCTCATCCCCGAGCACTACAAGCCGGGCATGGTCGTCCGCGGCACCGTCACCAAGGTCACCAACTTCGGCGTCTTCGTCGAGCTCGAGGACGATCTCGAGGGCCTGCTCCACATCTCCGAGCTGGCCGACCACAAGGTCGACAACCCGCTCGACGTGGTCAAGCCGGGCGAAGAGGTCGACGTCAAGATCCTCCGCGTGGATTCCAGCGACCGCAAGATCGGCCTCTCGCTCAAGCGGGCGCAGTGGGGCGACACCTCCGCCGCCGGCGGCGAAGACTTCTCGGGCGGCCCGGACCTGGGCCCCACCCGAGGCGGCATGGACGACCACGGCGCCATGGGCACCGACAAGATCCGCTTCTAAGCAAGCGGCTCTGACAACCTGATCTCACCCAAGCCCCGCAAGGAACTCCCTTGCGGGGCTTTCTTTGTACTCTGGATGCATCCAATGAGCCGCGTGCGTGAGCACGCGGACATGTACCCATCTCGGCGCCCTACGCAGGTGAAATTTTTGTGATGTAACTGCTTTGAGTTCGTGCGCAAGGAGTTTGGCATTGAATTTGTTTCAAGTTATCCGAGCGGTTGATCCATTGGTTAGGCCAGAGGGATGCAAAGTGCATCTCGCATGTCATAACGGTCACGAAAATCCGCTTGATGTTTACTTTGCGGGCAAATTTGATGGTTGGCAAGCAAGGCAGAATGGACGCAATTTCAAGCGTCCGTATGTCATCGCTCTCATCGAATTGAGTGAAGCGAATAGGTGGTTATTTGTGGGTATCCATGAGGTGCACTCGTGTGTTCAAGATCAGAGCAGGTCGCCCTATCTCTATTCGACTTCGAGGCACGAAGCGTTTGAGTCGTTGTCTGGGAGGGCAGTGATTGAGTTTGTGCGTCCAGGTCGCCAGTCGTATCTCTTGGCCGAACGGTGGGTTGAGAGCATGCGTGTTGCGGCAATATTGCCCGAATCGATGCAGTTCCAGGATTTTCCCGGGTATCTAAATACCACGTTAACCAAGCAGCAACTTGACACCATCGTCCGGCTGCAGGTCGCTTCTTGGAGGAGCGCTCTTGCCAGTGTTTCGGGAGTCTATGTCATCACCGACCGACGCACCGGCAAGCTCTACGTCGGAAGTGCATATGGCGAGGGTGGTATATGGGGGCGGTGGTCTGCGTATTCTGCGACAGGTCACGGGCACAACCATGAACTGCGTCAGCTGCTCTCGCAACACGGAAGCGATTATGCAGAGAACTTTCAATTCGGGATTCTAGAGTCGATCGACGTGCGTGCCACTGAAGCAGAGGTCATTGCGCGTGAGTCGTATTGGAAGGTGCTGCTGCTGACACGAATGCACGGCTTGAACAAGAACTGATGGTCTCTGCCGCATAGATATAAACCAGCACTTCCCTCCAGCCACCACGCATCGATGATGCGTGACGACGCCGGAGAGCGCTCACTCCATCTCAACCACATCAATCACAGGTTCGGTGCGCTCAATCCCCGTCCTGTTCCCCGTGGAACAGGGTCACCCCTATGCGCACAGGCTTGGGGGCTCCGGGTGGTACACTTCTAGCACAAAGCCAGGAAGCACAGGACCGCGAGTGTCAGAAGGCGCTGGCGGTGCGGAGTCAGGAGAGTCTGGTTCATGGCGGATCACCTCTTGAGTTACCAAACACCAAGGCAACCCCCGTGCCAGGGGCGCTCAATGGCGCTTGCGATCCGTCGCAGAGCCGATTCCGGGCCGAAAGTGCGGGCGCGATGCCCGTGGGCCTCATCCGTGATGCCCATGTTGTACCACGGCAACACCCCGCTTGTCACGCTCACCGCCCTCATCCTCGTCGTTCTCGGACCGGGAATCTTCGCGAGCCCGGCCCTCGCCCAGCCCTCCGATGAGCCGCCCGGGCTCGCGGAGACCCTTGAGGCCTACGACCTGCTCGAGCCCTGGGTCCGCGCACTCGCCGTGCCCGAGGGGGCGACGGGC
>JBGSIX010000056.1:0-13488 GCA_041742315.1 Phycisphaerales bacterium | reverse complement strand
GCGCACGCCGGGCGTGTCCACCCAGCGCACCACCAACCCGCCCAGATCGATGAGCGCGCCGATGTGATCGCGCGTCGTGCCGGCTTCTCCCGAAACGAGCGCCAGATCGCGACCGGCCAACGTGTTGAGCAGCGTGCTCTTGCCGGTGTTTGGTTCGCCCACCACCACCACGAGCGGCGGGTCGATGAGCCGCGTAAGGCGCAGGTCCCGATCCGTGCGCGCATCGTCGACCTTCCGCGTGCCCGATTGCCAGCGTTTGTGCTGCAGAAGCAGGAGATCGACCGCCAGCGGGCCCGCCGCGCGGGCGAGTGCTGCCAGCGCGTGCGCATCGACGGCGCTCCGCGCTTCCGGGTAAGCCTCGGCCGGATCGACTTCGGCGACGATCGTCGCGCCCCTTGTTTCGAGGGCTTTCATCAGTTCATCCACGACGGCGACGCCGCCGTGGGGTGTGATTTGCGCGAAGGTTTCGGTCCAGCGGATGACCAGACCTCGGTCGATTCCGGCGAGATCGGCGAGTTTGAGTTCGCCCGGGTTTGCGCGCACGGAGGCGAATATGCGGATGAACGCATCAAGGGTTTCTGGCGCAGAAGCATGGAGATTGATCGCCGCCAGAGCCGCGGCCCGTCCTGCGGGCGTGGACAGTCTGGCGCGCACAGTCATGACGCTTCGTCATCGGCTTCGATGAGCCTCTTGCGAGCCGCAGCGATACCGACGAGCTGCAGATCGGGCACGATCGTGTCGATCAGGTCGTCGTCCCCGAAGAGCAGCGACGCACTCCCGCCCGTGGCGATGACCTGCGGGTAGGCCTCGTAGAACTCGGCGTAGCGCTCGGCAAGGTACCGCACCGCGCCGCGGGCCGCGGCCTGCACGCCCAGCAGCATCGCGTGCTCGGTCGACTTGCCAAAGGGCTCGAGGGGGCTTGGCATGTCGGCGAGACTGACCTTGGGCAGGGCCGGGGCCTTGGCGGGGAGGGCGTCGAGCATCATCTGCCCGCCCGGGATGATCGCGCCGCCGTGGAAGATGCCTTGGCCGTCGACAAAGTCGCAGGTGAGCGCGGTGCCGGCGTCGACGACGACGCAGGCCTGCTTGATGGATTCGAACGCGCCAAGGGCGCAGAGGAACCGGTCGAGCCCGGTGGTGACGGGCTCGGGGATGGCGTGGGCGATGGGCACGGGCATGTCGGGGCCGAACTGGCGGACGTCGAGGTCCGTGGCGTGCCGGAGCGCCCGGAGCGCGGGCTCGGTGGCGGCGGAATTGACCGAGGCCAGCATGATCAGGCCCGGCCCCGCTTCAAGCAGTGAGGCGGCGACGTTGCCGATGGCTTCGGGCTCGTTGCTGGGGACGGTGGTGACGCGGGAGACGGTCGTGCCCGAGGCCAGGCCGATGGAGGTGTTGGTGTTGTTGATGGCGACGGCGATGAAGGGGCTCGCGTCGGTGTGGTCGTGATGGTGGTCGTGGTCGTGATCGGGCACGGGGCGGGCTCCGGGAGGGCGTCTGCGATGGGCCGGGTTCGGGGCGATACGCTACGCGCGATGATGAGCCGGTTCACAGGACGAGTGCGTTGATCCCCGAGCGCTGCGAGGCGGATCCGACGATCGAGCGGGTGGCTGTCGATGAGATGGTCTTCCCGCTGGGTGTTTATCCGATCGAGCCCATGGAGCCCCGGACGGGGTACACGCTCGAGTTCGAGTCCGCCGACGGGGACGACGACACGGGCGACTGGGAAGAGTGGCCCGATCGGTACGTCTACGACATCGTGATCTCGGCGGAGCGGCTTCCCGGGCTCGTGCAGAGCCTGCTCTCGCTCATGCCCCAGCGGCTTTATCCGATCCTGGACGTGCTCGGGCGGGACGCGTTCCGGGAGATCGACCCGTACATCAGCTACGACCACCTGGGTCTCGACCAGCTGCTGGACGGGCTGATCCGGTTTCGGGATTTTTTCTACGAGGACGGTCTGATCGGGTTCGGGGCGATGAGCGACCACCCGTTTTTGTACATCTTTGTGGATGAGCACAAAATTGTGACGGTCCGCGCCGAGCCGACCATTAAGCAGAGAGTGGAAAATGTTTTGCGGGCTTTCGAGCTCAAGGAACGCGAGGATCCGGCGGGCGCCGACTCGGTGGCGCACGAGCACCGGACCGTGCTTCGTACGGCGGATGATCGGCCCGATCTTCTGAATGTGGATGAGATCGTCGAGCGGCTCCGCGAGGACTGGCGGCTCCTGCTCAACGTGGATCCCGAACAAAATATGGACGATCGGGGTCGGCCCCTAGGGATCACGGGGTGGCGCTGCGTGGTTCGGACACCCGGAAAGTCTGGTATGAACAGGTATTCCGAGGTTCTGGTGACGGCGGGTTCGCTGCGCGAGGCGGAGGACCTGGCGGCGGACGCGGTGCTGTCGGATGTGGATGTGGAGCAGTTCGAGGAGCCGGTGGTGGTTTCGGCGGATCGGCTTGGTCCGAAGGAGTTCGCCAGGGAGATCGGGCTGGAGGTTGGTCGGGCCAAGGGCGGGAACCAATCTGAGCTTGGGGTGTCCAAGATCTGGAGCCGACGGTGGCTCACAGGCGAATCAGATTGAGTCCCCCGTTTGCGTCGGCGCGTCTTGGTGTGTATCTTCCGGTCCGGCCGGGCACGCACTGAGGCAAGCCTGGCAGGGGCGACGGGTCGAAGACGACCCAGGGCAGCCACGACGACGCGTAGGTCCCGCTCGGCGCAAGGGAGTAGCCTGAGCAGGGAACCTGGCAAGCGCGTCTCCCCCGGGGCTCCATGAGCGTGAAAGTTGTGCGTGATGTCGGTTCTGCGCGGAATCGGCGGGTGCGATCTGGAGATCACGATGACCATCTTGCAGTTTGGTTCGTCTCGTCGGTGTGTTCGTTCGGCCGCGGCGCTGGTGACAGCGGCGGGTCTGTGCGTCGGGGCGAGCGTTGCGGAGTTCGGCGTTTCGGTTCAGGCCGAACCGGGCGTTCATTCGGTTTCGTCCGGGCTTGAGCAGGCCGACGCGCTCATGAACAGGGGTCGGCTCATCGAGGCCCAGCGGATCCTGAGCGATCTGATGCGTTCGGATGAACTGACCGAGGACGACAAGTCGGCGTTGGACGGCATGCTCGGTCGGCTCGACCGGTGCCTGCGGAGCGCCGACCCGATCGAGCTCTCGCTCCAGAAGGCCGAGGCGGCGCTGGCCGAGGGCGAGATCTCGCTCATGAAGCGACACCTGCAGCCGGTGCTTCGCCGGGGCGAGTCGACGCAGGCCCAGCGCGAGCTGGCTCAGCAGCTGACGGCTCAGGGCGACGAGGTGACGTCGAGCGTGGCTTCGCTCGCCGACGACTTCGTGGAGCAGGCGAAGCAGGACTTCATCGACGGACGTTTCTCGCGGGCCAAGAGCACGCTGGCGGTCCTGACCCGGGCGGGCGTCACGCTCAGCCCCGAGGCGGACATGATCCGGTCGCAGCTCTTTACGATTGAGCTCGAGCGCGGGCAGCCCTTTGCGATCGTGGAGGCGGCGGGCCTGTTCCAGCCGGGCGTCCTGACGCGGATCAACGACGACAAGGAGCAGCTGGCGGACGCGAACACGCGTGAGACGCTCTTGGACCTGTTCGGGGACGCGAAGTTTGACGATCAGCCGGGCGTGATCCGCCGGGATGATGAGGTCCCGCCGCTGGATGCGCCGATCGATCTGGACGAGCAGCCCGAGGGCGATCAGCCGGTTGAGGGCCAGCCTCTGCCCGACGACATCATCGAGCGGACGCTGAGGGCGGACGCGCAGGCGAAGCTGGCGCAGGCGAACGAGGCGTTCGCCCAGTCGGAGTACAGCCGGGCGCTGACGCTCTACAACGAGCTGCTGGCGACGAGCCGGTCGTACTTCACGGCGGAGCAGCTCCAGCAGATCCAGCGGAACGCGACGGATGCGCAGGTCTCGCTCGGCGGGCAGTCGCCGCCCGAGCTTCTGGACCAGACGCTCGACCAGCAGGAAGCGGCCCGGACGGAGCTTCGCCGGGAGTTCGACAACCTGATGAGTCAGGCGGACCAGAGCCTTCGTTCGTCGGATATCTCTGGCGCCCGCGAGCGCGTGTCCTCGGCGAGGCTGGTGCTCAACAAGAACCGGAACATCCTGCCCGAGGCCGAGTACGAGAACAAGCTGGCGGCGATCGATCAGAAGATCACGAACATCGAGAACCAGGCGATCGAGATCCAGCTGAAAGAAGCCCGCGACCGCGAGCTCATGCTCCAGCAACGGGCCGAGGAAGATCGCACGCAGGCGCAGCGTCTTCGGGAAACGAAGATCAACGAGCAGCTCGACCGCGTGCGGGCGCTTACGGGTGAGCTGAAGTACGAGGAAGCGCTGCAGGTGCTCGACTCGACGCTCTTCCTGGATCCGACGAACCCGGCGGCTCTTCTGATGAAGGACATCGTCCGCGACAACATCATCAGCCGGAACTACGCCCGGATCCGCAAGGAGCGGGGCAACGAGTTTGCCAAGCTGACCGTGGACAACTACGAGGCCTCGATGCCGATCGCCGACATCATCACGTACCCGGACGACTGGCCCCGGATCAGCCTTGGCCGCGGCGAGCCTGTGGCGGCCTCTGAGACGCCTGAGAACCGCCGCGTGCTGGCTTCGCTCGAGTCGCAGCGGATCCCGGTGAACTTCGACAATCCGTTGAGCGACGTGATCGCGTTCCTGGAGACGGTGACTGGCCAGAACTTCGATGTGAACTGGACGAGTCTGGAACTGCTCTCGATCGACGAGCAGACGCCGGTGCAGCTGCGGCTGAACAACGTGCCGATCAACACGGTGCTGGACCGGATCGTGGAGAAGATCTCGGATCCGCTCTCGCCGGCTGGCTGGGCGGTGCAGGACGGGATCGTGCAGATCGCTTCGGACGAGGCGCTGCGCCGGAACACATCGCTGGTGATCTATGACATCCGCGACCTCTTGATCGAGATCCCGGACTACCAGGACGCGCCGGATATCGACCTTCAGAACGTTCTGCAGAACACGGGCGGCGGCGGCGGCGGCCAGAGCCCCTTCGACGGCGCTCAGAACGATGACAACGAAGAACGCGACCGCCAGGACCGGATCGACCAGATCATCGACATCATCCAGAACAACGTCGACTTCGAGGGCTGGCAGGACAACGGCGGGGACACGGGCTTCATCCAGGAGCTCTCGGGCTCGCTCATCATCCGCAACACGCCCAAGAACCACCGGGCGATCAGCGGGCTGCTCAGCCAGATCCGCGCTCAGCGGGCGATGCAGATCAACGTCGAGACGCGGTTCCTCCTCGTCAACCAGGACTTCTTCGAGGAGATCGGGTTCGACCTGGACGTGTACTTCGGCAACAACAACGACTCGGTGAGCTTCGCTCGGGCCAACGACCCGACGGTGACCGCGGGCGACTTCTTCAAGTTCAACCCGGGCAGCACCTCGCCCGACTCGGGCCAGGGCCTGCAGCGCTCGGTGACCGGTGCGGGCAACACCGTTGGCGGCGTTCCGGGATCGGTCACGCAGGGTGTGGTGCCTCCCGACGGGTTCAGCCCGGTCGGCGTGGGTCAGAACTCGCTCGGCCTGACCGAGCAGCTCGGCGCCAACGCAGGCGCGTTTGCCAGCAGCATCCTGGGCTCGGCCCCGGCGCTGGGCATCGCGGGCCAGTTCCTGGATGACATCCAGGTGGACTTCCTCGTCAAAGCGACGCAGGCCGACCGCCGGTCGGTGCAGCTGACGGCTCCCCGGCTGACGTTCACGAACGGGCAGATCGCCAACATCGTGGTGGCGACGCAGACGGCGTTCGTGAGCCAGCTGACGCCCGTGGTGGCGACGTCTGCCGTCGGTTTCACGCCGACGATCAGCGTGGTCAGCGAGGGCGTGACGATGGAGATCGAGGGCACGGTCAGCTCGGACCGGCGGTATGTGACGATGAACGTGCAGACGGGCGTCAGCCGGATCGACGGATTCGCCGAGCAGGCCGTGACCGCAGTGGCGGGCGGCCAGCTCGTCAGCTCCGAGGACGTGCAGTCGTTCATCCAGCTGCCGACGGTGACCGTGACGCGGATCCAGACGACGGTGACCGTTCCCGACCAGGGCACGGTGCTCCTGGGTGGTCAGCGGCTGGTGACGGAGTTCGAGATCGAGACGGGCGTGCCCGTGGTCTCGAAGATCCCGATCCTCAACCGCTTCTTTACCAACCGGATCGAGTCCAAGGAAGAGCAGACCCTGCTCATCCTGATCAAGCCCACGATCCTGATCCAGTCGGAGCAGGAAGAGAACAACTTCCCGGGCTTGGGCGACACGCTCATCAACAGCCTGGGCGGCTGATCAACGGATAGACCGAGACTTCCAGAGCCCCTCGCGACGCGGGGGGTTCTTTCTTTTTGGAGTCCTCGGCGGGAGGGGCTCGTTGTGATCTGCTGATGACAGAGCGCTATGCTTGGAGACGGGATCGGCCCCGGATTTCGGGGCTGGTCGTCAGAAGTGAGCCACAGGGAGAAGTCACGATGGCCAGCGAGGATTCACGCCTCCGTGTCCGGGTCGAGGACGGCATCACCCGGGTCGAGTTTATCGACCGCAACATCCTCGACGAGGCGAACATCCAGGCGATCGGCGAGGAGCTCGCCAAGATCATCGACGGCTCGGGCAATCCCAAGCTGATGATCAGCTTTGCCAATGTGGATCACCTGTCTTCGGCGGCGCTGGGCCAGCTGATCTCGGTGAACAACCGGGTGCGGAGCAAGACGGGTCAGCTGAGGCTTGCGGACATCTCGCCGCAGATTTACGAGGTGTTCGCGATCACGAAGCTCAATAAGATCTTCGAGATCCACGAGACGGCCGCCGACGCGGTGGGCAGCTTCCGCTGAGTGTTTCGAGGCGGCTCGTTGGGCTTTGCCCTGCGCCGCCCGGCTTTGACTGAGGAGACGCACGTTCCTTGGCGCAAGAACAGGCCCAACCCGCTCAGCCCCACGGCAAGGTTGAGATCGCCAACGATCGTTCGGCGATCACGGCGCTGGGCGAGCGGGTGATCCGGGTCGCCGAGCGCGCGGGGTACTCGGAGGCGTCGCGGTTCGCGGTTCGGCTGGCGCTGGAAGAGGCGGTGGTCAACGCCTTCAAGCACGGGCACAAGAGCGTTGCCAAGCACGAGAAGGTGACGGTCGAGTACGACGTTCAGCCGGATGAGATCTCGATCGTGGTGACGGACCGGGGCCCGGGTTTCTCGCCCGACGAGGTGCCGGATCCGACGGCGGACGAGAACCTGATGAAGACGAGCGGGCGTGGGCTGCTGCTGATGCGGGCGTACATGACCGAGGTGAGCCACAACGAGGCAGGGAACCAGATCCGGATGCGATACGCCCGCCCGGACGAGGGCTGAATCGGGCTCGATTGCGGTCTGATCTGTGTTGATCGCGGCCTGGCCGGTCCATAATATAGAATGGTTCTAACAAAGATGCCTCGGAGGTACGTAATACCATTGGGTACCTTCGATTGGAGTGGAATGTCATGAGTCTGAAGCTTCCGATGTACATGGACCACGCCGCGACGACGCCCTGCGATCCGCGGGTGGTCGAGGCGATGCTGCCCTTCTTTACCGAGACGTTCGGGAACCCGGGGAGCCGGAACCACGCGTTCGGCTGGAAGGCGGAGGAGGCGGTCGACAAGGCGCGCCGCCAAGTGGCGGATCTGATCGGCGCGGATCGGAAGGAGATCATCTTCACGTCGGGCTCGACGGAGTCGAACAACCTTGCGATCAAGGGCGCGGCTCAGATGTACGAGAAGGCGCCGGCGGGCTCGGGCAAGTGCCGGGGTCACGTCATCACGTGCAACATCGAGCACAAGGCGGTGCTCGATCCGTGCAAGCGCCTCGAGAAGGACGGCTTCGATGTGACGTATCTTGAGCCGGGCCGCGACGGCATCTTCACGAAGGAGATGGTCGAGGGCGCGATGCGCGAGGACACGATCCTCGTGACGGTGATGTGGGCCAACAACGAGATCGGGACGATCAATGAGGTGCCGCAGATCGGCAAGCTCTGTCACGAGCGTGGCGTGATCTTCCACACGGACGCGACGCAGTGGGTCGGGAAGATGCCCACGGACGTGGACAAGGACAACATCGATCTGATGTCGTTCAGCGGGCACAAGATGTACGGGCCCAAGGGCGTGGGCGGGCTGTACGTGCGTCGGCGCCGGCCGCGGGTGCGTCTGGTGCCGCTCACCGAGGGCGGCGGTCAGGAGCGTGGGTACCGCTCGGGGACGCTCAATGTGACGGGTATTGTGGGCCTTGGCGCGGCGGCCGAGATCGCGCTCAAGGAGATGGACGGCGAGTGCGAAAGGCTCCGGAAGCTCCGCGACAAGCTGGAGACGAGCATCGTGAGCCGGCTCGACACGACGCAGATCAACGGGCACCCGCAGAAGCGGCTGCCGCACCTGACGAACATCTCCTTCGGGTTCGTCGAGGGCGAGAGCCTCATGATGGCGTGCAAGGACATCGCGATGAGCTCGGGCAGCGCCTGCACGAGCGCGAGCCTGGAGCCGAGTTATGTGCTTAAGGGCCTGGGCATCGGCGACGACCTGGCGCACAGCTCGCTCCGGCTGAGCCTTGGGCGCTGGACGACGGAAGAAGAGGTCGGCTACGCGATCGAGAACATCTGCGGCGCGGTCGAGAAGCTGCGCCAGCTGAGCCCCTTGTACGACATGCACAAGGAAGGGATCGACATCACGAAGATCGTGTGGCAGGCTCATTAGAAGAGGGCCAGATAGGCAGATGGCCAGAGGGCCAGATTGAGATGCAGTAGGAATGCAGCGGGAATAAAGTCCGGGATCTGGCGATTTGGCCATCTGGATTTGGAGCTTTGGAATGGCATACGGACAGAAAGTAATCGACCACTACGAGAAGCCCCGCAACGTGGGCAACTTCGGCTCGACCCAGGAGGTCAAGACGCGCAAGGACGTGGGCGTGGGCCTGGTCGGGGCGCCCGAGTGCGGCGATGTGATGCAGCTGCAGATCAAGGTCGACGAGGCGACGGGCAAGATCGAGGACGCCAAGTTCAAGTGCTTCGGCTGCGGGTCGGCGATCGCGTCGAGCTCGCTGGCGACGGAGTGGCTCAAGGGCCGGAGCCTGGACGAGGGCATGGCGATCAAGAACACGGAGATCGTGGAGGAGCTGAGCCTGCCGCCGGTGAAGATCCACTGCTCGGTGCTGGCCGAGGACGCGATCCGTGCGGCGATCGCGGATTACAAGAAGAAGAACGGGCTCGCCTGATCCTCGATCGGGGCCCGGATTTGGCCGATCCCCCGGGTAGGGGAACGTCGGCTTTGGGGCGGGCTAGGATTGCCCGCCAGACAGGAGATTGCGATGCCAGAGACTGCTACTTCAGTAACGCTGACCGAGAAGGCCGCCAAAGAGATCGCGTCGATCATCGAGCAGCAGGAGCTCGACAAGGACGCGGTTCGGCTTCGCCTGGGTGTCAAGGGCGGCGGGTGCTCGGGCTTCAGCTATGTGCTGGACCTGACCGAGACGCAGAAGGACACCGACGAGATGTTCGAGCAGCACGGGATCAAGATCATCTGCGACCCCAAGAGCCTGCTCTACCTGAGCGGGACGACGGTCGATTTCAAGGACGAGCTGATGGGCCGGGGGTTTGTGTTCAACAACCCCAACGCGAACTCGACCTGCGGGTGCGGTTCCAGCTTCTCGGCCTGATTTGAGGGCCCTATGGGCCAGGGCATGAGCCACAGCCAGAGTTCGCCCCCGGGTTTCAAACCCCCGGGGGCTGTGTTTTTTCGGTTTCACTGGCCTTTGGCTCGCGGGTTTGGTAGGCTGATTTCAGCGCGGGGGGGCTCCGCGGCCCATTCCTGCGACCTTGACATGGATTGTCGATGAGCCAGGCACCAATGCCACCGGAAACAATGCAGGGCTACGGTCCGCCGAGCGTGACCCAGTTCTCGGTCTTCCTCGACAACAAGGTGGGTCGGCTCTACGACCTGCTGGAGGACCTGGATTCGTCGGAATCCTGCGTGTGTGCGCTGAATGTGCACGAGGCCTCGGACCACGCGGTGGTGCGGATGATCACGAATAATTCAGCGGTGACGCGCCGGCTTCTTCGTGAGGCCGGCGTTCCTTTTGCGGAGACGGACGTGATCGTCGTGGAGCTCAGCAAGGGTCACACGATGACGAGCCTGTGCCTGCATTTGCTCGCAGCGGAGCTGAATATCAGATTTGCTTATCCGTTGATGCTCCGTCCCAACGGGACCCCCACGATTGCGCTGTCGGTCGATGACCTGACGCTGGCGGGGCAGATCCTTCGCCGGAAGGAATTCCGCCTGTTCGGGGAGTTCGATCTCTCGAAAACGGGCTGAGATCGGCGGATCTGAAGCATTCATTCCTGGAATTGCGTGCCTGTGGTCAGGGTTGTTCCCCATCAGCGGGCTTTCCCAGATAGGCTTTATGGACAGCTGGCAGGGGGTTGTTTCGACGCCACGCGGGTGCGGGGCTCGATGGAACGACACAAGGGTTTGTCTAGTAGGAGTACAGACATGTTGAAACGACTCACCGCGGCGGCGATTCTGGTCGCGCTCACCGGCACGGCCTCGGCACAGAACCTGATGGGCGACAAGACGGCGCAGGAGATCATCTCCGCGTTCGAGGCGGAATCGGGGGTTGAGGCCAAGCCGTTCGAGATGCCGACGCTGAACATCGGCGACGAGCCGCCCGCGTTCAAGGTGGATTCGTGGATCAAGGGCACGCCGATCAGTTCGTTCGAGAAGGGGAATGTGTACCTCATCGATTTCTGGGCGACCTGGTGCGGGCCCTGCATCGCGATCATGCCGCACCTGACGGAGCTGCAGAGCGAGCACGAGAGCGACGGGCTCAGCGTCGTGGGCGTGAGCATCTGGGAGAGCGGCCGGGACGAGAACGGCAACCGCACGCGCATCCACGGTGAGAAGCAGGCCAAGCATGTGCAGGCGTTCGTCGACAAGAACGATGAGCGGATGGGCTACACCGTCGGCACGGGCGGGGAGTTCTTCGAGACGGACTGGATGGGTGCCGCTCACCAGAACGGCATCCCGACGGTCATGATCGTGGACCGCAACAGCAAGATCGGGTGGATCGGCTACGGGACGGATCCGTCCTTGGGCGAGCATCTGGAGGCGATCCTGGCGGGCGAGAACGACTACAAGGCCGACCATGAGAATCGCATCGAGGGGATGAAGACCGAGTGGGCTCAGCAGAACGGGCCCGACTACATGAACCACTTCATGCAGCTCTCGCAGAGCAAGAGCGACGAGGCGGCTGCGTTCGCGCAGGCGCTTGTCGAGACGGTCTACAAGGACCAGCCCAGCATTTACAACAGCATCGCCTGGACGATCGTGGAAGAGGACGGCTGGAGCCCCGCGGCGGTTTCCTTCGCACGTGATCTTGCCGCCAAGGCGTGCGAGGAGACGGAGTGGAAGAACGCGATGGTGCTCGACACGCTGGCGTGGGCTCAGTTCCGCTCGGGCGACGCGGAGGCGGCGATCAAGACCGAGATGAAGGCTCTTGAGATGCTCTCGGAAGAGGAGGCCGCGCACAAAGCGGACTTCGAGAAGGCGATCGAGACGTTCAAGGCTGGCTGAGCCTTCGGGAACGTCTGAGATTCAAAGCAATGAAGCCGGGCTTCCGTGAGGAGGCCCGGCTTTGTTTTTCAAGACCCCCACCGTCTGCTTTGCAGACACCTCCCCCGTCGGCGACGGGGGAGGAGAATTAGGTCAGGTTGTATTCGCCCAGCCAGTGCTCGGCGTCGAGGGCGGCCTGGCAGCCGGTGCCTGCGGCGGTGATGGCCTGGCGGTATTTGGCGTCGGCGATGTCGCCGGCGGCGAAGATGCCGTCGATGTTGGTGGCGGATGAGCGGTCCCGGAGGATGACGTACTTTTTCTCGTCAAGTTCGATGCCCGTGCCGGCGAGGAAGCCTGTGGCGGGCGTGTGGCCGATGGCGACGAAGAGGCCACCGACCTCGAGGGTGGAGATCTCGCCCGAGAGGGTGTCCTTGAGCTTGACGCCCGTGATCATCTCGTTGCCGAACTTGTCGGCGGTGCTGACGAGGTCCTCGACGGTCTTGTTCCAGAGGACTCTGGCGTTGGGTTTGGAGAGGAAGCGTTCCTGCATGACCTTGCTGGCGCGGAGCGTGTCGCGGCGGTGGATGACGTAGACGGTGGAGGCGAACTTGGTGAGGTAGGTGGCCTCTTCCATGGCGCTGTCGCCCCCGCCGACGACGGCCAGGGGCTGGTCGCGGAACATGGGCAGGGCGCCGTCGCAGACGGCGCAGGCGGAGACCCCGCCGCCGTGCTGGGCGAGGCGCATCTCGGACTCGAGGCCCATCCAATTGGCGGGGGCGCCGGTGGCGAGGATGACGGTGTGGGCGAGGATGGTCTCGCCGGTGTCGGTGGTGAGCTCGTGGGGCTTGCCGGGCTTGATGGAGACGACGTCGCGGGGCTGGGTCTTGGTGCCGAAGCGTTCGGCCTGCTTCTGGAACATCTGCATCATGGCGGGGCCTGAGACGCCCTCTGGGAAGCCCGGGTAGTTCTCGACGTCGGTGGTCAGCATGAGCTGGCCTCCGGGGAGCTGGATGGAGGGGTGCTGCTTGGGGACGCCCAGATAAACGACAGGGTCAAGATTGGCTCTTGCGGCGTAGATGGCCGCGGTCCAGCCCGCGGGGCCTGAGCCGATGATCACGACCTTGTGGATCTGGTTCGCCATTGCGTGCTCGCTCCTCGTGTGTGCAGATATCCAACACCGCAGGGCGAGAGCGTATTCCGCTCGGGGCGAGCGGGGCGCGTTGTTACTCCGATTCGCCTGTCTGTTCGAGGTAGTCGCGGAGGAGGCTCAAGACGGGTGGCCAGATGAGGTAGTCGCCCGAGAGTTCGAGGCCGCTGTCGGAGACGGTGACGGCCCGGTCGTCGAACTCGTTGCCGCCCAGGGAGTAGATGACGAATTGCTCGCTTCCGAGTCGAACGCTGAAGTTGGGCCTGCCGCGGGCGATGACGTTCATCTCGTGGAGCCGGTTGCCCACGGTGTCGCGTTCGGGGACGAAGAACTTGAGCTCGGGCCTGTTGCCGGCGGCCCGGTTTGGGTTGTAGGGGTCGATGCCCAGGTCATCGATGTATCGCGAGCGGGCGAGGGCGAGGCCCGAGGGCATGCCGCCGGCTTCCTTGGACAGGGCGCGGATGGCGAGTGCGACGCGCGTGCCGACGAGCTCGGCCTGGAGCTCGCGGCGCATGACCGAGAGCAGGCCCACGTTGGGGACGACCTCGGCGACCAGTGCAAAGCTCTGCTTGTCGAGCTTGTCGTACTCGGTGGGGCTTCGGAAGACGGGATCGAAGGTATCGGCATCCCAGCGGAGGGACCAGTCGTTGAAGAGGCCGTCGATTTTGGCATCGGTCTCGCGCCGGGATGCGTGCCCGCGGAGGGCCGACTGCCAGCGGCCCGCCTCGGCGAAGAGTCGCAGGGGGCGATCGGTCGCGGC
>JBGSIX010000055.1:0-14714 GCA_041742315.1 Phycisphaerales bacterium | reverse complement strand
GGCGTTCCAGGCGGCGCAGTGGCACGAGCGCGCGGGGGAGCCGGAGGCGGCGCTGGCCAAGGCGAAGATGGCGCAGATGCTCGGGCACGAGCTGGCGGCGAAGATGGTGGAGCGATTGGCGGGGGGGTGACCCGTGGTCTTCGTGCCACGGCTGTGTCAGCCGTGCTCCTCATCTTGCATTTCCTTGCGCCAAAAACACGGCTGACACAGCCGTGGCACAGAGTGAGGGATCGAGTCAGAGGCTTGCCGCGATTTCGGGTGAACTCGGGGTCGAGGGTTTGGGCTCGATGTCGCCGTCGTCGTCATCGTCATTTTCGTCGTCGTCATCACCCTCGTCGTCTTCCGGGTCGTCTTCGGGCCCTGGGCCTTGGGTCCTCGGGGGGAGGAGATCGTCCGGGGGGATGTCCAGCCTTCGGCCCGCCTCGGCCCAGGCGTCGGGGATGGCCTTGGGTTTCTTGGGGTTGCGGCCCAGGTTGCGTTTGAATCGGGCTCGGGCGATGAGCATGAGCGCGAGCGAGCCCGAGGCGACGACGATGACGACCATCGCCATCAGAGCCGCGGCGAGGATCTGCTCGGACGAGGCGAGCGTGATGGAAGATGCCTGGTTCATCTCTGCCTCAGGGTAGCGGCTACACTGAGCCACCATGGACGAAAATACGCTCCACTTTCAGGTTCATACCCCGGTCATCAACGACCTCGAGGCGCGGATTTTGACGATCCGCGACTCTCTTTAACTACGACAAAAAGGTCGAGACTGTTGCGGCGCTCACGGAGCGGATGAACGCGAGCGATTTCTGGAACAACCAGACCGAGGCCCAGAAGGTGCTCGTCGAGCTCAAGCTCGCACGGGCCCAGACCGAGCCCATCCAGAAGATGACCGCCCAGCTCGAGGACGCCAAGCTCGCCTACGAGATGGCCCGCGAGGAGAGCGACGACGACCTGCTCGTCGAGGCGGACAACGCGCTGTTCGATCTGACCAAGCAGATGGACAAGCTCGAGCTGCAGTCGCTCCTCTCGGGCAAGCACGACCACCGCAACTGCTTCTTTACGATCTCGGCGGGCGACGGCGGGACCGAGGCCAACGACTGGGCCGAGATGCTCCTGCGGATGTACCTGTACTACTTTGAGCGGCAGGGCTGGAAGGTCGAGGAGCTCAGCAAGTCCTTCGGCACCGAGGTCGGGATCGACCACGTGACGCTGCACGTGCAGGGGCCCTTCGTGTTCGGGTACCTCAACTGCGAGCGCGGCACGCACCGCCTGGCGCGGGTGAGCCCGTTCAACGCGCAGGGCAAGCGGCAGACGAGCTTTGCGACGGTCGATGTCACGCCCGAGTTCGAGGAATCGGGCGAGATCGAGATCCCCGAGAAAGACCTGGAGATCACGGCCTTTGCGCGGTCGAGCGGCCCGGGCGGGCAGAACGTCAACAAGGTCGCCAGCGCCATCCGGCTCGTGCACAAGCCCTCGGGCTTTATGGTGGTCGCCAGCAGCCACCGCGACCAGGGCCAGAACAAGCGGCAGGCGATGGCGCTCTTGATGGCCAAGCTCGAGCAGCTCGAAGAGGAGCGGCGGGACGCCGAGATCTCCGAGGCCGCAGGCGGGAAGCTGGAGCACCGCGGGTGGGGGGCGCAGATCCGGTCGTACGTGATCTACGACAACCGCGTGAAGGATCATCGCACGGGCTTTGAGATGGGCAACCCGCAGACGGTTCTTGATGGCGAGCTTCAGGGCTTCATCGACGCCGAGCTCCGCAGGCGACGGACGGAAAAGGGCTAAGCCGCGCGGACGGGGAACACATGCCCGAGTCGAATCTCGTTATCCACATCGGCCTGCACAAGACGGGCACGACCTGGCTCCAGCGGCGCGTCTTTGCGGACCCGGCGATGGGGTATCTCTCGACCAAGAACGGCCAGAGCAACGAGGCGACCGACGCGTTCGTGACGTGCGACCCGCTCGCGTTCGATCCCGATCAGGCGAGGCAGCGGTTCCAGCCCTTGATCGATCAAGCGGCGTCGAAGGGCCTTGTGCCCGTGATCTCGCAGGAGCGGCTCAGCTCCGATCCGTCGTTCGGCGGGTACTACTTCACGGACGTGGTCGATCGGCTTGCGCGGACGTTCGGGCCGGTGAAGATGCTGCTGACGATCCGCGAGCAACGGGGGATGCTCTTGGCGCTCTACCGCCAGGCGGTGCGCTCGGGCGGGACGCACACCCTCACGCAGATGATCGGGACGGGGAGCGAGCCCGTCGGCTGGGCGCCGACGATCCGGCCCGAGTACCTGATGTACGACCGGATGATCGAGCATCTGTCCGCGCGGGTCGGGCGCGAGAACATGTGCGTCTTGCCGCTGGAACTGATGCGGAGCGATTCGAAGGGCTATCTTGCGAGGCTGCAGGCGTTCACGGGGGCGCAGGCGACGACCGAGCCCAGGATGGAGGCCGAGAACGCGGGGCTCTCGCCGCTGGCGACGCGGATGTCGACGGTGACGAATCGAGTCGCGAGGCCCAACCCGCTCGGGCCCGAGCAGTCGTGGCGGCTGAAGTTTCTGCGGAGCTTCTACTGGCGGCTCGACCGTGTGATGCCCAAGGGCTGGTCGAAGAGCACGAGCGAACGCTGGAAGAAGACGATCGAGCAGCGCGTGCGCGGGTACTACACCGAGAGCAACCGGCGCTCGGCGGAACTGACGGGGTTTGATCTCAAGTCGATGGGCTACGACCTGGGCGAGTGACCGGGCAGACGGTGCTGGTCCAGGTGCTGGCGGGCCTTGCGGGAGAGCTCGCCGATCGGGCGGGGCCCGGAGCAGCAGCCGACGGAGCAGCCCTCGTCGGTGCAATCGTCCTCTACGTCGCGGCGCTGCACCGCGTTCTCGAAGGAGGGCACGATGCTGGCGATCAGGATCACGCCGAAGACGCCGAGCAGAACGATCGGTGGCAGGTCGACGTCGTAGCGCCTCAGCACGGCGATGTTGACGACACCGATGGCGACGATGAGCAGGAAGGCGATGATGAGTCGTTTGGCGAGCTTGCCGCCGTCGGTCTCTTCGATGGGGGTCTCGGGCGGGAGATCGCCCGGGATGTCGTAGGCGAGCTTGTCGGGCTGATAGGCACCCCCGGTCGGCACGCGCCGGGCCTCGCCTGTGTACCTGAGATGGGGCCTTTCGTGCTCCATACAAAGAGGGTAATCCGGAAAGAGCTTCGGATGTTTCAGGGTGGAAAAGAAAGCCGCCCCGGCGGCGTTGCGGGGCGGATATCGGGCTTTATTTCTCGGGTGCCACGGGTTGTTCTCAACCCGTGGCTTCGGCTTGTGCTCATCCGGCACGGCTTGCCGAGGACGGACAAGTCGTGGCACCCGGAGTTACACCAGCAAACTCGCCGGACTTTCAAGCAGCGATTTGACGGTGCTCAGGTACTCGGCGGCCATCGCGCCGTCGATGATGCGGTGGTCGCTGGACATGGTCATGGACATCTCATGCCCGATGACGAGCTCGAAGTCGCCCTCGTCGTTGGTCTCGATGAAGGGCTTCTGGACCGCGGCACCCACGGCGAGGATGGCGGCGTTGGGCGGGTTGATGATCGCGGTGAAGTGATCGACGCCGAACATGCCCAGGTTCGAGATGGTGAACGTGGAGTCGGACATCTCCTCGGGGGTGAGGCCCTTCTCGCGGGCTTTCTTGGCCAGACGTTTGGTCTCGCTTGAGATGGTGCGGAGACCCTGGGCGTCGGCGCTGCGGATGGTGGCGACAACGAGCCCGCCTCCTCGCTCCTGCGGGAGGCTGACGGCGACGCCGATGTTGACGTGCTTGTGCAGGTCGATGGACGGGCCCTTATCGTTCCAGGAGCTGTTGATGAATGGGTGCTGGTGCATCGCCAAGGCGCAGGCGCGGACGAGGAAGTCGTTGACGCTGAGCTTGACGCCCTGGGAGGCGAGTTGCTCGTTGAGCTGCTCACGGAGATCCATGAGCGCGTCGAGGCGGGCGCTGACGGTGACCTGGTAGTGGGGGATGGTGGTCTTGGACTGGACGAGTCGCTTGGCGATCGTGCCGCGCATGTTGGAGAGGGGGACGTTGCGGTCTTCGAGTGTGGTCGCGATGGGCATGGCTGCCGGCGCTGCGGCGGCGCTCGTAGGAGCAGTAGAGACAGGCTGGAAGCCTGTCCCACCAGTCGTAGCCTGCTCGACGTCTTTCTTGACGACACGTCCCGAGGGGCCCGAGCCGGAGATGGAAGTGAGGTCGATGCCGCGCTCGCTGGCGATCTTGCGGGCCAGCGGCGAGGCGAAGACGCGGTCGGAGTCGGTGCTCGAACCGTTGCTCGCGGGGGCGGCGGTGGCCGTCGCGGTGCTCGCTGAGGAATCGTTCGAGCCCTCGGCCTTGGCGTCCGCTCCCTGACGGTCGCGGCTCGTCGAGACTGCCGACGACGCGGCCTTGGCGAGGTCTTCGCCTTCCTCGGCGAGCACGACGATCAGGTCGCCCACGCTCACGTTGGCACCCTCGGCGGCCGCCAGCTTGGCGATGCGGCCCTCGTCGAAGGCTTCGAGCTCCATCGTGGCCTTGTCCGTCTCGATGTCCGCGAGCACGTCGCCGGGGGAGACGGTGTCGCCCTCCTTGACGTGCCACTTGACGACGGTTCCCTGCTCCATCGTGTCGGACATACGGGGCATGGTGACTGAAATCGACATTTCAGAGCTCCAGATGGCAGATGGCCAGAGGGCCAGATTCAGACGCCTTGGGCGCGGGTACGGGACAGGATAGCGCCGAGGATTCGTTTCATTTCATCGGCTTCAGACACGAGACCAGCGAGTCGCTCGCTGGTGATCAATCCACGACGGCTGATCAGCCGTAACCAGAACCGGGTTTCATTGAGTTCCTTGATCGCAATAGCCACACACTTTGCAAAGTCCTTTCGGCTGAGAGCTTCGTCCGATTCAAACAGATTCGCTCCTATCGCGGTGGAAGCGCCTGTGAGCTGGTCCACGATCCTTCGAGACACTCCGAGCTTCTCCATCTGATCACACACAGTCAGGCAACGATCGACGAACTGTTCGACTCTTCCCAGAAGCTCGTCGTCCAACCTTCCCAACGCTGCGACCTCCCAATCCGAATCTGGACCTTTGGCCATCTGCCATCTGGTTATCTCGCGACGACGTTCCTCACGGCGTCGGCAATCCGCTCCGGATTCGGCAGGTACGCATACTCCAGCCCCTTGGCGTACGGCGTCGGCACGTCCTCCGTGTTCACACGCACCGGCTGGTGATCGAGCCAGTCGAAGCAGCGCTCGCAGATCTGGGTGATGACCTCGCTGGAGATGCCGGCGAAGGGCCAGGACTGATCGACCACGACCACGCGGTTGGTCTTCTTGACGCTTGTGATGATCGAGTCGATGTCCAGCGGGCGGATGGTCCGCATGTCCAGGACGTCGCACTCGATGCCATCGGCGGCGAGCTTCTCGGCGGCTTCGAGGCAGAAGTTGACGGGGCGGCCGAAGCTCACGAGCGTCACGGCGTCGCCCTCGCGGCAGAGGCGAGCCTTGCCGAAGGGGATGTAGTACTGCTCCTCGGGGACGTGGGCCTTGTCGCCCAGCATGCGCTCGGACTCGAGGAAGAAGATGGGGTCGGGGTCGGCGATCGCGGTGGCGAGCAGGCCCTTGGCGTCGTAGGGGTTGCTGGGGATCGCCATCTTCATGCCCGGGACGTTGGCAAAGAGGCCCTCGACGCACCAGGAGTGCGTGGAGCCGAGCTGCCCGCCCGCGCCGTCATTGCCGCGGAAGACGATGGGGCAGCCCCACTGGCCGCCCGACATGTAGAGCATTTTGGGGACGTTGTTGAGGATCGGGTCGGCGGCGACGAGGGAGAAGGACCAGCTCATGAACTCGACGATGGGGCGGAGCCCGTACATGGCTGCGCCGGTGCACATGCCGGCGAAGCCGTTCTCGGAGATGGGCGAGTCGATGATGCGCTTGGGCCCGAACTCGTCGAGCATGCCCTGGCTGATCTTGTACGCGCCGTTGTACTGGGCGACCTCTTCGCCGATCAGGAAGACGCGTTCGTCCTGTCGCATCTCGTGGCTCATCGCCTCGCGGAGCGCCTCGCGGAACTGGATGATCCGCTCGCCCTCGCGCGGGGGCAGGGGCTTTGAGAAGTCCGGCTGCGGCACGTTCTCGATGGCGGCGGGGTGCAGGTCAAGGGTGGTCATGGGTTCTATCCAGTCTTAATCAGCAGAATGCTTGCCTAAGTATGAAGCCAGAAGGTCAACCAGTTCGGGCAGTTTCTCTCTCACAGTCTCGTATACGAGTTCATGATCGACACCGTCGTACTGATGAATAAGGACGTCTCGCATGCCACAGATGGCGGTCCATTCAAGTGTCGTAAACTTTGATCGCATGTCCTTTTGAACCCGCTTCGCGGCTTCACCAATAATCTCGAACCTTCGAACAACCGCGTCTTGGAGCTTTGTATCTTTCAGGTACTCATTTGCGCTTGTGTCGCCGACATAGCCCAATGCAATTCGGGCACTTTCCAGCATATCGGCGAGATACGCACGCTCATCTTTTTCATGATCATGCGGCATACAGCACCTTGGCCGACTCCAGAATGGAGTTGCGTCGGTAGGGGTTCTTCATACCTTCGACGCCTTTGCGTGTAAAGAGATCAATTCTGCGGCCAACAAGCTCTTCGAGTTCAATCCTCATCTTGGCGAAATCAATTAATGTCCAGCCGGCAGATTCTCTAAATCGGATCATCACATCGATGTCCGAGCCATCTGAAAAATCGTCACGCAGGACCGACCCGAACAGCCAGACCTCGGTGATCTGCCACTTGCGGCACCAGGCCGCCAGCTGCTCGTCCGTGATGTTCAGGCGTGGGTTCATTGTTTCAGCGTTTGTGTTCGGTCTTGTTCACTGTCTTCGTGTCTTTCCGGTTCTGCAGGACGATCAGGATTCTCACCGCGATCAGGATGGTGGCGATCGGGATCGCGAGCAGCAGTGCGGGGAGAAGGTCCATGTGATTACAGCAGCGGGTTCTTCTCGCCGTGGGCGTACTTCGCCGTCGGGCTCAGGTTGGGCTGGGGGTTGGCGTAGACGTCGGTGAAGAGCTCGCTCGGGTCCGGGTCGGGGGCTTCCTCGGCGAACTGGACGGCCTCGCGGACGATGTCGGCGATCTCGGTCCGCATCTGCTTCCAGCCGTCCTCGTCGATCGCCTCGCGCTGGCTCATGAGGTAGCTGAGCAGGTTGGCGATGGAGTCCTTCTCCTTGAAGGAGTCGACCTCGTCCTTGGTGCGGTATTTCTGGGGGTCGCTCATCGAGTGGCCCTGGTAGCGGTAGGTCTTGAAGTCGACGAAGGCGGGGCGCTGCATGTCGCGGCAGTCGTCGACGAGGGGCTTGAACTGGTCGTAGACGCTCAGGATGTCGAGGCCGTCGATCTTGACGCTCTTGATGCCGAAGGCTTCGCCCCGTGCGATGAGGTTGTCGGAGTTGGCGGAGTGGCGGTTGATGGCGGTGCCCATCGAGTAGCCGTTGTTCTCGATGATGTAGATGACGGGGAGCGAGTAGAGGGCGGCGAGGTTGAGTGCTTCGAAGAACGCGCCCTGGTCGACGGCGCCGTCGCCCAGATAACAGAGGGCGACTTTCTTGCCGCCCTTGCTCATGACTTCCCATTCGTATCGAGCGGCGAAGGCGAGGCCCGCGCCCAGCGGGGTTTGGGCGCCGACGATGCCGTGACCGCCGAAGAGCCAGTTGGGCTTGTCGAACATGTGCATGGAGCCGCCCTTGCCCTTGGCGCACCCGGCGGCCTTGCCGTACATCTCGGCCATACAGGCCTTGGGGTCCATGCCTCGTGCGAGCGCGTGCCCGTGGTCTCGGTAGGCCAGGACGATGGGGTCGTCGTGGTTGGTGCAGCCGATGGTGCCGACGGCGCAGGCTTCCTGCCCGGAGTAGATGTGGCAGAAGCCGCCGATTTTGGCCTGCTGGTAGGCCTGCATCGTGCGGGTCTCGAACTCGCGGATGAGCTGCATGCTGCGGAGCCACTCGAGGAGCTTGGTGTCGGGCAGCTTGTCTGAGAGGCGAGGCTTGGAATTGCCCTGGGCGGCGGTGGCGGCCTTGGTCATCGGTTTCCCCTGGAACAGTCTGGGTGGCGGTCCTGCCCGTTTATCGGCCAGAACCGCGCGCAAAGCAATCCGCCATCCACGGGAGGACGGATTCGGGTCCGGAGAACTTTAGGTACCCGCGGTTGTGGCGACAATGATCGGAGCCCTCTGACCTGAATGGGTGTATACAGCCTCGCTCTGTGCAAAGAATCGCCCCGGAGAGGCCGGGGCGTTCGCGTGAATCGTCGCGTGTGTGGTGCGATCAGCCGCCGAGCATGGCCGTGCCCGTGGTGTTCATCGGGGCCTGGCTCTTGAGGAGCACGACCGCGGCTTCGAGCTGGAGGTCGATGCCCTTGTCGATCAGGTCCTGCGGATCGGGGCGCTCGGCGAGCTCGTCGCCGGGGATGCGGGGCTTGTAGTCGAGGGCCTGGCCGTGCTCGTCGATCTGGAAGACGTCGGCGTCGCGGCGGAGCAGGAGCCACTCGTTGACCTGGCTGGGCAGGAGCGGGACGGTCAGGTCCGGGTTGACGCCCCAGTTCTCGTCGCCCGCGCGGCGGTGGATGACCTTGCCGCTGGGCAGCTGGTAGTACTGCGTGGTGACCTTCATCGCGGCGTCAGCGGTGACGCGATGGAGGTTCTGGACGGTGCCCTTGCCGTAGGTGCGCTCACCGAGCACGATCGCGCGGATGTTGCCCGCGTTGCCGTAGTCCTTGAGCGCGCCGGCGACGATCTCGCTGGCCGAGGCGGAGTTGCCGTTGACGAGGACGACGACGGGCAGGCCCGCCAGCGAGGCCTTCCACTTGTTGGCGGTGTGCGAGCGGGGGGGCTCGGTGCGGCTGTTGACGGTCGAGACGAGCGTGCCGTTCTCGATGAAGCGGTTGCTGATCTCGATGGCCTGGTTGAGCTGGCCGCCCGAGTTGAAGCGGAGGTCGAGGATGAGCCCGTTGAGCCCGGTGCGGCGCATCTGGGTGAGTGCGGCGTCGATCTCGTCGGTCGAGTCCTGCGCAAACTTGTCGAGGCGGATGTAGCCGATGCGCTGGTCGCGGTCGACGTACCAGTCCCAGTGGTCGGGCGCGGGGCTGAGCTTGCGCCAGCCCGAGACCGTGGCGACTTCGATCTCGTCGCGGGTGATGGTGATGTCCTTGGTGATTTCCTCGCCGTCCTCGTCGGTGCGTTTGATGGTGAGGACGACGTTGGTGCCCTTGGGCCCGGTGATGACCTCGACGGCCTGATCGGTGGTCATGCCGACGGTTGAGTCGTTATTGACCTTGACGATGATGTCGCCCGCGCGGATGCCAGCGCGGACGGCGGGCATGCCGGGCATGGGCGTAAAGACCTGGAGATCGCCCGTGATCGGATCGTTGACGATCTGGATGCCAACGCCGATGAAGGAGGAGTCGAGCCGCTTGTAGAAGGTGCGGAGCTCGTGGGGCCAGACGATCTGGCTGAACTCGTCGAGGGTGCCCATCGCGCCCGCGCCGAACTCGTGGAACACGACCTCGCTTGGCAGGTCGACGCTCCGGAGGTCGACATCGATCAGGCGGCTCAGCGTGCGGCGGAGATCGACGATCGAGATATCCCGGTTCGCGGCCTCGAGGTTGGCTTTCTCCGTCCGGAGATAATCCAAGAAGGCTTTGCGTGCGGCTTCATCTTGCAGCTTGGGGAAGGCCTCGGTCAGGTCGTCCATGCCGGCGAGCATCTCGAGGTTTTCGAGGCCGCCGATGACCATGTCCTTGAGCGCGGTGCCGGAGATGTGGTTGCGGGCGCCCTGCGCGACGGCGGTCATGACGAGCTCGGAGGTGACGCCGTCGAGCTTCTCGCGGTAGTCCTCGCCCCGCGGGTTGAAGGGGGGCAGGCCCTCGATCTTCGGGCGGTCGCCCAGGGCCGCGATGTCTTCTTCGGTCGCGTCCGGGTCGGCTTCGAGCTCGGCGTGCTTGGCGTCCCAGTCTTTCTGGGCGGCTTCTTCGATCTCGCGGAGCTTGGCGTCGCGGAGCTTCCAGTAGATCTCGGGCACATAGAGCTGGAGCATCTCCCGGCGGACGAGCTGACGCTCGATGTCGGGCTTGAAGCGCTGCGAGGCCTCCTCGAGCAGATTCAGGCGGGCGTAGAGCTCCATCGCCGTCAGCCAGTCCTGCTCGGACTCGGCCTTGGCGGCGGTGGTGTCGGCTCGGTTGATGAGGTCCCGGATCTCGGGCTCGCTCAGCAAGGCGTGGCGATCGAGCACGATCGAATCGAGGAAGAGCACGACCGCGAGCGCCTCGGAGAGGTTGGTCGGGTCGTTGTCCCTGGATTCCTCAAGTCGTTTGGTCAGCTCCTCGCGCTGCTCGGCGATCTGCTTGTCGCGTTCGACCTGCTGCTTGTCAAAGTTGGACTTGAGCAGGTCGATGGCGCTGCGGATGTCGGTGACGTTGTCCGGGTCGACGCCTTCGGGGATGTTCTCAAGGGCTCTGAGCGTTTCGTCGCGGTTGCCTTGGAGGGCGGCGGTCCAGACGCTGTCGGACCATTGCTTGGTGTCCTGCTCGGCGACCTGGGCCGCGACACCGGAGGTGGTGGCGGCGATCAACGCTGCCGAGAGAACCGAGACCCGACTCAACACTTTCACAACACCCATAACGCCTCCGTTCGTCTCGCCCATCGATCGGGATTCATACAGACATCGGCCTGCTGAGCTTCCCGGCTGAGGGATCCATCCCAACCTTGGGGTGGTCACAGCATATTGGACGGCACAGCCCGCGTGTGTGTTCGCCGGGCATACCCCCTATTTCACGAACCTTGAACCGGCCGAAGGGCTTCCCGATGCGTGAAAATGGGCGTCAAGGGGCCTTCCGAGGCTTTGTCAGGGCGGTGATGAGGGTCCCAAGGGCGATGCAGGCGATGAGGGTGGCGGCAATCAGAGCCGCGGTGAAGGCCTGATCGGGGATGAGTTTGAGCCGAACCGCAAGCGAGGCGGCGATGCCCAGCGCCGGGCCCAGGGCGTAACCGACACCGATGAGCGTCTCGTGGACCGCGCCGGAATCGATCTCGCCCTGGCCGACCTCCATCGCGTAGTAGATCGCGGCGGTGTAGATCGTGCCCATCGCTGCTCCGAAGAGCGTCAGTGAGATCACGAGCACGCCCACCGCGAGGTCGGGCTCCGGGATGATCGGCGAGAGGATGCACCCGATGAATCCGGCTGCGAGCATCGCGGAGCCGAGCGAAAGGGGCCAGGCTTTGCCGTGCCAGCCGTGCCAGCGCTCGAAGAAGAGCATGGTGGGGATGCGCGCTGTGAGCCAGATCGCGGCGATGAGTGGCTGCCAGAACAGATCGATGCCCATTCGCGCCAGCGCCACCGGGAAATACGGCCCGAGCACGCCCCCGAGCATGTAGCTGACGGGCAGGAGCGTCCGGGCGGTGGCCAGCAGCTTGCGCGAGGCTTCGGCGTCGATGGCGTCGGGCTCGAGGTGCTCGGCGATGTGCCTGGGCGGGCGGGCCGGGAAGGGCAGCATGAGCAGCACCGCGATGATGTGCAGCCCAACGACGCCCCAGAGCGCGTCGATCGGGTGCGATTTGAGCAGCGGCGCCAGGAGCAGGAAGGCGAGCACGACGGCGCTGGTCCAGGTGATGTTGAACTTGCCCGCTGCGGACCGGAGCGATCGGCCCCGCCGCCCGCCGCTGAGGTACCACTCGACGATGGGCCAGAGGAGCCCGGTGACGAGGCCGTAGCCCGGGGCGATGACCCAGATGGCCCAGGTCGATGGCTGGCCCATGAGCTTGAGCATCGGGGGCAATCCCGAGAGGAGCCCGGCGGCGAGCGTGATGGCGATCAGCAGCGTGCGCGGGGTGACGGCGGTCTTGCGGTTGGTCTCGAGGAATCGCACGACGCGGCCCGTGAGCAGGGCCGAGGCGATGTAGCAGATCCCGAATGAAAAGCCAAGCGCAAAGAGCGAGATGCGGTCGAACCCGGCGGCCTTGGCGATGAAGTGGAGCCCGTGCGTGAGCGAGCCCGTGCCGACACTCAGGACAAAGGTGACGGCGAGCACAGGCCCGAGCGGCGCGGGCTTCGGAGCGATCTGTGCGGCGGTGGACACGTCTGGGCTCCGGTTTGGGCGATTCGTTGCCTCTGGGGTGCGGCGATCGTACGATCGCAGGCCAAGGCCGGGCGAACCCCGGCACCGAAGGGTTCGTAGCTCAACTGGATAGAGCGTCGGCCTCCGAAGCCGAAGGTTCCGCGTTCGAATCGCGGCGAGCCCGTTGCCTCTCCCATCCTCGACTTCTGCTTGACGGAGGAATCCCGTGAAAGAGTGGACCACGATCGGTCGCGTCCTGACCCTCTGCCTGGCCCTTTCGGGCGGGGTGGCCTTTGCCCAGGACGAAGCGCCCGAGCCCCCGGCGGCGGCCGAGCCGGCAGCGGACCTGCCCAGCGCCGCGTCGCTCTTCGACAAGCACACCGAGGCGATCGGGGGCAAGGAGAAGGTCTTCGGCGTCAATACCCGGCTTCTCTCGGGCACGCTCAAGATCTTCGTCTCGGGCGAGGACGCACCCCGCCAGACCGGGATCATGCGGCTCACCGCCAAGGCCCCCAACTCGCTCATCCAGGAGATCGTCTTCCCCGGGCAGTCCACCGAGCAGCGCAAGTTCGACGGCAAGGCGGGCTGGGTGACCAAGGAAGACGGCACCGCGACTCCGATGGGTCCCGAGGAACTCGAGCGGATCACGGTCGCCGCGAATTTCTACGCGGAATCGGACTACGAGAATCAGTTCAAGAGCATCGAGACGGTCGAGAAGCAGGAAGTCGAAGGCGACACGGTCTCTGTCGTCAAGGTCGTGCACTTCTCAGGCCGGACCGAGGCGTTCCTGTTCAGCGAGAAGTCGGGGCTGCTCGTGGGTGTCATCGGCACGCGCAAGGTCGGCGACCAGATGGGCCAATTCCGCCGGTCGTACGAGAACTACAAGGACTTCGGCAGCGGGATTCTCTCGCCCACGATCGTCCGCGAGGTCGTCGGGAACCTGATGTTCGAGATGACCTTCAACAAGGTTGAAACCGGCATCGAGTTCCCGGAACTCAAGCGCCCCGAGAACGTGCCGGACGCGGACCTGAGCGGTTTCCGCAAGCCCTGAATCGTCTTTACCCGCGCTGCAGCTCGCAGCACTCACCGAATTTCTGGCAGACCGGATGATCGGCGCACGAGACCATGCGGGCTTTGCACGCGCGTCGGCCGTGGAAGATCATCAGGTGCGAGAGCAGGCCCCAATCCTGGCGCGCAAACAGGGCCATGAGCTTCTTCTCGATCTTGACGGGGTCGCCCTCCTCGGCTTCGTCGATGAGGCCCAGCCGGCGCGAGAGGCGCATGACGTGGGTGTCGACCACGAAGCCGTTGTTGATGCCGAAGGCGTTGGAGAGGACGACGTTGGCGGTCTTGCGGGCCACGCCCCGGAGGGTCAGGAGCTCTTGCATTGTTGAGGGAACCTCACCCCCGAACTCGCTCACGACGGCGGACATCGCGGCGTGGACGGACTTGGCCTTGCTGCGGAAAAAACCGAGCGTTTTGACGTAGGGCTCGATCTGTTCGGGCGAGGCCTTGGCGTAGTCGGCGGGCGTGGGGAACTTTTTGAAGAGCGCGGGCGTGGCCTTGTTCACCGCGACGTCGGTGCACTGCGCCGAGAGGATCGTCGCGATCAGCAGCTCGTGGGGCGCGGCGAAATCGAGTTCGCAGTGCGCGTCGGGGTAATGCTCGGCGAGCAGGTCACGCAGACGCCTGGCCCGGCGTTTGGCGATCGCGTCCACCTGCGGGAGAGCGAAGGGGAAGTCGCCGGTGCGCGAGATCCGTTTCTTGCTCGCTTTCTTGGTGGCCTTCTTTTTCGCAGCGGGTTTCTTGCTCATCGCAGGCTGCCCTTGCGGGTGAGGATGGGCTGCTCGAGTCGCGAGGGCGCGGGGGCGTTCTCGCCCGGTTTGGGTCTGGCTTGCCCCGCTGCGGCGAACGCGCCCGAGATCATCAGGACCAGCACGCAGCCGAACGAGCCCGTCATCACCGCGCTGGCGGTCGGGTGGTCGGCGTCGAAGGCGGCTTGGAACCCAAGTGCGGCTTCGTTGTCGCCCGCCTGGGCGGCGTCCCAGTAGCTGCGCATGTTCGTGTTCATGCGCGGACCGAGGAAGAAGAACGAGTACGTGAGGAGGCAGAGTGCGCCAAAGAGCGCGAGGAGCCGAATGCCCGTGGCGAAGGGACGGCGCCAGGGCTCTTTCGAGGCGACCATTGCGCCGAGCGTCAGGCCCGAGACGATCAGGCAGCCGAGCGAGACCGCGTCGGCGACGAGGAAGATGCGTGACGCGACGTGGCCCGCGGCGAGTTTCCAGTGCGGGCCGGTAAACGCGGCGTAGTCGGGCAGGCTCGGGTCGAGGTCGCGGACGGTTGGGAAGATGATCGCCGCGGCGGCCCCGGCCATTGCCAGCGAGCCGAGCCAGAGCCCGACGCAGGTGAGGTGGACCGTTTCGAGGAGTCGTCGGATCGGGCTCATGGCCCTCGATAGTAGCTTTCGGGCGTGCCGCTCCGCATCGGGATACAACTTGGCATGTCTGAATCGCACTTTGGGCCCGGCGCCGGCCAACTGGCGTGCTCGCTATGCGGGCTGGCGTCGCACGCGCATGGGCCGTCGGCTTCGGCGCGC
>JBGSIX010000054.1:0-2566 GCA_041742315.1 Phycisphaerales bacterium | reverse complement strand
GACGCAGTCCGCCCGCCCCGCGCCCGCGATGGGCTCGACCAAGGCCTGCCCGCGCGCCACAACCGCGCCAAGGGCCGCGAGCAAGATCACGTATAGAGAGTTTGATCGCAAAGCAGTCTCTCGGTGGGCCACACGGGCAATGCAAACGCTTGCATTATCCTACAGGCTCATGACCCCCGCCGATAGCCCCGAGACGCGATCGCAACTTCCCGGACCATCATCCCTGCTCGGGAGTGGAGAGTGGCTTGATTTCCCCTCCCCCGTCGGCGACGGGGGAGGAGAGAATCCTGCTCCCTCTCCCACTTGGGCAGAGGGTTGGGGTGAGGGGTCTTTGTGAAATGATGGAATAACGTCGTAGGCGATGACCTTCATTCCCGCTCGACCGTCTCCACCCGCTCCACCTCGGCGAGCCGGAACGTCATTGGGCTCTCTAGACGACCCACCACCACCACGAACGAGACCTCCGCTTCATCCCCGCCCGGGACGGCCCTTCCCTTGAAGACACGCCCGTCCTTCATCGTCAGCACGTGCGAAATCTCGGGCGCCTCGCCGTTGGGCTCGCTCTGCCGATCCTCACGGTCGAACTTGTCATCGCGACGCTGCACATACTCGTCATAAGGCATCACACGGAGCGTCGCGGGCGTGCTCCGCCAGGTCACCTTCTGCACCCACGGCCCGTTCTCGTGCGTGCGTTTGACAAGCGCGGTGCCCTTGATGGGCTCGGTGTACCGCGTCACGGTCCGAGTCCGGTCCGTGC
Organism: Phycisphaerales bacterium; assembly: GCA_041742315.1. Classification (GTDB taxonomy): domain Bacteria; phylum Planctomycetota; class Phycisphaerae; order Phycisphaerales; family UBA1924. The sequence goes on along the minus strand of JBGSIX010000054.1, from coordinate 1,809 downwards.
TCGCCGTGTGGTTGCGGAGCGTCACGCGGTCGTGCTCCGCCGCGCACGCCAGATCCAGCGGCGTCGCTCGCAGGTCCTCGAAGTAGAGCGGCACAAAGAGCGGGAGCGGCGCGCGGTCCCAGTACTCCCGCCGGCTCTCGGCCGTCTTGCTCAGGGGCCAGAGCACGCACGAACGCTCGAGCTCGCTCCCCGCGAACCGCGCCCCCTTGCGGTGCACCGCCAGCCGCTGCGACACGCGCCGCCCGTCCTGCTCGACGTACCCGATGAGCCAGCTGTCCGTCTGCTGCACCACCTTGAAGCTCTGGTGCTCGGGCGAATCGAGCCTTGACCCGAGCAGCACGTACGCCCCCGTCGTTTCGGGCTGAGGCCGAAGCGGCAGCTCGTACAACGGCGGCAGGTTGCTGTACTCAAAGATCGTGTCGCCCTCGTCGGCCCGATCGATGTCGAACTCCGAGTAGCTCACACGCCCGTCGGCGTACCGGACCGTGATCTCGCCCTGCGGCGCCAGTTCGTCGTAGTCGCGCTGCAGCCGATCCCTCGCCCCGGCGGTCACCGTCCGCATCCGGTCCTCGATCTCCCGCAATGCCAGCGCCCGGAACGCGTCGATCACATCGCCGTTGGGCATGACCAGGTACCGCGAAGCCGTCTTCTCCAGCGCGCTCAGCTGCGACGCTGGCACGCGCTCTTCGATGTCCCGGCAGTCCACCATCGGCTTCCCGATCGCCGGCTCGCCCGCCAGGATCTGCCCCTCCCTGTCCAGCTCCTCGACCTGCGACGAGGGCAGGTATTCGCCGTCGTACTGGCTCAGGGCCGGCGCAGCGGGGAGCAGGGACGCGATGAGAACGATGAGGGCGTGTGTCCGTCGCATGGAAAGCCTCCGTCTAAAGTCTACGACTTCTGACGCATCCGGACATGAATTGGTTCACAATGGGTCCGCGATGCACGCACACCGAACCGGAATCAGCCCGTCGACTGCATCGCCGCGGCGATGCCGCTGATCGTCGACTGCAGCGCCCCGTCGAGTTCCTCGGCGCTGCCCCTGCCCGACCGGAGCCGAACCGTCAGCTCGATCTGGATCAGGTTGAGGACGTCCGTCCACGGGTTGCGCTCGGCGATCGCCTGCTCGATCGCCGGCGCGTGCTCGAGCAGGCTCTTCCGCCCGGTCAGCATGAGCACGAGGTCCCGCGTCGATTCATACTCGCTCCGGATCATCCCGGGGATCGGGCTCGCCGGGTCCGCCAAGGCGGAGTATCGCATCACGATCGGCATCCGCGCCCGCGCCATCTCCGAGCATGCGTTGTCCAGGAGCGTCGCCAGGAACGGATGCTTCGCCTGCGCCGACGCCTCGTCCACCGAGGCCTTGAGCGCCGGGTCCCGGCTCGCAAACGCGCTGCCGATCCCGAACCAGCCCGGCGCCAGCGCCCGGATCTGGATCCACGAGAAACCCCACGGGATCGCGCGCAGCCCATCGAACGTCATCCGCCCACCCTTGGCGCGCGACACGGGCCTGCTCGCGATCGGCAATGATGCAATCTGCGCGATCGGCGTCGACGCCACGAACCACTCCCAGAACGCGGGGTGGTCGATCAGTTCCCGGTACGCTCCCATCGCCCGCTCGGCCAGCGGCATCACGAAGCCCGACACGTCCCGCTCCCCGCGCGACTCATCCCGCGTCGCCTCGCAGATCAGCGCCGCGTGCACGATCTGCTCCAGGTGGCGCCTGGCGATCTGGGGCAGCGCGTACCGGAACGAGATGACCTCGCCCTGCTCCGTGAACCGGAGCGAACCCGAGCGCGCACTGCCGGGAGC
>JBGSIX010000053.1:0-7580 GCA_041742315.1 Phycisphaerales bacterium | reverse complement strand
CGCCACGACATGCCCGTCCGCGCGGAGCCGCCGCGCGATGAGCCGGATCGCCACCTCGTTGGGTGTGCACATCGGCAAGCCCGTCGCGCCCACCGTCTCCCGCCATGTGTTAAGGAACGTCTCGCGATCGATGATCGTCTCCGCGTGCAGCGTCCCAAGCTCCCGCGCCACCTGACGCGCCGCGAGCGGGTCACCCTCGTCCGCGTCCGAACCAGCGCAGTACGTCCGAAGCCCGGGCAGCGCCTGATTCGCCACGCCCGCGATGATCGTCGAATCCAATCCGCCCGACAGCAGCGAGCAGATCGGCACATCCGTTCGCAGATGCGCGAGCACCGACTGCTCCACCGCGTTGCGGATATCCGCCGCGCTCGCCTCGCTCCTTGCCGGGGGCGAAGGCGCCATGCTCCGCACGGGCTCGGCCCGCCAATCGTCCAGATCGAACTCCAGCACCTCGCCCGGGCGGAGCACATTGACGCCCTCGAACATCGTCCGGTCGTCGAGCTCCACGCGCGCCGTCGACAGGTACGCCGACACGCCCAGCATGTCGGGCCGGACCGCGAACTCCGGGTGCGCCAGGATCGCCCCGATCTCACTCGCCACCGTCACCGACTGCCCCGTCCGCGCCCAATACAGCGGCTTGATCCCAAGCGCATCCCGGCACGCGACGAGCTTCCTCCTCGTCAGGTCCGCCCACACGAACGCGTACATCCCGCGCATCGCCCGCAGCGCCTCGAGCCCGCTCGACGCCAAGAGCTCTACCAGCGTCTCCGTGTCGCAACTCGTGCGGTAGCTCGATGGCTCACGCCCGAGCGCTTCGCGGAGCTGGTTGTCGTTGTAGAGCTCGCCGTTGTACGCGACAACGTGCCTCCCGCACGCCGAGTGCATGGGCTGGAGCGCCGCATCGCGCGTGTCGATCACCGCGAGCCTGCGGTGCGCGAGCACCACGCCCGTCCCCCGCCAGAGCCCCGCGCCGTCGGGCCCGCGGTGCGTCATCGTCTCGCGCATGCGCACGACAGCGCTGTCACCCGGGTCCCGACCGATCAGCGCAAGTATGCCGCACATAAGCGGCTTATCGACCGCAAAGGCCCGTCGGGTCCATCATCCGTGCATCGTCAGAAACCGCCACGACTCCCCTTCGAGACATCGGCCCACGAACCGGACCACCCGCCCACCAGGAAGACAGTCGAATCGAACCGAGAGCACGAGCGATCCGTCGCCCCAGTGGCTTTCCAGAATCTCCCCGGAGGCGAGCCGCTCCACGCGCCCCCGCCCGCCCGAGACCTCGCCCTCATGATCCAGATACATCGCCCGGTGGTCCCCAATCCGCTCGGCATCAAACGCCCGGACCTCCGGGTCGTCAGGCCTTGTATGCCCCGTCCGCCAGGTCGGGACCAGGCCGGCCCCCTCCCGCTCGACGAGCCAGTCGCAGTGCCAGGAGCCGTCGGGGAGCGTGTGTCTGAGAATCACCGTGCGCACAAGGCAAGACTACCCGGCAGGCCGGGCGGCGGGCCGCTAGACTGGCCCCTCAAAGCAACGGAGGACCGTTCATGCGCGCGAATGGATTGGCACTGGGTGTACTTCTCGCTCTGACCTTGTCTGCTGTCGGTTGCCAGTCCGGGCCCTCGACGCGGGCGCTTGGGATCTACGGCGACAACGCGATGCAGGCCGGCAACTACGACGAGGCCGCCGAGTACTACGAGCAGTACGTCGCCCGCCGCCCCATCGACGCCGAGGGGCGATACAAGCTCGCCACCGCCTATCTGGGTGCCGAAAGGCCCACCCTTGCCCGTGAGCAGTTCATCCTGGGCATGGAGCTCAAGGACGACGGCCGGTTCATCGAGGGCGCCGCCGACGCGCTGGCCGAGATCGGCCAGCAGGAAGAGCTCTTCAAGCTCCTGCGGAGCAAGGCCGAGGAAACCCGCTCGATCGAGGACTACACGCGCCTTGGCCGATTCGCCGCCCGGGTGGGCGACGCCGACGAGGCGGAGCAGGCCTTCCTGTTCGCCGCCAAGCTGGATGAGGGCCAGAACGTCGGCCCCCAGCTCGAGCTGGCGCGGTTCTACGGCACACTGGGCGACGATTCCCGCCGACTCGAGCGGCTCCGGATGGTCCTTTTCCTGGAGCCCGATAACAAAGAAGCCATCGACGGGATCACCGATCTCGGGGAGGTCGCGGGCCCCGCCTTTGCGATCCCGCCCGCCGAGCAGGGCTGATGACAGGGGTTCTTTCATCCAGTTCTTGACATAGACTGGATGAATCGTACCATTCATCCGGAAGAACGGATGAAGAACGCTCCACCCATCCAGCCCGTCTCCGCGGCTCTCTCGGCTCTGGCCGAGCCGGTCCGCCTCCGGATGCTCCGCGTCCTTGAGGTCGAGGAGCTCTCGGTCGGCGAGGTCGCCAAGGTTGTGCAGCTTCCCCAGAGCACGGTCAGTCGGCACCTCAAATCACTGAGCGACGTCTCTCTCGTGGCCAAGCGATCCGTCGGGACCGCCACGCTTTACAGCTTGCTGCTTGACGATCTGCCCGATGAGCTGAGGCCGCTCTGGCTGGCGATCCGGACGCAGCTCGTCGGCTCGGGCGAGTTCGAGGACGACGTGCGGAGGCTCAAGCTTGTGCTGACCGAGCGGCGGCTCGACAGCAAGGACTACTTCGGGCGGATCGCGGGCGACTGGCACGAGATCCGCCACGCGCTTTTCGGCGAGGGGTTCACGGCTCCGGCGCTGCTGGCCTTGGTCGATCCGACGTGGACGGTCGCGGACCTTGGGTGCGGATCGGGTGATGTGTCGCGGCTCCTGGCGCCGCACGTGGAGCGCGTGATCGCGGTGGACCAGAGCGAGGCGATGCTCAAGGCTGCGCGGGCGAGGCTCTCAGAGGTGCCCAACGTCGATTTCATGGTGAGCGATCTGGAGTCGCTCACGCAGGCGGGCTCGTGGAAAGCGGACGCGGCGGTTCTGTCGCTGGTGGTGCACCACATCGAGGACCCGTCGGCGGTCTTGAAGGAAGCGGCGCGGGTGCTCCGCGCGGACCGAGGGGGCGGGGTGCTTTTGGTGATCGACATGCTCGCGCACGACCGGGAGGAGTACCGGCGGACGATGGGGCACCGGCATCTGGGGTTTACGAAGGAACGGATCACAGAACTCATGACCAGCGCTCGTTTGGGCAACGTGCGTGTGCACGAGCTTCCCACGAGCACGGATTCACGCGGGCCGGGGCTTTTCGTGGCTTCGGGCCGGATTGGCAGATAAAGAAGACGCCGGGGCACGAGGCCCGGGCAATGGAGACACACCGTGACGACAATGGCAACACCGATGATGCGCGTGGAGAAGGCGGGCACGATCGATTTCCGGGTGCGCGATCTTGAGCTTGCGGAGCTTGGTCGCAAGGAATTGACGCTCGCCGAGTATGAGATGCCCGGGCTGATGGCGCTGCGCGAGAAGTACGCGGCGAAGAAGCCCTTTGCGGGTATCAAGATCATGGGCTCCTTGCACATGACGGTGCAGACTGCGGTTCTGATCGAGACGCTCGATCTGCTCGGCGCGGACGTGCGCTGGGCGAGCTGCAACATTTTCTCGACGCAGGACTCGGCGGCTGCCGCGGTCGTGGTCGGTCGCCCGGAGACGGGCGGGACGCCCAGCGACCCCAAGGGTGTGCCGGTGTTCGCGTGGAAGGGCGAGACGCTCGCCGAGTTCTGGTGGTGCACGAAGCAGGCGTTGACCTGGCCCGACGGCTCGGGCCCGGACCAGATCGTCGACGACGGCGGCGACGCGACGCTGCTGATGGTGCGCGGGCTCGAGTTCGAGACCGCGGGCAAGGTGCCCGAGTTCGATGAGGCGAACGACCCGGATGAGTACAGGCACATCCTGGGCACGATCCGCACGACGATCGAGGAGACGCCGGGCTGGTTCAAGACGATGACGCCCGCGATCAAGGGCGTCAGCGAGGAGACGACGACGGGCGTGCACCGTTTGTATCAGATGGAGGCGGCCGGGACGCTGCCGTTCCCGGCGATCAACATCAACGACAGCGTGACGAAGAGCAAGTTCGACAACGTGTACGGCTGCCGACACTCGCTGATCGACGGCCTGAACCGCGCGACGGACGTGATGCTCTCGGGCAAGATCGCGGTGATCTGCGGGTACGGCGACGTGGGCAAGGGCTGTGTGCAGTCGCTCCGCGGGCAGGGGTGCCGGGTTTTGGTGACCGAGATCGATCCGATCTGCGCGCTGCAGGCGGCGATGGAGGGCATCGAGGTCGTGGTGCTCGAGGATGTGCTGGAGAAGGCCGACATCTTCGTCACGACGACGGGCAACAAGGACATCATCACGCTGGACCACATGCGGCGGATGAAGGACAAGGCGATCGTGGGCAACATCGGTCACTTTGATAATGAGATCCAGATCGAGAAGCTGAGCAAGGACAAGCGGACGAAGCGGGTGAACATCAAGCCGCAGTTCGACGAGTTCCGGTTTACGGATTTGGACAAGAGCATCCTGGTGCTGGCCGAGGGGCGGCTCTTGAATCTGGGCTGCGCGACGGGGCACCCGAGCTTTGTGATGAGCGCGAGCTTTACGAACCAGGTGATCGCGCAGCTTGAGATCCACGAGAATCTGAACGCGTACGAGAACAAGGTGTACGTGCTTCCCAAGCACCTCGACGAGATGGTTGCCAGGCTTCACCTGGACAAGCTGGGCGTGAAGCTGACGAAGCTGACGCCCGAGCAGTCGAAGTACCTTGGTGTCCCGGTTGAGGGTCCTTACAAGCCCAACCATTACCGTTATTGATTGATATTCGTTCCGCGCCGGAGAGATCCGGCGCGGGGCATTCGTAGTGGCGGGAGCGACGGGCTGGAAGCCCGTCCCACCGAGGGACTGGAGCCGACGATGCACATGCGGGACGTGTTCAAGAGGCAGAAGACGACCTTCAGCTTCGAGTTCTTCCCGCCCAAGTCGGAGAAGGGCGCCGAGTCGCTCTTTCGCACGATCACGGAGCTGGAGAAGCTTGAGCCGACGTTCGTGAGCGTGACCTCGGGCGCGGGCGGTTCGACGCGGGCGCTGACGAGCGAACTGGTGGCGCGGATCCGCAAGGAGACGAAGCTGAGCCCGATGCCGCATTTGACGTGCGTGTGCCAGAAGGCGGCGGAGATCGAGGAGATCCTTGAGGATTACAGCTCGCAGGGGATCGGGAATATTTTGGCGCTTCGGGGTGATCCGCCCGCTGACCATCCCGGGCATCGGCACGAGGACGATGATTACCGTTATGCGGCGCAGCTCGTGGCGGCGATCAAACGCTTCAACGATCGCGGCGGGCACCCCAATGGCAAGGGCTTTGGCGTGGGCGTGGCGGGCTTCCCCGCAGGGCACCCGGCGACGCCCAACCGGCTGACGGAGATGGACCATCTGCGCGCGAAGGTCGACGCGGGCGCGGACTTTGTGATCACGCAGCTTTTCTTCGACAATCACACGTTTTTGGATTACCGCGATCGGTGCAGGCATGTGGGGATCGATGTGCCGATCATCGCGGGGATCATGCCCGTGACGTCGCTCGGCGGGATGCGGCGGATGGCGGAGCTGGCGCTGGGCACCACGTTCCCGGCGAAGATGCTCAGGGCGCTGGACCGCACGAACGCGGACGAGGAGGCGGTGCGGCGCGTGGGCGTGCACTGGGCGACGCAGCAGTGCGCGGAGCTGCTCGACGCGGGCGTGGACGGGGTTCATTTTTACACGCTCAACAACTCGTCGGCGACGCGGGAGATCTATGCGTCGCTGGGGGTGCATACTTCGGCGCAGCTGGCGGGCTAAGAAAGAGCCAGATGGCAGATGGCCAGATATATGTGATCTAGTCCTCGTTCATTTGTCATCAATTGCATAGCGTTCGTAGGTGGAGAGCACGGCTGACACAGCCGTGGCACAGAAGCCGAATCAGATTGCCGCGATGAGTTGTTTGAAGAGGTCGCTGCCAAGGGGGGCGCAGGTGGTGCGCTCGGGGTGCCACTGGACGCCGAGGTAGAAGGGGCGGCGTGGGTCCCCGACGGCTTCGATGATGCCGTCGGGTGATGTGGCGAGGACTTCGAGCGAGCCGGGATTGCTGATGGCCTGGTGGTGGCGGCTGTGGACGGTGCCGGGCTGCATGATGGACATGGTTGGGACGATGTCGTGGTCGCGGTCCCAGTGGTCGGCGTGTGTGGCGTGGGTGTCGGGGAGGTGCTGGTTGAGCGTGCCGCCGGCGATAAGGGACATCATCTGCATGCCGAGGCAGACACCCAGGACCGGGGCGTCGGGGCGTGATTGCGCAAGTGCGCGGAGGAGTTGGGTTTCGTAGTTCTGGCGTGACTCGTGGACGCGGACGGCGGCTGGGTGCGTGGGGACGCCGAAGGGCTCGGTGACGGGGTCGTCGCCGCCGGTGAGGACGAAGGCGTCGCAGAGGGTGAGGTGGGCTTCGATATCGCCGGCGACGGGCGGGAGGATGATGGGGATGCCGCCGGCGCTGGTGACGGCATCGGTGTAGGCGGCGGTGATGGTGTGGCGCTGGCGGGCCGCGACGGTCTGGACATCGGCGGTGATGCCGACGACGGGATGTGGGCTGTGGTGCGCGATGCGGGCGGCTCCGGGTCGGTGTGCGCGGTGATGGTAGACTTTCGGCATGAACGGACGCACGGCTGCGATCTTGGTGGGGATTCTGGCGCTCTTGGCGGCGCTGGTGGTAGTGACGGCTCCGGGCTCTGGGGGTTCCAGCGCGGGGCGGGTGGTGGCGTTGGTCGGGGTGCCGGCGAGTCAGATCGGGGCGATCACGGTCGAAGATGCTGAGAGGCACGCGGTGACCGTTGCGGGTGATCCGGCGTGGAACGGCTGGGTGGTGCGCGAGGAGCGTGGCGGAGTGGAGGAGAGTGTGTGGCCCGCATCGGAGACGACGCGGTCGGCGGGTGTGCGCGTGCTGGCCAATGCGGAGATGCGCGTCGAGCGGTCGAAACCGATGGAGTTCATGAAGAGTGTGAACATCCTCGATCTCGAACGTAACGTGATCTGCGCGTTGTCGATGGACGACCGGGCGTTGGCGGGGCGCGTGCAGGCTTCGGTGCTTGGCGGCGACAGAGGAACGATTGATCGCGAGCTGGCGAACTTTCTGAGCCCGGAGTCGCTGCTGGCGTGGCGGGATTCGGCGGTGCTGCCGGGGCTGGATGCGGGGGTGGTGAGTCTGGCGATCGATCGGGGCGGGGAACTTCTTTCGCTTCGGCGGGTGGGGGCGAATTGGTCGGTGGAGTTGCCGGTGAATGAGCCGGCGGACGGGGCGAAGGTGCAGGGGCTGATCGAGACACTGATCGCGGCTCGGTCGCAGCGGTTTGTGGATGCGATGCCGGCGAGCGGAATCGTGACGCTCATGGTCGAATCGGGGGCGAGCGGGGATCGGCGGCGGTACACGGCCATGATCGACACGGACTCGCTCGTGGCGGATGTGACGCTCGCCAAGGTGGACGGCGAGCGGGTGACGCAGGTGGCGTGGGCGCGGGTGGAGGTTTCGCCCGAGCTTGTGACGGCGCTCGGTGTGGGCGCGACGGACTTTGTGTCGGGGCGGTCGAGCGC
>JBGSIX010000052.1:0-6729 GCA_041742315.1 Phycisphaerales bacterium | reverse complement strand
GCGCAGGCGCGGGCGCTGGCGGACAGCAGCAGCCAGCGGGTGGCGCAGCAGGCGGAGGATCTGGCGAGGCTCAACGAGCGGCTCGAGAACGCGGCGGCGGTGCAGCAGGAGCTCTCGAAGAACGAGTCGCGGCTGAAGGAGGCGTTCGGGGCGCTGAGCGCCCAGGCGCTCAAGGAGGGGCGGGCGGAGTTTCTGGCGCAGGCCAAGCCCGTGTTCGAGGCGGCGCGGAAGGAACAGAGCGATCTGGTCAGGCCGATCGGCGAGGTGCTCAACGCGACGAAAGAGAAGCTGGAGGCGATCGAGAAATCGCGGGCCGAGAGCTTTGCGGCGTTGCACGAGCGGATGGAGCTTGTCACGCAGGCTGGGCGGGGACTGCGCGAGGAGACGAACAAGCTGACGCGGGCGTTGAGTCGGCCCGAGATCCGGGGGCAGTACGGCGAGATCCAGCTTCGGCGCGTGGCGGAGCTTGCGGGGATGACGAGCTACTGCGACTTTACCGAGCAGACAACCGTGCGCGACAGCGAAGGCAACATGCTCCGGCCCGACATGGTTGTGAACCTGCCCAACGAACGCGTGATCGCGGTGGACGCCAAGACGAACACGTACGCGTACATCGAGGCGGTCAACGCGGCGGACGACGCGGAGCGCGAGGGGCACCTGGAGCGGTTCGCCAGGCACGTGCATGATCAGGCGAAGAAGCTGTCGGACAAGCGGTACTGGTCGCAGTTCGACGGGTCGCCCGAGTTCGTGGTGATGTTCGTGCCGGGGGATCACTTTATCGATGCGGCGCTGTCACGCAGGCCCGATCTGATCGACTACGCGGCGCAGCACGGCGTGATCCTGGCGAGCCCGTCGACGCTGATCGGGCTTCTGCGGGCTGTTGCGGTGGGCTGGCGTGAGGAGAAGCTGGCGGCGGAGGCGCGGGGGCTCTGGGAGCTGGGCAAGGAACTGCACGAGCGGGCGTCGGTCGCGTTCGAGCACGCGGCAAAGCTGGGCGATTCGATCCGCAAGAGCGTGGATCATTACAACAGGCTTGTGGGATCGATCGATTCGAGGCTGGTGCCGACGCTGAAGAAGTTTGAGGACGCGGGCGCGGGGAGTGCGAAGGCTTTGACCGAGATGAAGCAGGTTGAGGCGCAGCCGAAGCTGCTCGAATCTGGAAATATTGAGTAATTGAGTAGCGGAGTCCCCCCGCTTGCGCGGGGGGCTCGTTTTGGACGCCTCTGCGCGAGGTGATCAGCGCTGATCGATGCCAGTGGTCTGTGAGGGCGGGCTGAAGATGTCGAGGATGAGGGTTTCCTCGATGGCGTGGGCACCGTGGGGGACGTTTGGGGGCAGGACAATGGCCTGGCCTCCCACGAGTTCTTCTTCGTAGGCGGAGTCGGCGCCCGCCTCGCCCAGGAGGAACCTGACGCGGCCCGAGAGGACGATGGCGATCTGCTCGTTGTCGTGCGTGTGGCGTTCGACACGGAAGCCCTTGTGCAGGACGACGCGTGAGACCATCATGTTGTCGCCCATGATGCGCTGGCGGTCGATCAGCGGCATTGGCGTGTCGGTCGGGAGATCGGCGAAGGTGATGACGCGTGCGTTCATGTGTTTATCGTACAAAGAAAGACACCCCGCATGTGCGGGGTGCTTGTGGGGATTGGTTCGTTGCGAAGAGCACTGACCCCGATGACGGGATCAGTGGCACGGTCATAGGGGCGTCAGGCCGGTGAGGGTGCGGCACCGGGTGGGAGTTCGGGTTCGCCGCCTTCTGCGGGGGCGGGCGGGTCCTTGCGCTTGCGGGCGGCTTCTCGCCTGAGCAGGTCGGAGACGGAGGGCTTGCTGAGCTCTTCGCCGCGGATGATGGCGTGGACCTCGTCGCCGGTGAGTGTTTCGTGCTTGAGGAGGGCGTCGGCGAGTGCTTCGACGCGGTCCCACTTGTCGCGCAGGATGCGCTCGGCGTCGGCGTAGGCCTCGTCGACGATGCGGCGGATCTCTTCGTCGATGATCTTGGCGGTTTCGTCGGAGTAGTCCTTGTCGGGGAGGAAGGACTCGCGGGTGTCGTTGCCGGCGTAGCGGACGAAGCCGAGCTTTTCGCTCATGCCCCATTCGAGGACCATGGCGCGGGCGAGCTGGGTGGCCTGGGAGATGTCCTGCGCGGCGCCGGAGGAGACGTCGCCCATGGCGATTTCCTCGGCGATGCGGCCGCCGCAGACGACGCGCATGGTGGCTTTGAGCCACTTGAGGCTGTAGCCCATGCGGTCTTTCTCGGGCATGCTGAAGGTAGCGCCGCCGAACTGGCCTCTTGGGATGATGGTGACCTTGTGGAGCGGGTCGGCGTCGGTGAGGAGTGCCTGGAGGATGGCGTGGCCGGCCTCGTGGTAGGCGGTGAGCTTGTTCTCCTCGGCCTCGCGGACGCGGCTTTTCTTGGCTCTGCCAAAGCGGATCTTGTCGCGGGCCTCTTCGAGGTCTTCCTGCTCGACGAAGTCCTTGCCGGCGAGTGTGGCGCTGATGGCGGCCTCGTTGATGATGGCGGCCAGGTCGGCGCCGGAGAACATGGGCGTGACACGGGCGAGGCGTTCGAGGTCGACGTTTGGCCCCAGTTTGACCTTGTTGGCGTGGACTTTGAGGATTTCGAGGCGGCCCACGACGTCGGGGAGGGGGACGACGATCTGGCGATCGAACCGGCCCGGCCTGATGAGCGCGGGGTCGAGGACGTCGGCGCGGTTGGTTGCGGCGATGACGATGACGCCGTCGCCCGAGGCAAAGCCGTCCATCTCGACGAGGATGGCGTTGAGTGTCTGCTCGCGTTCGTCGTGGCCGCCGGTGGTGAAGCCTCCGCCTCTGCGCCGGCCGACGGCGTCGATCTCGTCGAGGAAGATGATGCAGGGGGCGGCGTCCTTGGCCTGCTTGAAGAGGTCGCGGACGCGGCTGGCGCCGACGCCGACGAACATCTCGACGAAGTCGGAGCCTGAGATGCTGAAGAATGGGACGTCGGCTTCTCCGGCGATGGCCTTGGCGAGGAGTGTTTTGCCGCAGCCGGGCTCACCGACGAGGAGGACGCCTCGGGGGATGCGGCCGCCGATCTTGGTGAAGCGCTTTGGGTTCTTGAGGAATTCGATGATTTCGGAGACTTCTTCTTTGGCTTCCTGGATGCCCGCGACGTCCTTGAAGGTGACTCCGGTCATCTCTTTGGAGAGGACGCGGTGCTTGGACTTTCCGAAGTTGCCGAGCATTCCACCGCCGCCGGTGGCGGAGCGGAGGCCTCGCGAGAGGAAGAACCAGAAGATGGCGATGAGGAGGATGAATGGGAGGAAGAAGAGGACGGGGCTGACCCAGCCCGGGGTGGGTCTTTCGGAGTAGTTGCCCTTGGTGAGGGTGTCGAGTTTGTCGGTGTAGTGCTCGCTGGCCGAGGCGCGGAAGCGGACCTGGACGGTGATGGGCTGATCGCCGGTTTTCTCGCCGAAGGAGTTGGGCTTGGCCTGCGCGGTGATGGCGGTTTCGCCGATGGCGACCTTGTCGGGGAGGATTTCGCCGTTGTTGTACTTGGTGACGAATTCCTGCCAGTTGATCTGTTTGCCCTGCTGTGAGGTGTTGAAGAGCATGAAGAGGAGTGCGATGACGGCGATGAAGGCGAAGAGGCCGAAGAGGCCCCTGCTGCCTTGGGGCGCGGGCTGACCGGGCTTCTGGCCCGGGCGGGGTTCGCCGGGTTTTTGCGGGCCTTCGGTTCCGGGTTGTGATGGTCTCTGGTTGGTCATGCGGTGGTGTGTGCTTTCCTGTCTGGTTTCGCTCACCGGCTCGTTGGGATTCGCCGTACTCCTCGTATCGGCCTGGCTCCCATTCCATTCGAGTCTGGGAGGCGTCCTGTTCGGATTCGTTCCCGTTCTCTGTCTGGATAACGCTAGGCCCAGAGTGCAAACAGAGCCCGTGGGCCAGAAATTCCGCATGGATGGGCCGAAGTCGCTACCACGCGGCCTGGAGGTCTCCCACCAGATCGCGGGCCAGTGTCTGCGAGGCGCCGACGTAGCCCACGTCGATGCGTTCGCCGGTGGGCTGGGCGGGGACGAATGAGCCGAGGGCGGTGTATCCGGTGCGGCTCGTGAGGGTTTTGCCCGAGCGGTTGTCGACGAGCTCGAAGTCGACGGTGATCTGGACGGCCATCTCCTGGACGAAGCCGACGCCCGTGCGGGTCGAGAGCGATCGGAGATTGACACTCTTGATGGAGCCCGTGAGCAGCGCGTCGGCGTTCTGGGCCGAGGTGACGCGCCAGGGGGTCTGACGCTGGATCTGCTTGATGATGTCCTCGGTGAGCGTGAGCTCGACGCCTGTGTGGAAGGTGTCGTTGGAGAAGATGGGGACCGCGACGGTCTTGATCGATTCGTCGTGAGCCGAGGCGAAGGCGTAGCCCTTGGTCGGGTCGCTGGCGCAGGCGGCGAGCGCGCAGAGGGCGAGGATCAGCGGGGCGCAGCGCAAGAGGGTCACGGCGTGGGCTCCGGGCCGAGAGGTTCGGGCTCGACTGTTCGGCGGCCCGTTTCGAGCCAGCCCCGGTCCTGGAGGATGCTCAGGCCTTCGGTGGCAGCGACGGTGCCCGTGTGATCGCGGATGAGGCGGTTGAGCACGAAGCGGGCAGCGGGGCCGTCGCCCACGCGGATGTACCACTTGGCGGATTCGAGCTGCTGGGCGGCGGCGGACTCTTCGAGACGAACGACGAGGGCGCTGGTGAGCCCGGCCTGCTCGGCCTGGGCGGGGTAGTCGCGGGCGAAGCGCTGGATGAGGAGTTTGGATTCGAGGAGGAGGGAGCCGTCGTACCTTGGGCCTTTGAACTGGGCAATGTTGGCGTAGACGCGGCGCTGCATGGCGTGCATGCGGTGCGGGGAGCTGGGAAAGTTGCGGAGGAAGATGTCGTACATGTCGGAGGCCATCTCGAGGCGGCGTTTGTCGAAGTAGTAGTCGGCGAGGAAGATGGCGGCGTCCTCGGCGATGAGTGAGCCGGGCATGCGTTCCTGGGCGCGGATGAGGAGTTCCTCGCCCGTTCCCGACTGGACCTCGATGCGCATGCCGAGCCATTTTTTGCGGAGGCCCGAGAGGTACTTCTTACCGATCTCGACCTCGCGCTCGATGGCGGTGACGAACTCGCTCGAGGCGGGGTACTCGCGGATGACCTGCTCGTAGTCGAAAAGGGCCCGGTACTCGGAGCCGAGGGCGTACTTGGCGTCGCCCCGGAGGCGGAGGGCCTCGGCGCGGTAGGGGCTTTTTTCGAAGTCGTCGTTGTCGAGCCAGTCATTGAGGATCGACTTGGCCTTGGAGGGTTCCTCGCGGGCGATGAGGGAGCGGGCCTCGTCGATGAGGGCTCGTGCGGGGTCCTCGGCGGTGCGCGGTGTGGCGACCCAGCCCGAGTTTGGATCGAGCGAGGCGCGCTCGGCCTGGGCTTGGGCTCCTGCGGTGAGGAGCGTGAGGATGAGGATCTGGAGGAGCGTCCTTGCGGTCATCGGGGCATGGTAGCTCGCGAAGAAAAAGAACGCCGCCAGCGCGTCCGGTCGAAGCCGGAGCGCGCTGGCGGTTAGTGGGTAGTGTCGAGTCCGCGGGCGCTAGGAGCGCCGGCGACGGGCTCCCAAGAGGCCTGCCCCGAGGAGAAGGCTGGCTGTGGTTGGTGCGGGGATGAAGGTCGGGTCGTAGTCGTAGGTGATCTCGATCCGGTTGACATCGGGGCCAACCGAGAAGAGGTTGCCCGGCATGGAGTCTGTGCCGTCCCAGGCCGAGCCAACGCCCAGCGTGAAGCCGAAGGCGATCGAGTTGAGCTGAACGTTGTTGTTGAAGAAGACGGCCCGTGCCTCGACGAAGACGACCTGATCGACGCCGGCGCGGAAGTCGACGGGGTCGGCCAGGGCCTGATCGGCGGGGTCGTTGTGCGCGCCGATCTCCCAGCGGAGGAAGTTGTAGCCGTTGTCGGCTGCTGCCTGCGAGATGAGGGGCGAGTCGTCAGACGTTCGGATGTTAAACCGTGTTCGGCTGTAGGTGCCGACGTCGCCCGGGCGGGTATCGAAGATTTCGTCCCACCCGACGAGGATGTTGGCGGCGGGGGTGTTGAAGCTGGCGCCGGCGCTAACGGCGTTGCCGATGGTGCCGCGCGGCATGCTTGCGGGACCCGAGTTGCCGTTGAGCTGCTGCTCATCACCGACCTCATTGGCCATAAACACGAGGAACGACGCGTGGTCGTTGGCGGCGATCACCGGTTCGAGCGGGTCGGCGCTTGCGACGAACGCAGTCGCGGACAGGACAAACCCTGCGCTCATGACGAGCGCACCGGGTACATTTGCCATCGGACGTGGCATAGAGCATCTCTCCTGGCACATCGATCGCGCTCGGCTCTCCAACCGATCGCAATCGTGAATGCGTTTGTGCGGATGGAGGGAGATCGTTTCCACACGATCGCACCGCCACCCGGCTTCTCCTACCTCTCGGTAGTGAAACTACAACGAGTTTGAGGGATGGCCAGTCAATATGGAAAAAACGGCGTGCAACGTCTGAAGGAATCAGCATTTCCCCGCGGGGGTCGGGTGCTCGTACGCTCATGGCATGGAGCTGACCACGCTCAGGCAGTTTGTCGCGATCGCCGAGGCGGGGCACATCACCAAGGCGTCGCAGCGATTGGGCGTCACGCAGCCGGCGCTCTCGGCGATGCTCAAGAAGCTCGAAGCGGAGGTCGGGGCGCCGCTCTTGGACCGGACCGGCCGCGGGGTCGAG
>JBGSIX010000051.1:0-5784 GCA_041742315.1 Phycisphaerales bacterium | reverse complement strand
GAAGCGCAGCCCGCCGCCGCCAGACCCGCGCCGCCCGCGACCGCGGCCGCGTTGCCCAGGAACTGACGCCTCGATTGATCTGATTTACTCCTGCGACTGCTCATCACGTCTTCTCCTGGTTTGCGCCTCGCGCCCCCCGGCGTCGGCGCTCAATGTATTTTCTCAGGCTACACCACACGACACGGCGCAGCCAACCTTTCCCTTGCGCGCCCGGCTTTACATCGCCGTCCGCTCGTTCATCTCATCCACAAGCGGCTCATACGGGTCCGCCTTGCCGGTGGAACCCGGGAGATTTTTGCGCCCCGGATCCCGGAAGAACAGGAAGAAGACCACCATGATCACCCCCGCGAAGATGCAGGGCACGATCCAGACCTGCTTCCAGTCGATCACCGCGAGTTCGCCCTCGCCGATCGTGTTCATCGCCACAAGCCTGCCGATGACCTGGGCCCCGATGAACATGCCAAGGCCCTGCGTCACGAGTACGAGGAAACCCTGAGCCTGCCCGCGGATTTTGGCGGTCGAGGCGTTATCCACATAGATCTGCCCGGTGACGAAGAAGAAGTCGTAGCAGATGCCGTGGAGCACGACACCCGAGAGCACCATCCACTTGATCTTCTCGTCGGCAGCACCGGCGAAGAGGCCGTAGCGCGCCACCCACGCGGCCATGCCCACGAGCAGCATCCACTTCACGCCGAGCCTCGCAAAGAAGAGCGGCATGATGAGCATGAACGCGATCTCGGACATCTGCCCGAAGGACATCGTCTGGGCGATCTTCTCGAAGCCGGTCTCCCCGACGTACTGCCCGGCCAGCGCGTAGTACGCCGCCAGCGGGATGCAGATCAGGAAGCTGCAAAGCACAAAGATCGAGAACGAGCGGTCTTTGAGGAGCACGAGCGCATCGAGCCCGAGCGCGTCCCGCGCCGAGAAGGGCTGCCCCTTGGCCGGCGGGGGCGTGTGCGGGAGCGTGAAGCTGAAGACGCCCATGAGCAGCGCCGCCCCGCCAGCGAGGTAGAACATGTTGGGTGACGTATCCCAACCCGCCTGCGAGATCACGACGTTGGCCACGATCCAGCCGATCGTGCCCCAGACGCGGATGAGCGGGAACTGCTTCTGGGCGTTCGTCATGTTGTGGAATGCGAGCGTGTTGGTCAAGCCCAGCGTCGGCATGTAGCAGAGCATGTGAACCAGAATCGCGACGATGAACATGTCCGCCGATTGCTGAGCCGCCATCGGTGCCGCGCAGAGCGCCACCCCCCCCAGGATCTGCATCACTCCGAGCACCCGTTCGGTCGCGAAGAACCGGTCGGCGATCATGCCCAGAAAGAACGGGCTCACGATCGCTGCGATCGGACCGACCGAATACGCCCAACCGACAACGCCACCCATCTCATTGGCGAACAGGTACGGCCCCATCGAAACATACCACGCGCCCCAGAGGAAGAACTCCAGGAACATCATCACCGACAGTCGCGTGCGGACGAACGCAGGGGCTAGGGCTTGATCCATGGGCTGGCTTCTCACGAGACCGGGAACTCGGTCGGGCCGCGAGTGTAGCGGATTGTGTACAGACTTGTTGGCTGTATACAGGGCGTTTCGGCTACCGTGTGTGACACGCCGGACGAGCGGGCCGCCGTCAACGCCCGATGCCGACCGAACACTTCATGCACGGAGCTCCCGAGATGCCAAGGCCCGTCACCCTCTTCACCGGCCAGTGGGCCGACCTGCCCCTGGCCAAACTCTGCGCCATGGCCCGAGACTGGGGCTACGACGGCCTCGAGCTCGCCTGCTGGGGCGACCACTTCGAGGTCGACAAGGCCCTCGCTGACGACAGCTACTGCCAGAAAAAGCACGACCTGCTCGACTCCTTCGGGCTCGCGTGCTTTGCCATCAGCAACCACCTCGTGGGCCAGGCCGTCAGCGACCCCGTCGACGCGCGGCACAAGTCGATCGTCCCGGCGCGCATCTGGGGCGACGGCAAGCCCGCGGGCGTCAGCGACCGAGCCGCGCAGGAGATCATCGACACCGCCAAGGCCGCCCGGCTCTTCGGCGTGGACACCGTCAACGGCTTCACCGGCTCGCCCGTCTGGCACAAGCTCTACTTCTTCCCCCCCACCAGCCAGGACGACATCGACGCGGGCTACAAGGAATTCGCCGACCGGTGGCTCCCGATCCTGGACGCATACGCCCAGCAGGGCGTCACCTTCGCGCTCGAGGTCCATCCCACCGAGATCGCCTACGACGTCTACACCTTCGACCGCACGCTCGAGGCGCTCGACGGGCACGAGGCCTTCGCCGCCAACTTCGACCCCTCGCACCTCGTCTGGCAGGGCGTGGACCCGGTCAAGTTCATCGACGTGTTCCCCGACCGCATCGCGCACGTGCACATGAAGGACGTCGCCCGCACCCTCGACGGCGCGACCTCGATCCTCGGGAGCCACCTCGCCTTCGGCGACGCGGGACGGGGCTGGGATTTCCGCTCGCTCGGGCGGGGCGAGGTCGATTTCGACGGCATCATCCGCGCCCTCAACCGCATCGGGTACGAAGGCCCGCTGAGCGTCGAGTGGGAGGACAGCGCCATGGCCCGCGAGCATGGCGCGATGGAGGCCGCCGAGTACGTGCGGTCGATCGATTTCCCCGCCGCCGGTCGCGCGTTCGACTCGGCCTTCGACGAGGAGCGCGAGTGATGGGCCTGACGTACGCCATGATCGGTGGCGGGATCGGCGCGTTCATCGGCGAGGTCCACCGCAAAGCCATCGCGCTCGACAACACCGCCACGCTCGTCGCCGGGGCGTTGTCCTCGACGCCCGAGAAATCCCTCGAATCCGCAAAGGCCCTTGGCCTGCCCGAGGACCGGTCCTACGAGTCCTGGCAGCAGCTCGTCGAGCACGAGCCCAAGCGCAAGGACTGTGTCGATTTCGTCGTCATCGTGACACCCAACAGCTCGCATTACCCGATCGCCAAGGCCTGTCTCGAAGCGGGGCTCAACGTCGTGCTCGACAAGCCGATGACCACGACGAGCCAGGAAGCCCGCGAACTGGCGCATCTGGCGAACGAGAACGAGCTCGTCTGCGCGCTGACATACACGTACTCGGGCTACCCGATGATCCGCGAGGCCGCCGAGCTCGTGCGGTCCGGGGCGCTCGGCACCATCCGCCGGGTGGAAGTGAACTACATCCAGGGCTGGCTCGCCCAGAGCATCGAGGCCTCGGGCCAGAAGCAGGCGAGCTGGCGCATGGACCCGAAACAGGCCGGCGCGGGCGGGGCGCTGGGCGACATCGGCACGCACGCCGAGCACATCGCCTCGTTCGTCACGGGCCTTCAGATCGAATCACTCAGCGCCGAGCTCACCAGCTTCGGCGAGGGCCGCGTCCTCGACGACGACGCCATGATCCGCATCCGGTACGCCGGCGGGGCCAAGGGCTCGATCTGCGTCTCACAGGTCTGCATCGGCGAGGAGAATTCCATCGCGCTGGGCGTCTTCGGCGACAAGGGCTCTGTCCGCTGGTCGCACGAGCACGCCAACGACCTGCGCCTCTCCACGCTCGATGGTGGCACACGGCTCGTCACCAGAGGCCAGGGCTGCCTGAGTCAACACGCCGCCGCCGCAACAAGAACGCCCCCGGGTCACCCCGAGGGCTATCTGGAAGCCTTCGCCAATATCTACCGGGGCGTCGCGGAACTCGTTCACGCCCGGAAATCCGGCTCAAAGATCGGCCCGCTCGGCCAGGACGTCCCCGGGCCCGAGGCTGGCGTCGAGGGGATGCGTTTCGTGGAGCGCGTCGTCGAGAGCGCCGGCCAAGACGGGCAGTGGGTCTGACCGGGTGCCACGGCTTGTCCGTCAGCGGCAAGCCGTGCTCAACCACGTCAACACCTCGGCACGGGTTGCAAGACAACCCGTGGCACCCGGATGGGCACTACTCCAGCTCGAGCACCCGCAGGTCCTTGTACATGATCACGCTGCCCGGGTTGTGGCCCTGCAGCGCGAAGTGACCCTCGCCGAAGAGGTCGAGCTCGGTGTCCACCATCGGCATGCCGTTGATCCACGTCTGGATGTGGTCGCCCTCGGCCCGGACGCGGTAATCGAACCACGCGTCGTCGTTCGTGATCGGGCCAGGGTTGCTCTCGGGCCAGGCGCGGTCGTAGATGCAGCCCGTGTAGTTCTTCGGGTCGTGGTTGTCGACCTGCGCCTCATAACCCGTGGGCCAGGGGAAGCCTTCTCGCTCGCTGGGCACCGTGCGGAAGTAGAGCCCGCTGTTGCCGTGGGAGTTCACCTTCACGAGCGCACGGACCTCGAAGTTCTTGTAGACCTTCTCGGTGAAGAGGTGGCCCGGGCCGTCGCGACCAACGATCGCCCCGTCCTCGAAGCTCCACGAGCCCGCGTCGCGCTGGAACCAGCCGTCGAGGTTGCCCTCGGCCAGGTGCACCATGCCCGCGGGCTCGGGATCGGGCGAGAGATCACGGATCTTGATGTTGCGGTAGCGGAACGCGTGCCCGTGGTCCTGCACCGCGATGTAGCCCGTCGTCGCGCGGGTGTTCAGCGGGAGCGGGTTCTCCTCGCTCCGGAAGTACCCCCGGCCGTCGAGCGCGGTGTCGATGTGGATGGGCTCGCCGTTGAGCCAGACATTGAGCGTGTCGCCCGTGAGCATCACGCGGTAGGTGTTCCACTCGCCCGCCTTGTTTACCGCCATGCGCAGCGGCGGCACCGCCTCGTACACCGCGCCGCAGTTGTGCACGTCGGGCTCCTGCTCGTACGTGTCGAGCATCTGGATCTCAAAGCCAGTGAATGCCGGGTCCCCGCCCGACGAGCCGCGCAGACCCAGGCCCGAGTTGCCGCCCTCGGGCATGTAGAAGTCGAGCGTGAGCTCGAAGTCGCGGTACATCTTGTTCGTGCGGAGCCAGCCCCCGGTGCCCGGCTTGATGGTGACGATCTCGCCGTTCTCGACGCCCCAGGCGTCCTCGGCCCCGGTCGACACCCAGCCCGTCAGGTCCTCGCCGTTGAAGAGCGGCTTCCAGGAGGTGTCCCCTTCCTGTGCGCCCGCGATCGACACAACCAGACCCAGCACACACGCCGCCGCTCGCTTGAACATCGCATTCCCTCCTGGTGGGCCGGGGCCCAGCCCACAAAGCTACCAGCCTCGGCTCGGCCCTGCCACCTGGACGCCCGGATTGGGTATTCGAAGCCCCGGTATGGTTGGACCCGTTGGCGCCGAGGCACAGATGAACCGAACCGGTTTCGTTCGGTGTCCAGTCTTGGTATGTGAAGGGGTGAGAATGGGGACGCGGGGACTCGAACCCCGGACCAGCGGATTAAAAGTCCGATGCTCTACCAACTGAGCTACGTCCCCGCGCTGGGCGCTGAGGGGCGATCTTAGGCCAGCGCCCGCACCGGCCGCCTGCGTTTGGTCAGACCTGCCAGCGCCAGAAGCAGCTCGGCGTGCCTCGCGCTGGCGCCTCGCTGGGATTGCACGCACGCCAGCGCCTTCCTGCCCAGCTTCGCTCGGGCGTCGCCGTCGCGGATGAGCCGCTCAAGATCCGCCGCCAGTGACCGCCGCGTCGACCGCGCCAGCCCCTCGGCCCTTTCGAGCACCCCGACGATCTCGGTGAAATCCTGGACGCTCGGCCCGATGAGCGTCGCCCGTCCGAGTGCCGCGGGCTCCGTCGGATCGGATCCGAACTGGTCACCGAACGACCGCCCCATCACGACCAGGTCCGCCAGCTCGTAGGCCAGGCGGAGTTCCCCGATCGTGTCGAGCAGGAACCGCGTCGCGCCGACGCGCGTCTCGC
>JBGSIX010000050.1:0-7029 GCA_041742315.1 Phycisphaerales bacterium | reverse complement strand
GTGGGCGTGACGTCCAGACGCCTAGCCGCCTCCGCGATCGCCTCGCGCGAGATCCCGCGCCCCGCGAGCTTCACGACCGCAGCCTCGATCGACTCGGGCCTGGGCTTCTCGGGCGTGGCGTGCTGCGAGCGTTCGCGGTTGATGCGGATGATCCGGAGCTGCTCGACCTTGTTGTAGATGTGGAACCGCGCGGTGATGTACCGCGTGATCGCCTCGATATCCTCCGTCGAGAGACCCGCGATGATCTCTGAGGCCGTGCCCAGCGCCGCGTCGTCGCCCGCGCTGCACACCTCGACGAGCTCGCCCGATCGGCTGGCGACCCCGGCCATCGAGCCGCGGGTCACCGCCCGGAACGCATCCTCAACCGCACGCCCGTAGGAACTGTTCATGGTCAAGCATAGTGCGCTCTGCGCCGACATCGCTTAACCGATGATCTTGCGCCGACCCGTCAGGTAGTCCCACAGCACGAACCGATCCAGGTCGTGCCCGCCCGTGAAAATCACCCTTCCATTCGTGGTCTCGGCGAGCCTGTGCGCGAAGGCGATGTCCTTCGAGTCCTGCGACCAGCTGGGCACCAGGAACAGGTTGATCGTAATCCCTTCCTTCGCGCAGAGCGCCGCCTCGCGCATCGTCGCCTCCTCGGTCAGCGGGTGTGCCGGGTAGAGCATGTAGAGCGTCTCGTCCTCGTAGTGCGCCGTCGGGAGCCCGTCGGTGATGAGCATGATCTGCCGATTGGGCGTGCTGGACGCGCCCAGGATGCGCCGCGCCAGCGCGAGCGAGGCCTGGATGTTCGTAAAGTGCGGGTGCACCATCGACTCGCTCACGCGCGGGTCGGACATGTCCACCTTCAGGTGCACGTACGGATCGCGGATCGTCACGGGCTTGGGCATGATCTCGGGGATCTCGGAGATGTGCCTGAGCTTGGCGAAGGTGTACATCTCGATGAGCGAGAGCTGGTCCCCCGGGTACTCGCGCCGGATGAGCCCGTCGAGCGCGATCGCCATCCGCTTGCACGCGATGTACTGCCCGCCGTAGAGCATCGAGCCGGACATATCCATCACCACCGCCGTGGCGGCCTTGGGCGTGTTCCGCGTCTCGTGCACCTCGATGTCGTCGCGCCGAACTCTGAAACTGTCCCCGCTCGAAACCGACCGGAGCGCCGCATTGGTGAGCGTCTGCGCCGCGTCGATGTGGGCCGCCGAATCCCCGAAGGCGTACGCCCGCGTGCGCATGAGCTCGATCGCCCCCTCACCCGTCACCGGCCCCGTGTGCCGACCCGTGCGTGACGCGACGAGATCACTGAAAAACTCCGCCAGAAGCGACGACTGGAACACCTTCATCGCCTTGGGCGTCAGCCGGTACCCCTCGGCGCTCCGCTCGAGCCCGGCCAGCTCCGCCTGCTCGCGGATGTGCTCGGCGATCCTTTCCTCAAGCCCTCGCAACTCCTCGATATCCGCCTCGTCCACGAACCGCCGGAGCGCCTCCGTGTCGATCATCGCAACCTTCGCGTTCTTGCGCGCGGCGCGGAGCTGCTCGAGCAATCGGTCGATCGTCTCCAGCTCCTCCTTCACCTCGATCGCCCCGGGCACGTCCAGCGCCGTCGTCCCCGTGAAGTCGTAGTCCGCGCCGAGCTGCTCGACCTCCAAGCGATCGCCCAGCGCATCGATGAGGCGCATGACCTCGCCCGCAAAGGGCCCCCGCTCCTCCTCGGCCCGGTACCAGAGCCGCTCGAGCGCCGGGATCGACCGGTCCCCCAGCGTTTGCTCCAGCTGGATCGCAAGCTTTTTGCTGGGCGCTCGCGCCCTTCGCCCCGCGTCCGCGTAGTTCTCCTCCGCCTCGCGCACCGCGGGTTTCGGATCAAACATCGCCAGGATCCGGCGTTTCCGCTCTTCGAGCATCGCGATCAGCGCATCGATGCTCGGGCCGAGCCCCGCGATCTGCGAGGGATCGATCGTGATCGCCTCGGCGAGTTCTTCTTCGGTGAGCGGCCGATACCCACCAAACTGCATCATGTGCTCGAGCGCGGCGTTGGCGATCGCGTCCGATTCGCCCGGGCTCGTCGGATTCGGGAACCGCCCCGGGTCGTAGCCCAGGTACGCATGCACGATGCCGCCCGGTTGGCGCGGCTCAGGTTTCATACTGCACCCGCCCGTGCCGAACCGCCCTGCTGATTTTGTCCGATGCCCAGAGCCCCGCGAGCACGAACTCCACACAGCTCGCCCGCACCGCCATGTCCTCGGCGGGGTTCACCTCGAACGCCTTTTCCCACGCGGGCGGCACGCGCCGGAGCACCTGGGCGTACGCGGCGCTGGGCATCAGATCCCCCACCTCGATCCGCTCGCCCTTGGCAAAGAGCTCGGCGATCGCCTCCAAGCCGTGCGCATCCGCATACTCCGCGAAGACGTCCGCCACGGCCTGCGCCAGGATCGCGTCGAGCACCTGCGCCTCGGTCATCTGGTGCGTGCCCATCATGTCCAGCTCCAGCTTGCCCGCAGCGCTCGCGTGGAAGTGCGCCAGATCGCTCAGCCTCGGCACCGCGGGCGTTGGCTCGCCCTTGTCTCGAAGAAGAATCGCGCGCCTTCGCGCGCTGGCGACCATCGTCTTGTAGTTGGCGATGCTGAACCGAGCCGACACGCCCGAGGCCTGGTCCACCCACTTCGACTTCCGCGCCACGACCGCCATCTGCTCGACGATCTCCGCCATGAACCTGGGCACCGCGACGGGGTACTGGTCATCGCCCTCGCGCGTGCCGTCGGCCCTGGCCTGCGCGCGCGTGATCTCGATGCCAAGGTCCCGCTCGCGCGGGTAGTGCGTCTGGATCGTCGCGCCGATGCGGTCCTTGAGCTGCGGGATCACCTTGCCCGAGCGGTTGTATGTCGCGGGATTCGCGCTAAACAGCACGAGCACGTCCACGTCGAACTTCACCGGGTAGCCCCGGATCTGGACGTCCCGCTCCTCGAGCACGTTGAAGAGACCCGTCTGCACGAGGTCGTCGAGGTCGGGCAGCTCGTTCATCGCGAAGATGCCCCGGTGCATCCGCGGGATGAGACCGAAGCTGAGCGATTCCTCGGTGTTCAGGCTCACGCCGCCGGCCAGGATCCGCGCGGGGTCGATCTCCCCGATCAGGTCGGCGAACTTCGTCCCGGGCGCGAGCCTTTCCGCGTACCGCTCCGAGCGGTGCCACCATCTGAGCGCGATCTCGCCCGGGTTCTTGCCCGAGATGAAACGCTTCCCCGCCGCAGTGATCGGGTGCTCCGGGTCCTCGTGCACGGGCGATTCCGAGCAATCCAGATAGGGCGTCCATTCGTCTAGGTGCGACGCGAGCAGGCGCATGATCTTGGACTTGGCCTGCCCCTTCTCGCCCAGGAAAAGCATGTCGTGCCCCGCGAGCACCGCGTGCACGATCTCGGGGATGACCGTGTCGTCGTAGCCCACGATGCCCGGGAAGAGCTCGTCCCCCCGCTCGAGCGCGCGGGTCATGTTCTCGCGGAGCTCGTCCTTGACGGTGCGCGACCGCCAGCCGCTGGCGCGCAGCTCGGCGAGCGTCTTGGGGAGCGATGCCTTCTTCGTCTCGGTTTCAATCACGCGATCGGTCTCCCTCGTGCGAACTCGGTGCACACGCACTGTATTCGCCGGGCGAGGGTTCCCGGATGCCAAGCGTGTATACACCGCACCCGCGAGGGTTTACGCCGAAACCCCCGCCGCGGCGTCGTCGATCACCCACACCGCGCGTGATCCCTCGGAAGCAAGCCTCGCGGGCAAGGGCTCGCCCGCCAGACACCGCGACACCGCCTGGGCCTTCCCCGCGCCGAGACCGAGCACCACGACCAGCCGCGACCCTTTGATGAGCGGCATCGTCAGCGTGATCCGCTCACTCGGCGGCTTGGGCGAATCCGTGATTCCGATCACCCTGCCCCCCGACGAGAGCTCGCGCGCGCCCGGGAAGAGC
The DNA here is from genome assembly GCA_041742315.1 of Phycisphaerales bacterium. Taxonomy (GTDB): domain Bacteria; phylum Planctomycetota; class Phycisphaerae; order Phycisphaerales; family UBA1924. Next base: position 3,080 of record JBGSIX010000050.1, on the reverse strand, counting down.
GAGGCGACGTGCCCGTCCTCACCGATGCCAAGCAGCGCCACGTCGAGAACGTGATCATCACCGAGCACATCCTCAAGCGTCCGCGCGTAATCGCTCGCGCCCTCCGTGGGCCCCAGTTCGCCCTTCATCCGGTGCACGCGCTCGTGCGGGATCGGGAGATCGAAGAGCACATCTCTTGCAAACGCACCGAAGTTCGAGTCCGCGTGCTCGATCGGTACCGCACGCTCGTCGACCCAGAGAAGGTGCGTCTTGTCCCAAGGGAACGCGCCACGCATCTCTGGCGAGACGAGCGCCGCGAACACGCCCCTCGGGCTCGATCCGCCGGGGATCGCGAGCGCAAACACGCTCCGCTCGCGGACCGCGTGCTGCGCCGATTCGAGCAGGAGACCAGCCGCGACTTGCCCACCCTCTTTCGCGCCCTTCACCCGGCGAACATCCAAGCTGCTCACGGCTCGCAACCCGGCCGAGCGCCGTCGCCCTCGTCCTCGAACGAGCCCCACGTCTCCTCGGGCTCCTGCGACCCAAGCCTTGGCCTGAAGATCCGCGCCGCGTCCTCGGGCCCAGCCGAGCCCGCGGCGTAGTTCGGGAACGCCGGTGCCTGCAGCGCCTCAAGACCGTTGAGCACCGCGTCCGCCCAGACCCACGACGCCTCCACCTCGTCCTGGCGGATAAAGAGCGTCGGATCCCCACGCATCGCGTCGAGCAGGAGCCTCTCGTACGCCTCGGGCAGCTCCACCCCGAACGCCTGCGCGTAGGTGAACTGCAGATCGACGTTCTCGATGTTCACGCCCGGGCCCGGACGCTTGGCGCCCACGCTCAGGCGGATCCCCTCGTCGGGCTGGATGCGGATGCGCAGAATATTCGGGCACGCGGGCGCGCACTCGTTCGTCTGGAACAGATGCAACGGCGGCGTGCGAAACCGCACACGGATCTCCGACATCCGAGCGGGCAATCGCTTCCCGTGACGAAGATAAAAAGGCACGCCCGTCCAACGCCACGAGTTCAGATGGATCCGCGTGGCGACGTACGTCGGCGTGATCGAATCCGGCGCGACGTCGGGCTCATCGCGGTACCCGATCACGGGCTTGCCGTTGATCGTGCCCGGGCCGTACTGCCCGCGGACCGTACTCTCGAAGACCTCCTCGGGCGTCCTGGGCGCCCTGATCGAGCGCAAAACCCGCACCTTCTCGTTGCGGATGTCGTTGGGCGAAAGCGAGAGCGGCGCCTCCATCGCGGTGAGCGCCAGGAGCTGCATCATGTGGTTCTGCATCATGTCGCGGAGCGCGCCCGCTGTGTCGTAGTACCCCGCTCGCTCACCCACGCCCAGCGTCTCCGACACCGTGATCTGCACGCTCGCGATATGGTGGCTGTTCCAGAGCGGCTCGATCATGCCGTTGGCGAACCGGAACGCGACGAGGTTCTGCACCGTCTCCTTGCCCAGGTAATGGTCGATCCGGTAGACCTGGTCCTCATCGACGAAACGGAAGAGGTGCTTGTCGAGCTTGCGGGCGCTCTCAAGGTCGTGCCCGAAGGGCTTCTCGACCACGAGCCGCGACCAGGGCCCGCCGTTGGATCCGTTCTGCCTCGTGAGCATCCCCGACTCGGCCAGGTTCTCCGTGATGGGCCCGAACAAACTGGGCGACACGGACAGGTAGAACATCCGGTTGCCGAGGAGCCCTCGCTTGGACTCGTGAGCCTTGAGCGCCTCGTTCATGTCGCGGAACGACTGCTGGTTCTTCGCGTCGAGCCGGAAGTACTCGATGAAGGCCTCGAACTCGCCCCAGAGCGTGGCTTCCTTCGTCGCTTCTTCGACGTTCTCGCGCAGGTACCGGATGAACGCCTCGCGGTCGGGCTGGCTTCGGCCCGTCGCCAGGATCACGAAGTCCTTGATGTGCCCCGATCGCCACACGCGGAAGAGCGAGGGGAAGAGCTTGCGGTGCGCCAGATCGCCCGTCGCCCCGAACAGCACCAGCGCGAACTGCTTTGCTTCTCTCACAGGCGTATCCCCGCTTTGGTGTCTGTCATCTCGCTCTGCAAACCGTATCCCTCGCTCAGGTGCCACGGGTTGTCTTGCAACCCGTGCTCCTCTTCTCGTCACGGCTTGCCGAGGACGGACAAGCCGTGGCACCCATCACGTGGGCATGAGCCTGGTCGAGTGGTCGCCCAGCCAGTCCGTGTGGAAGACCCCCTCGCGGTCGATCCTCTGATACGTGTGCGCCCCGAACGCATCGCGCTGGGCCTGGAGCAGGTTGTGCGGCAGCCTCTCCGCCCTCGATGTATCAAAGTACGCCAGCGCCGAGGACATCACCGGGCACCCGATCCCGCTCGAAGCCGACGCCGCGACGGCTCGGCGAAGCCCGGGCATTGCGCTGTCGATCTGCTGGGCGAACCACGGATCGATGAGCAGGCTCCGGGCTCCCTCGCCCTTCATCGCCTCGCTCATCCGGTCAAGGAAGGCGATGCGGATGATGCACCCGGCCCTCCAGAGCTTGGCGACCCGATCCAGCCGGACGCCCCACCCGTGCGCCTCGCTCGCCGACGCGATCAGATCGAGTCCCTGTGCGAACGAGATCACCACTGTCGCCAAGAGCGCGTCCCGCAGATCGTTCGGCTCGATCCCACGGACGCTGGACGCGTCCCCCGCGTGCGCGTGCTTGGCGGCCAGCGCCTGGCGAAGCTCGCGCCTCGACGACACCCCGCGCGCAAACACCGCCTCGGCGAGCGTCGGGCAGGGCACGCCAAGGTCGAGCGCCATCTCCGCCGTCCACTTGCCCGTGCCCTTCTGCTGCGCCTCGTCGAGCACGACATCCACGATCCTTCCCTCGCCCTTGCCGTCACGCACGCGGAAGATCTGCTCGGTGATCTCCAGAAGAAAGCTCTTCATCTCGCCCGTGTTCCACGCGCCGAAGGTCTCGGCAAGCCGGTCCGGGCCCATGCCGTCGACGCGCCGGAGCAGCGCGTACGTCTCGGCGATCGCCTGCATGAAGGCGTACTCGATCCCGTTGTGAACGGTCTTGACCGCGTGCCCGCAGCCGCCGCCGCCCAGCCAGTCGCAGCAGGGCTCGCCGTCGGGGCCGGGC
>JBGSIX010000049.1:0-6960 GCA_041742315.1 Phycisphaerales bacterium | reverse complement strand
GCCTGGCATCGGCGATCACCCGCGACCGCGCCTCGCGCGAAACGCCCTGGGCCGCCAGCGCATCGCCCCCGCGCAGCACCACGCCCTTCTCCGTCGCCAATCGCACAACGTCCTCACCCTCGAGCAAGACCGCGACCCCGCCCCGATCGTCCGGCCCGAGGGGCGCCTTGCCGCGCCACGCCAGCTCGTGGAAGAAGTGCATCGACGTGCTCCGCGCCTTGGCGCGCTTGCTCAGCAGCACGAGCCGCCGCTCCGCCCGCGTGCACGCGACATAAAAAAGCCTTCGCACCTCGTCCTGCTCGCGCTCCTTCTCCGACCGTTCGTCCGCCTCGAACGCGCCCAGCTCCGCGGGCAGGCTCGGCCCCTCGCGCGACTGCGACTGCCCGAAGCACCCCGCCGCCGCGCCGATCCGCGGCACATACACCGTGTCGAACTCCAAGCCCTTCGACCCGTGCGCCGTCAGGAGCTTCACCCCCTCGCCCGCCAGCTCCGCCTCGTCCTCGCTCGCCTTGCTCTCAAAGCTCGCAAGCCCCCGCTGCTGCTCGTCCGCGTCGAGCTGGTCGTAGTAGCGCTGGTACGCCGCCAGATCCCCCGGCGGATCGATCCGCGCCTGCAGCGTGCGCACGAAACCGATGAACGTCGCTAGCGCCCGCACCCTCTTCGCCTCGTCACGCCTCTTCGGCAGCGCCCGGTGCGCCACACCCGTCCGCTCGATGATCTCAAGGACCATCTCCTCCGCCGAGAGCTTGGTCGCCAATTCACCAAGCTCGCCGAGTAACTCCGCGAACCGCGCCAGCGCCGGGTGCTCCTCCGCTTTCTCGCTCAGAAACGCGGCGATCGGAAGCAGATCCTCCCCCTCTACTTTCGCCTGCCGCTCGTGCGCCGCGTGCGCCTCCATCAGCGCGATCGCGCGGTCCGTCGGCAGCGCCACCGGGGGCCGCGCGAGCAACCGCATCACCCACGCCCCGGGCGCGCCCGTCACCAGCCCGATCCACGCCTTCACATCCAGGACCGCCTCGTCCTCCTCGTACCGTTTCGTCTGCGAGAAATCGACCGGGATCCCCTCGAGTTCGAGCGCCCGACCGATCTCCGAGAGTGTCGTGTGCGAGCGCCCGATCACCGCGACCTTGGACAGCTCCCGCTCCGGGTGCTGGGCGCGGTCCGCCAGGATCATCGCCGCGATCGTCGTGCCCTCTTCCGCGCTGCCCGCCACGTGCACCGCCTCGACCTGCTCGGGCACGTCCTCCCCGAACACCCGCCGCGCGTGCACCTCTTTCTCGGGCTCGAAACGCTCGTGCGCCGCCTGGATCACCTCCTGCGCCGCCGCGAGCACGGCCTCGGTGCTCCGGTAGTTCTCCGTCAGCGTCACCGTCTCGGCCTTACGCCAAACCTCGGCGAAGTGCTGGAACGCCCGGTCGTCCGAGCCGCGGAAGCCGTAGATCGCCTGGTCGTCGTCGCCCACGACACAGATGTCACGCCCCATCGCGGGGGGCGACAATTCCCGCAGGAAGGCGAGCTGCGCGCCGTTGACGTCCTGGAACTCATCGACGACCAGGTGGCGCACCTCGTCATGGATCACCGCCCGTGCGCGCGCCGATTCGCGCAGCACCCGGATCGGGAGCATGATGTAGTCGTCGAAGCTGAGCAAGCCGCGCTCGAGCCGCATCGGCTCGAAGTGGGTGTAGATCGCCGACACAGCCGCAAGCTCATCCGCCTGCACGCGCTGGGACGCAGTCTTCTCGTCGTCCCACGCGCCAGAGCCCGATCGCTCCTCGATCAGCTCCATCCATTTCGTGGCGAGCTTCATGCTTTCATCCGCATAGACGGCCGACGTGCGCAGAAACTCGATCCATGCCCACGCCCGAGCCGCCAGCGCCTCGACGCCGCCATCGGCAAGAATCGCGCTGGGCACGCGGCCCTCGTCGATGGCTCGCCGACACGCCGAGCCGAGCATCCGCCGGCGCTGCACCGAGTCCATCAAGTCCGTCAGCCCCGGCACGCCGATGGTGTCGCCCCAGCGCGCCAGAATCCGGCGACCCAGGCTGTGGAACGTCCCCACGCGCACCTGCGACGCGGCGTGATCGCCGATGAGATCCGCCAGTCTTGTGCGCATTTCCTCGGCGGCCTTGACCGTGAACGTCACCGCCGCGATCGTCTCGGGACGCACGCCGTCACGCTCGATGAGCCTGGCGATCCGGTGCGTGATGACGCGGGTCTTGCCCGTGCCCGGCCCTGCGAGCACCGCGACGGGCCCCGAGTCGTGCGCCACCGCGTCGTGCTGGGCGGCGTTGAGACCCTCGGACCAGTGCGTGCCGTTAGGCATCGCTGGATTCCGGTTGCTGATCAGTCTGCTGACCCCGGTCGCGCATGTAGAGATGGATCGCGGTCGTGCCGTAGGAATGCGTCTCGGGCCCGATGGCGCCGGGGATCTTCAGATCGACCTCGGCAAAGATGCTCTTGGGTTTTTCGTCGATCATCTGCGTGCCGACGACGTGCTGCATGGGCCAGGGCGTGCGGAGCATCGCGTACCCGTCGTCGTCGAGGTTCTGGATGAGCCTGCCGAGTTGCGCGATGACGCGCGGGTAGGTCTCGGGGTCCTCGACGAGCTTGTAGGGCGGGTCGAAGAAAATCAGGTGCACCGGGTGCGGGCAGCGCGCCACAGCCGCGGCCCCGAGCGCGTCGGCCCGGACCGCCTCGGCCCGATCGGTCGCGCCGACGTGCTCGATGTTCTTCTTGAGGACCTCGATGACGTCCTTGTCGCGCTCGATGAAGACACACCGCTTGGCGCCCCGGCTGATCGCTTCGATCCCGATCGAGCCCGAGCCGGCGAAGCCGTCGTAGCACTCCTGGTCTTCGACGTGGCCTCGGAGAAGGTTGAAGAGGGCTTCCTTGACCATGTCCGGGATGGGCCTGGTGGGCATCCGCTCTGTCGGGCTGAAGAGTTTCTTGCGTCTGAATTCGCCGCCGATGATGCGCATCGGGTCAGCAAAGCCGATCCGGGGGGGCGGGTCAAGTTTGGGGGGTGGGCGGAAGAGGAAGTCGGAGGAAAGACGGGAGCACGGCTGGCACAGCCGTGGCACGGAGAAGGAGGAGAGTTGAAGACCCCTCACCCCGGCCCTCTCCCCCGAGGGGCGAGGGAGGAGAGGTCAGTTGAGGAGGGCGTCGATGGAGGCGAAGAGGGCGTCGTCGGCGATGGAGCCGGGGTCTTCGAGGAGGCGGGCGATCGGGCCGGCCAGGACGGGAGGCGTCTCGATGCCCGAGACCACGCGCCAGAAGGGCTCGCTCGCGCCGTCGCCCAGCCAGCGCCTCAGCTGGCCCGATTCGAGATCCGCATAGGCGCGCAGGGTCTCGCCCCCGATGTACACGGCCCGGGTCAGGAGCAGGTAGTCGTCGCTTGCGAACTCGGCTTCGGCGGCCACGCCCGCGATCGCGTCGGCGAGCCTTCCGAACAGGGCCTCGTCTTCGCGGATCATCGCGTCCGGGTCGTGCCAGACGATGTAGCGATTCCGGATCGGCGGCCGGCCGGGGATGAGGATCTGCGAGCGGAGGCGGGCGACGATGCCGCTGGGCCCGTCGATTCGGCGTCGCATCGGGGCTTCGCCCGGGATGGAGCGTTCGAGCTGGTAGCAGAGGCCTTCGAGGTCGGTGATGTCGCGGCCGTAGATCGGGATGACCTGCGCCTCGTCCAGCCCGGCCAAGAAGGCGGCGAGCCCGGCGGCGAAGGAGGCGCGTTCGCCCGATCGGTCGGACCACGCGGCGAGGTGGTGCTCCTCGAGCAGGCGGGCCAGCTCGGCCTGCCACCCCCGCATCGGCGCTCCGGGAACAGATTGGCCGCGCAGCAATTCCATCGCGCCAAAGCCACGCCCTTCTCGGGGCGTCCTCTCCGGCGACACGGTTACCGCACGACCGCTCGCTTCCTGTCCAAACAACGGGCAGCCTCCACGCCGGAGGAGCCCGATTCCCACGTTTGACGCACGGACAATGCGCCGGAATTGGGCCCCTGCAACCCTTTCTGTCGGCATGCGCGGCAAAAACCCTCCAAACTCGGGTGTTCCCCTACCCCAATTGACATCATCTTGATTCGGATCCCGACACCCGGGCGGTGACGATCATTCTGTCATGCACCGAACCCACCCCATCTTGACGTGCCTGGTGCTCTGCCTGATGTGCCTGTCGCTTGCGCCCGGATGCGAGAACGAGCAGGCGAGGCTCGACATCATCGCCTCGGGCGTCGCCAAGAACGGCAGAGCCGCGACGGCGGGAAATCTGAGGAGCGAGTTCGATCAGGGCCACATCACTTTCGAGAGCGCGATGATCCGGGCCGAGGAGATGCTTCAGGCCGAGAACCCGGACGGCGTCGCCTTCGCGGGCGCGGTGCTCGATTTGTCCGAAGCCGTCGAGGACCAGTTCCCCAAGGGGGGCGAGTTCGAGCTCTTCTGGCGGAGGCTTGGAAGGCTTGCCTATTCCTCGGCGCACGCGGCGTTCGAGGCGGGGGATTACGAGGCCGCCGGGACACTCGTGCTCGCGGGTCCTGAACGCTGGCAGCGGGACCCGTACTGGATCGCCTATCCGAACCACGAGATTCTGGTCGCGCTGTCGATGGCGTACCGGGGCGATGCGCGCGGCGGGATCCGCCTGCTCAGCCAGCGCACGCCCCAGCCCGACGAGTACAAGGAAGCGATCCAGTCGCTCGTGGAGATTCAGAGGCGCCAGCAGCGGGCGCGGGATCGCGCGGTAGAAAGCGATGAGGGCGGATAAGACCTTGCGTTGACGAGCCCCTCGCGCGAGCGAGGGAACTGAGACGGATTGGGGTTTGAGGAAGAGTCCCCTCGCTTGCGCGAGGGGCTCGTACTGGTCGATCACTTTCGGTCCGTGATGCCGAGCTCTTCTTCGCTGATGGTGGCTTCGTCGATGTCGCCCGCGTTCGTGACGTTCTTGGATTCGATCTGCTGGGCGAGGCGTTTTTCGCCTGAGCCGGCGACCTGCGGGCGTTCGTGCTGGGCGGCTTGGCGGCCGTCGTCGGTGACTTTGTAGGTGATGCCGATGGTTTGTTCGGGCTTGCCGGTGGTGAGCCGGTCGATGAGTTCGACGCCCTGCATGACGGAGTGGTCGGTGTTGGCGACCTCGTATTTCCAGAGGCCGAAGCGCCCGCGGGAGTAGATGCCGCGGGCTTCGAGCCAGGGGATGAGCGTGGCGAGGATCTCGTCGCGCTCGACGCTGGGCGTCGGGTAGCTGTAGCTGACTTTCATGACCCAGGTGGAGACGATGTCCTCGCGCTCGCCGGGCTTTAGCAGGCCAGAGGATTCGAGGCCCGCGATCGTGCGCTCGAGGATGGTGGCTTCGTCCTCGGGCTTGTCGGGGCTGAAGCTCGTCTCGCAGAGGAGGGAGTAGTACGCCTCGGGGTCGGGCGTCATGCGGGGGGAGTAGTTGCTGAGGTAGGTGACGCGGTAGAAGGGGCTGTCGGATTCGGGGAAGTACATCCAGCACTTGGTGGAGGGGCGGGAGCGGTTGATGCCGACGCCGACCATGTAGCCGCCCGAGTGCATGAGGCGGGCGGCGGCGGCGCGTATGTCGCTGGGCGCGTCTTCGATTACGTCGCAGAGGAGCTTGTCCAGAGGCATGGTCGAGAGCAGGGTGTCGTAGGGCTCGGTCGTGCGCACGCCGGCGTGTTCGAGGGTGGCGGTGCGGGACTCGGTGTTCACGGCGACGAGCTTTGTGCGCAGGCGGAGGTGGTCGCTCACGATGGGCAGGAAGCGGTTGTAGAAGTCGCCCGTGCCGCCGAGGGGGTACTTGAAGGTGTTGTTGGGTCCCCAGCCGAAGTCGTCGAGGCCCTCGTCCATGTTGCGCTTGGCGCGTTTCCAGTCGAGGACGGCGACGCGTTCGCCGATCCAGGTCTTGTTCATCTTCTCGGGGGCGTAGGCCCAGACCTTGAAGTTGTACGGGCGCATGAACTGGTGCGCGATGCCCGGGCCGAAGACGTTGTCGATGAACTCGCCGAAGTTGCGAGCGCCGGCGGCCCCGGCGGAGTTGGTCTGCGCGTCGATGAGCCCGTCGATGCAGGCCTTGGCGTCGGGTTCGGGGAGGTAGCGGAGGTTGTTCTGGAAGGGGTACGGCACCCAGGTGCCGGCGATGCGGACCCAGCTCTCGCGCTGGTTGGTGGTGTACTGGCCCTGCATGAGCTCTTCGAAGATGCGGTCGTACTCGGCGTAGTGGCTAAAGAGGACGTGCCCGCCGACGTCCCATGTGAAGCCAGCGTCGTCGGTGTAGCTCCGGGCGAGCCCGCCGACGGCGTCGGAGGCCTCGTAGAGGGTGAAGGCGTCGTGCCCGATCTGGCGGAGGCGGTAGGCGGCGCCCAGGCCCGTGGGGCCGGCGCCGACGATGAGGATCCGACCCGGGTTGGCTGGCTTTGTCTGGGTCATCGCGCTCCGGAGGGCCGAGGGTACGGATGGTAGAGCACCCGCTTTGGGTGGACACCCCTTTGGAGGCGTCTTTGATATGCATGGATACGCATCCGGCACCCAATCCGGGCGATCCGCCAAAATGGGCTGGCTTTCGGGGGGGATTCTACCTATTTTATCGTGAGTCTGTGAAGACGCCTGTTCACGGTGTATTTCGGGGGGGCTTTGAGCCGAAGTCCGATACACTCAGGGTTTTTGTAGACTTGGCGTGTCATAGACACCAAGAAGGGTTGAGTGCGACGCCCGGAGGCCTTCCGATGGAAACCGAACGGAACACTGCTCTGGAAGCTGTGATGGCATCGCTGGCGAACTCCACCGAATCGGTGGTGGGCTTGCCTGCGGTGGCGACGCTCGAGTGGTGTGACAGGGCAGCGTGGTGTCTGGCGGGGCTCTGCGAGCCGGCGCTGGCGACGCTGACCGTTGGCACGCTCTCGCCCACGGGCGATCTGACGAATCAGGAAGTTTCGGGCGTTGCGGCCCGGACCGGGGTGGCGCGGGCCAG
>JBGSIX010000048.1:0-13358 GCA_041742315.1 Phycisphaerales bacterium | reverse complement strand
CCGCGAGCCACGCGCTGGATCACCACCGAACGCGGATGGCCGACGACCACGCCCGGGCGCGCAAGCTCGCGGGTCGGCTCGCCGAGGTCATGGGTCTCGGGGTCGACATGGCCCGCGTCCGCACCAACATGGTCTACTTCGATATCGATCCCAAGCTGGGCACCGCGCAGGAGATCTGCGACAAGCTCGACCGCAAAGTGCGGATGCTCGCCGAGAGCCGCCAGACGATCCGAGCCGTGACGCACCTGCACATCACGGACGAGGACATCGATCAGGCCGCCGACGCGATCGCGCACGCCCTGGGCTCGGACGCCGTCCACGCGTAAACGCCGCTCGGCATCAATCGTCGCGTTGGGGCCTGAGGTTCACGATCGCGCGCACGGGGTAGTGGTCGCTGGGCCAGACGCCCTTGTCGCCCCCAATGGTGATGACCTCGGACCCCGTCGCCTCGCAGCGATCGGGGATCAGGATCATGTCGATGCGCCGCCCGTCCGCCTGGCCCGTAAACCCGTGGAACGTGCCCACGTCCGACTCCTCGTCGGCGGAATCGACCCAGCCCTCGCCCAGGAGCGCCGCGATCGGCTCGGAGTCGGGCGTGCAGTTGAAGTCGCCCATCACGATCCAGACGTACTCCGCCTTATCGAGTTTCTCCGCGATCTGCTGCATGCTCCTCAGGCGTGACTCGGCGGACTGATGGTCGAGGTGCGCGTTGGCGACGAAGAAGGTGCGCGGGCGTTCGCCGTAGTTGCTCTCGAAGCAGGCCCAGGTGCAGATGCGGGGGATGGTGTTGCCGTAGGACTTCGAGCCCGGGACCTCGGGCGTCTCGCTCAGCCAGAACGTGCCGCTCTGCCGCAGGCGGAGCTTGTCGGTGTTGTAGAAGATGGGCGCGAACTCGCCCGCGCGCTCGCCGTCGTAGCGCCCGACACCCACCCAGCCGTAGCCCGGCATCGCCTCGGCGAGCTCGTCCACCTGGAACGCGAACGCCTCCTGCACGCCCAGCACATCGGGCAGCTCGCCCCGGATCAGGCCCGTCACGATCTCGCGCCGATTGGTCCAGACGTTGTCCCCGTCGTCGGCGGTGCCGTAGCGGATGTTGAAGGTCATCAGCTCGATGTGGTCGGCCTCGTACTCACGGATCATCTCGACGATGGGCGTGCTGATCCCGTTGGGGATCGTGATGTCGAGGTGGTAGCTGGCGATCTTCCACGCGCCGTCCTCGAGTCGGCACGCGCCCGTGCCCCGGCACTGGCCGTAGGCGTCGGAGTAGAGCGTCTCGTCGAAGAGCGCAACCGTGCCTCCGGGCTGGAGTGTGATGTGCCGGTCGCGCATCTGGAACCACCAGCCCCGCCCGCTCTGCATGTAGGGGCGGTAGAGCGACTCGAACTCGGGCAGCTCCCAGCGCTCCCAGACGTCGGTGCCGAAGAACACCGCGTCGTCCGTGAACATCGCAAAGTACGCCTCGTGGTCGGCCAGCTTCGTCGCCTCGTGCATGCGGCTCAGCAGGTCGTTCACGTCGTCACTGGGTTCGGCGCGGGCGACGAACGCGGCGAGCAGGAGAATCAGGGGCAGGATCCGTTTCATGCGTTCTTCCCTCGTGCAAAGCGGAGCGTGACCTCGGCGAGCCGCTTCCCGAAAAGCTCGGCGGTCCGCCGGTCGCCCTCGGGGGGCGTGACCTCGGGCGAATCGTCGCGGGACTGGGCCATCATCCCAGCATACGAGCCCATGCGGTTGACGTCGTGCTCGGTCGCCCCGGTCATCATCACGCCCTGGCTCACCCAGATCATGCCGTGCTGCATCGTAAAGTGGAAGATGTCCTGGATCGCGTTGAGCTTGTCGCCCGAGGTCGCCGCGGCATTAGTGAACCCCGCCGCCAGCTTGTCGCGCCAGAGCTGGCGGCCCCAGATCTTGCCCGTGCGCTCGAAGACGCGCTTCAGTTCCGCCGACACCGACCCCATGTACGTCGGGCACCCGAACACGATGCAGTCGGCGCTGTGCAGCTCGTCCCAGCCCGCGCCGGCGGTGCCCGCCTCGCCCGCGGTGAGCGACTCGGCGGTCAGGAGCGTGACTTGTGTTCCCGGATGTAAAGTGGTGCCGCGCGCGATGCGCTCGGCGACGGCCTTGGTGTGCCCGAACCCGGAGTGATACACGATCGCGATCTTGGCCATGAGATAAGGCTCCACGCAAGAGCGTAGAGCCTCATCCGGGTGGGGGCGTGTGTGGACAGGTGTATTCAGCCGGCCTTGCGGGGCATGGGCCGCATGCACTCGTTTCGGCTCACGGCGCGCGCCAGGTCGCTCAGCATCCGGCGTTGGTCCATGGTCATGGCCGTGAACTCCACGCCGATCGACCACTTCCGCAGGCCGATCCGCTTGGCCCAGCAGACCTTGCAGGGCAGCGTCGTCGGCCCGTCGAGCGTCTCGATCCGCAGGCCGATGGACTTGTCACAGGGTTTGATCTTGAAATTCGTCGTGATCCGCATGCCCGAGCAGGAGATGTCCTCGATGGTGCCCATCGAGCACCCGGTCTCCTGGACAACCAACCGGCCGTGGCGGCGTTTGTTCTCGGGGCGATCTTCGTCGCCGCACTTGTCGAGGTCGGGCAGGATGTTTCGTGCAATTCTTCCCATAGTGTCTGAATTGTGCGCGATCCCTCCTGACTGACCAGTCCATCGGTCCAATGGTCGGCGTTCTCCATTCGGGTTCTTCCGGATGTGCGGCCTGGTGGGCTAGTTATCCGTCACCGTGACGCGCACATCCCCGACCGAAGACTCGAACCTGCTGATCTGCGGACCCTCACCCATCGAGAGCGTCAGGTGCTTCTGCTTGTATTGCTTGCCCAGCACGTGGAGGCCGCCCACCGAGGTGTCGGCGACGATGGTGCCCGTGTAGGGTCCGATCATCGAGGCGTGGATATCGCCCGCGGACGTTCTTGCCGTCACGGGCGTGCTCACGCGGACTAGGTCGATGTCCCCGGCGCTCGTCTTGGCGCTGACCGCGCCCGACACGTCCCGGATCTCGATATCACCCGCGGAGGTGATGACCGTGACCTTGCCCCCGTGTCGGTTCACGTCGACATCGCCCGCGGAGGTCTCGATGAGCATCTCGCCCATCATGCCCGACACCTCGATATCCCCCGCGTTGGAGCGGATGCGCACGCCGTTCATCTGCGGCACGCGGACGTGCAGGTCGCAGCCCTCGTTCTCGCGCCGTTTGCCATCGGGCCAGACCACGCTGATCTCAAGCCGCCCGTCATCGCCCAGAGCGCCGGCGACGGTCGTCTCGTCGGCCCGCTCCTGCGTCTGGGCTCGGATGTGCGCCTCGATCGTCGAGGGGCCCGAGGTCTCCTCAAGGATCACATCCCCCGCCGCGGTCTGGATGAGCACCGATCGCGCGCCCGCGACCTGGGTCTCGTTGAGTGTGACAAGCTCGCGCGAGGTGAACCGGGCCGAGCCCCAGTTGTACGAGCACCCCGCCGACATCGCAAGGCCCGTCAGCCCCGCCACGATCCCTGCCTGCTTGAGCATGGTTCATCTCCCAATGTGGGCGCAGGGCAACGCCCATCGCCGCCCCTGAGCCTACTTGGGGATGGACGGGTCCGCCTTGCGGGCGTTTCAGGAGCCGTTGGATTCGACGCGCTGGCGCATCAGGCCCAGATACCGGTCGAGCTCGGGCCCGACCCCGCCCGTGACAGCCTCGCCCAGCTTGCGCGTCTCCCGCTCGAGCCAGACCCAGTGATGAGCGGTCAGCTTCGAGACGTCCAGCTCCTTGCCCATAAAGGGGAGCCTGGCGTCGCCCGAACGCTCGAGGTGCCGGGTGATCTCGAGCATGGGCTCCGAGTGCCCGCCCAGGTGCATGTACGCCGGCACGAGCGGCAGATTCGTCTTGGGCATCGGCGCGGTGTTCCGCCCCGCGATCAGATCGGTGTACTGGCAGATCATCTGCGAGGGGTGGACCATGTCGCCCTCGTCGATCGGTGCCTCGCCCGAGTTGCCCACGACGATCTGCGAACCAAGAAACGTGTCGAGGTCGACGCTCCGGCCCTTATGCACGCGGATGTCGTTGAAGCCGTCGATGGGGCGCGTTTTCGCGCGGATGGTCTGCGCATCCAGGACCATCTCGAAAGTAGTAGTGAGCTGGTCTTCGGGCTCGATGCCGTTGCCCTTGTACCACCGGATGCCGAAGAAGTCCCTGCCCGAGTTCTTGGCCAATTGGTAGCGCCGCTCGAAGAAGTCGGGGTTGACGGGCATGGCGTCGAGGTCGTGGAGCAGGACGTGCCGCGTCGTCGCGTGCGCGATTCCCGTCGTCCAGCTCATCCACGCGTAGACCCAGCCCCACTGGATGCTTCTGGCGACGTCGTACTGATGCTCTGAATAGTTGAGCACCGTCACGGGAATCTCGCCCCGGGCGCTCTCGATGCGTTCGAGGAGCCCCTCGGGCATCTGCGAAACGGGGCGGTCAAAGACAAGGATCACGCGCCGAAGCGAGGTCGTGCGCATCCGCTGGATCAGGTTGAGGTTCATCACCGCCACGTCGGGCAGGGCGGCCATGCACCCGATGACGACCGTGTAGCCCTCTTCCGGGTTGGTCAGGGGCTCCCACTCGACGAGGCCGCGCAGCTTGGCGACCATCGGCGCGCGCCGCAGCCGGGCGGCTTGGTAGCTGAACCAGTTGGAATACTTGCCCCGCATGCGGCTCCTGTCTCCGGGCCTTGTCGGCTAGAAGCGTTGGCGGCTCAACGCCCCCCGGCCAGTTGAGCGTCCATGTTCGGCCTGCGGACGATCTCCACACCCTGAGGCGTCACGAGCCCGATCGGGCCCAGGGGCTCCGAGTGTGGGAGCGGCCCCCGATCGATCGAACCAAACCCGACCTCGGCCGCGGCATGGATCCGCCCCTGCGCAACCACGAGCACCCCGAGGCCCTGTGCGGCCCGGTCGCACACGACCCGGATGGCATCGGTGATATTGCCCGGCGCGTCCGTCCCCGCCGAACGGGGCGGGATGGCCGCGCCGGTCAGAACGATCGGGACCACGTTTGGGGTGCTCATCGCCCCAAGCTCCCGAATGAGCGATTCGATGCCTGAGAAATTCAGGGCGACAACCACCCCGAGGCAGCCCGGTTGGCCCAAGACTTCCGCGATCCGATCGGGCGCGTCGGTCAGATTCGCGTCTGTGCCCCGCACCGGGATGTCCGGTGGCAGCGTCCGAGCCATTTTGATGAGCGAAGCGGGCTTGAGCGTGCCGGCCGGGCCCTGCGCGATCGTGCCGCCGAGCGACAGGAGCTGGATGAATCCGCGCGCACCGTGCATGCGTGAAGCGTAGGGAAAGACGAGCCGCGAGCGTGAGCTCGCGGAACCCGCCTCGTTACTCGTCCTTGGCGGGCGGCGTGTAGACGCTGGGCTTGCCGAGCAGACGATCGAGCGAACTGGGCTCCTGTCCGGCTTTCTGGGCGCGCTGGGTCGCTTCTTCCTCGCTCAGGCCCTCGTGCTTGATGAGGTACGCCGTCCAGATCGTGCGCGCCCGGCTACCCGAAGCGCAGTGCAGCAGCACGTTGCCCTTGGCCTCCTTGAGCACCTCGGCGAGCCGATCGACATCCTCCGGGTCGTAGCCCGGCTCCTCGCCCACGCCGCCGCCCAAGGGGATGTGGACGTACGTCGCCCCCGCGTCCTCGACGACCAACCGCTCGTCGAAGGGCACGGACTCCATCTCTACGTCTCGGCGGAAGTTCACAACGGTGGTGACGCCCCGGTCCTTGATCTCACCCCTGAGCGTTTCCACGTCGGGCTGGGCGCTGAAGTGGTACCGCCCCTCGGTGTAAATCGTCGGCGGCTCGACCGGCTTGAGTTCTTTCGACAGGTGCGGCGCCTCGATGGCGAGCGCATCCCAGTCATCCTCTTCGTCGTTCTCATAGATGTTGATGTTGAAGTAGCACCCACCCGCCAGGAGCGCGATGCCCGAGACGCCGAGGAGCCAGTGCGATTTCATGTGTGTTCTCCGAATGATGTGAGCAGACCCGGCATCAGACGATCCCGGCGCCCAGCGCCAGGCCCACCGCGATGAGCAGGACCCCGACGATGAGCTGGATGGTCTGCATGGTGACTTTCTTGATCAGACGCGCCCCGATGACGCTCCCCAGGAGAGCGGCCGCCGACCCCGCGCCGACGACGCCCCATGGGATCTGGGGGATCGTACCGCCCCGGCTCTTCAGGGCTGCGAACGCCAGGCCGTAGACGGCAAGCCGGACCACATCGACGATGACCGTGCAGACCGCGGATGTGCCGACGAATTCTTTCGCAGTCAGGTCGAGTTTCGTCAGAAACGCCGAGCGCAGCGCGCCCTGATGACCCGAGAGCCCGCCGAAAAACCCCGAGACCGCCCCGCCCACGGGGACGAGCCTTCGGTCGAAGGCGAGCCGGCGGAACCGGGGCACCAGATCGAAGAGCGCAAAGCCAACGATGAGCACCGCGAGCACGATCTTGACCGGTGTGACTTCGCACGCGCGCCCCGCGAGTTCGTAGGTTGCGATCGGCTCGCCGCCCGAGAGGCTCTCGAGGAGCCAGGCGCCGGGGATCGCCGCCAGCGCCGCGGGGATGCCGAACAGCGCGACGATCCGCCAGGCCGCGCTCCTGCCGAGGAGCGCGAGCTTGAAGAGGTTATTAAGCAGATGCACCACCGCCGTCGCGGCGACGGCGACATCCACCGGGAAAAAGAGCGCAAACACGGGCATCAGAAGCGTGCCCAGACCGAAGCCCGAGAAGAGCGTCAGTGCCGCGACCACGAGCGATGCGAGCGAAACAACCAGATAGTCCACGCGTCGTCTCCTGGAAATCGGCGGTCAGGGCGCCGATTTCGCGCCGAGTTCGTGCGCTGGTCTGATGATCCGCCCCACGAGCACAGCGTCCTTCGGGTGCTCCTGGTTCGTGCGGTCCATATTCAGGAACGCGATCCGCTCGTACTCGAAGGGCAGGCTCGGGAACTCCTCGCGGTACACGGTCACCACGAAATACTCCGCCCACTCGGGGATGTCCTGTGCGGTTGGTTCCGCGGGCAGGAGTTCGATCGGCTCGCCCCACCAGTACAGGAACTTGTGGAACGCGCGCCCGATGCTGACCAGGCGCGTGCCCGGGGGGAGCTCTTGCTTCAGGGCGCGGATCTCGGTGCCCGGATCGGCGGCGTTGGCGATCGTGGCATTCATGACGGGCCCGTTGAAGAACATCGCCGCGATGAAGGCGAGCAGGAAGGGCGTCAGCAGATCGGGCTTCGTGAACTCTTTGCCTGCCCGGCGGATGACGATGAGTGCGCACGCGAAGATCGCCGGCGCGACGAACGCGGTCGCCCACCAGGGCTGGGCGGCGGTCTGCCAGAGCTTGCCCTCGTTCTGCGTCGCGACGACGGTCGCCGCGATCAGCCCGAGCATCGCGACGCCGAACACGACCGCGATGATGCGCGCAAAGTCGCGCCAATACCGCCTGATCCAGAACGTGAAATCGAACGCGAGGCACCGCTCGACCGCGACGCCCATGATCACCGCCATCAGCGGATACGCGGCGATGATGTACCGGTGGTGCCCGCCCGCGATCATCCAGACGGGTGTGACGATCGCGAGCGTGCCGCAGATGCAGAAGAGGACCGCCGACCGCGCGTTCTCTGTGAGCGCCCAGAAGCGCCGGCTCGCGAGCACAACAAGCAGCGGCGACCAGGGCAACGCCGCGGCGAAGATCTTGAGCGGGAAAGTCGCCAGGTGCTCGGCGAGCACGCCAAGGTCGAAGTCCACGCGCTGCGTCGCCGGCGCGAACCACGAGCTTCGTGTGCCCTCCCAGCCGACTTGCTGGTAGAGCGGCACCTGCCAGATCGCGATGAGCCCGAGAAAGAGCACGAGCGCGACCGGACCCGACCAGTGGAAGATCGTGCGCCAGTCGCGCCGGATCAGCAGGAAAAGCCCGATCGCGCCGAAGAACGAGACCGGGCCCTGCAAACCCTTGATCGATGTCGCAAGGGCCGCGATGAGCGTCGCGAGGATCCACGTGCGCAGGAGACCCTTCTTGTGCACATAGCCGTGGTGCCAGACGAAGAGCGCCGAGGCCATGAACACGACGAAGAGGCCGTCCGCCTCGGCCCGCCTGCCCAGGTCGAAGATGTGCCCGGTGGTCGGGTAGATGAGCCCCGCCAGGAGTGAGCCGACCTCGCCCGTCATCGATCGCGCGTACCACCATGTTGCGAGCGAGACGCCGACGAGGACGAGGACCATCGTGACGCGCGCGGTCATGGGCGTCAGATCGTGGATGAAGCGGTGGATGAGCGCGAAAGCCCAGTACTGCCCGGGCGGGCGGTCGAGGATGGGCACGCCCTGGTTGCGCGCGATGACCCAGTCGCCCGTCTGGGCCATCTCGACGCAGTGCTGCATCCGGCGGGTCTCTTCGCCGACGAGAGGCAGGCGCGTCGGCGCGAGGCCGTAGCCCACGAGGATGACAAAGAGGATCATCAGCGGCGCGACGAGCGGGTGGACGCGGCGTGGAGTGGTTTCAAGCGGGGCGGGCATGTCCATGGGCGGATTGTTGCCCCCTTGGTGCGCTCGGTTCCGACTCGGGCTCAGCGGGCGGGAATTTCCGACTGAGCCTGCTGACGCGGCAGGACCGGCAGCTTCACCTCGACGCTCATGGGCTCGGGTGTGGCGGTCAGGAGGGACTTGACGAGCCGTTCAACCTCGTCGACGCTGATCGACTGCATGCAGAGGTTGTCCGTGCATCGCGAGTCGCGGTTGTTCAGGGCGCTGACGCACGGGCTGCAGGCCAGGCCCCGCCAGAGGACGTGGCTCCGCGGGCTGCGCGAGGCGAAGAGCGCCGGCGTCTCTGGCCCAAAGAGCGTGACGACCTGGATGGGTGTGAGCGAGGCGAAGTGCGCCGGGCCCGAGTCGTTGGTGACCAGCACGTCGGCGAACCCGAAGACGACGAGCAGATCGCGCAGGCTTGTCTTGCCCGCCAGGCAGAAGCAGCGCTCCGAGCCGATCTTCTCGACGAGCTTCTGGGCCGGGCCCGCCTCGTTTGGCGCGCCGGTGAACGCAATCCGCAGCTTCGGGTCGTCGGCGAGCAGGCGCTGGGCGAGCTCGACGTACCGATGGCGAGGCCAGGCGCGCAGCGGGATCAGGTCCGAGCAATTCGCATTGAGCAGGACCAGCGGGCGGAACTCGCGCGTTCCCGCGGCCTCCTCGATGATCTTCAGCACCCGCTCGCGTTCGTCGAGACTTGGCGCAAAGACCGGGGGCTCGTCCTCGACGCGCACGGCAACGAACGGGATCGCCGGGAGCTTGGCCCCGTCGAGGTCCATCGCGTCGACCATGAACCGGTACAGGTCGGCGGTATGAAGGTGGGGCGTGAACCGCAGGCGGTGCGTCATCAGATCGCCCCGCCAGGGGCCTTCCTCATTCGAGGCGTGGAACCCGACGCGCCGATCGGCGCCGCTCAGGTAAGTCAGGATCGCCGAGGAACGGGAGAAGAACTCGAGGTCGATGCTCACGCTGGGCTTGAGCGCCCGTGCCTTGCGGATGCCGCCCAGGAAGCTGACCAGCGTGCCGACGAGGCCGCCGGTTTTGATGGTGATGACGTTCTCTTTGGGGATCAGGTCCATGAGATCGAGGATGAAGCGGTTCTCCTCGAAGCAGATGAAGTGGACGTTCTCGCGCCCGACGCGCTCGATGGCCTTGCGGAAGGCCGACACCGCGAGCACGGTCGAGCCCTGCTCGGCGAGTTTGACAAAGAGCACGCTCTTGATCGGCGCTGGGGCGGGTTTGACGAAGACTGACTTTGCGCGCTGCCAGAGCGTCAGGGCCGCGCACAGGGGCACGCCCAGGTGACGATCGAGCCGCCGCATCGTCTTGAGATCCATCCACGCCTCCGTGTGCCCACCTCGGGCGACCTACCCGCGGGAACGCGGATCGTAGATCGTCCGGTCGGGGATCGCAAAGGATTGGCGCACAATCGATTGCGCAGATCGGGAACGATGAGCTCGCGGCTTGATGCGCAGTAATTTGTAGGAAAGTACAGAAAGATCCAGAACTGTTTCGGACCTTCTGCGTTATAGAGAGCGGAAGCGGGATTCGCAGTTCTTGCGAATCGTTCACTGCAGAATTACAGGAGTCCTAGCATGAGCCGTACATTTCTCTGTGGTTGTTTCATGATCTCTGCTGTGACCGCCTCGGCCGCTGCTCAGGGTTCGATCGTGTACGAGTTCAATCTGGTCCTCACGGAGAACCAGCTGATCGATCGTGGGATCACGAGCCGGTACGACGCGATGCCCGTGGGGACGCCCGGGTTCCTGCGGATGGAAGTGCTCCAGCAGGACATCGACTTCGGTCCCGGATGGACGGACGCCGATCATCGGTATTACAGCGTCGTCAACTTGGAATTCTCGTCCGGGTTTGTGAACACCACCGGCGCGACTGGCCAGTACCCCTCGACAGAGCACGCGACGACCATGCACGTCGCAAACGATTCATACATCGGCCCCGACGCATACCACGATCTCTTCGGTAACTTCCTCGCTTTCGACGAAGACGATATCACTTTGGGTCTGATTGTTTTCCAAACAAGGCTGAGCGGCACGGTTTCTCCGACCATTCTGTCTGATGCGTCGCTCCCGACCGAAGACCAGCTCATGGGCATGGACACCCGCACCATGTTCTTCAACACGACCTATGACTCCGGCGCACGAATCCGCTATGTGACCACAGGCGTTCAGCGGTTTGTCGTTCCCAGCGCCCCAACCGCGAGCCTGCTCGCAATGGGCGGCTTGGTCGCCATCCGTCGTCGCCGCTAACGCTCCTGGTGCTCGGCCGCCACGAGCGTCCGCTCGATGCGCCGGTCGGGGATGAGCCACATGATCGCCACGAGCATATAGAGCCCGCCCGAGATCCACGGGCTTACGAACGCAAGCCCTGCGCCCGCGATGTAGAGCACGGGGCTGATCTTGCCTTTGATGTCCCTGCCGATGGCTTTGGCGAGCACGGAGTCCCGGCCCTCGACGCGGAGGATGCTCCGCTCGAGAACGAAGTAGGCGATCGCGGCCATCAGCAGGACCATGCCATAGAGCGCCATCGGGGCGGCGGCGAACTCGTTCTCCCCCATCCAGCCCGTGACGAACGGGATGAGCGAGAGCCAGAAGAGCAGATGCATGTTCGCCCAGAGCACGCCGCCCGAGACGCGCTTCGTCGCGTGGAGCATGTGATGGTGGTTGTTCCAGTAGATCGCCAGATAGACAAAGCTGAGCACGTAGCTCAGAAAGACGGGCAGGATGGGCTGGAGATCCGCCAGAGCCGCCCCGTGGCCCTCGTGGGGGTGGGGGACCTTCATCTCCAGGACCATGATCGTGATCACGATCGCCAGGACGCCGTCGCTGAAGGCCTCAAGTCGGTTCTTGGTCATGCGAATAAGCGTACCCGGCGGGTCTATTTCTCGTTTCGAGGCTCGGGTGATCGGGCGGATCCTGCGGGAATCACCCGCCAAAAAAGAGTCGACAGTGGCACCCGATGTTCAGTACGATAGAGCATCGGCCGATCGCCTTGTGTTCGGGGCGATCGGTCAGTGTGTGGTCCTGGAAAGATGGGGAATTTCACAATGGGTCAGAAGGCTGGCGCTGAGAAGCGCGCACGTCGCGGGGTCGCTGTGCCGGAGACGCTCTGGCTCCTGGCAACGCTCGGTTCGGTCGCCGGCGCGACCGCAGCGGGCCACCTGATCGACCCCGATCCCGAAGGCCTGCCTCTGGCGACCACGGTCGAGGACTTCTTCGCCCCCGGCACCCAGCCCCACGGGCTGACCACGCCCATCCAGAACGCCGACAACTGCATGTCCTGTCACGGCGGGTTCGACAGCGAGCACGAGCCCTTTGGACCCTGGGCCGCCAGCATGATGGGCCAGGCCTCGCGCGACCCGCTCTTCCACGCGGCGCTGACCATCGCCAACCAGGACGCCGCCTTCGCGGGCGATCTCTGCCTGCGCTGCCACTCGCCCAACGGCTGGCTCGAGGGCCGCTCCACGCCGACCGATGGCTCGCTCCTGACGGGCGTGGACCTGCAGGGCGTCAACTGCAACCTCTGCCACCGCATGGTCGACCCGATCCACACGCCGGGCGTCGATCCCGCGGTGGACGCGACGATCCTGGCGAACCTGCTCGTCGTGCCCACGATGCCGCACTCCGGGCAGTTCGTGGTCGACCCGGAGGACCGCCGCCGAGGCCCGCACGACCTGGGCGATTTCCCGTACCACATGTGGATCCAGGCGCCGTACCAGTCCTCGTCGCAGATGTGCGCCACCTGCCACGACGTCTCCAACCCCGTTTTCGAGAAGCAACTCGACGGCACGTACATGCCCGGCACGCTCGGCGCGCCCCCGGCAAGCTTCGACCCCTACGACCAGTTCCCCATCGAACGCACCTACTCCGAGTGGAGCGCCAGCGCCTTTGCCACCGGGCCCGTCGATGTCGGGGGCCGATTCGCGCCCAACATGGTCATGGGCGTCAGCTCCTGCCAGGACTGCCACATGCCCCCGGACCCTGGCGTGAGCTGCTTCTTCGGCGAATTCCGCGAAGACCTCGCCACCCACCACTTCCGAGGCGGCAACACCTGGATGCTCAATGCCATCCGCAACCTCTACCCCGACTCCGAGACTTTCCTGAACGACGACAACGTCGCCCTGGCGATCCAGAAAACCGAAGCCCTCATGGCCGAGGCGAGCGACACGGCGCTGACCCAGAACGGGAGCGACCTCATCGTCCGCGTGACGAACTACTCGGCGCACAAGCTCCCCACGGGCTACCCCGAGGGTCGGCGCATGTGGCTCAACGTGAAGTACTTCGACGCCGCCGACGCGCTCATCGACGAACGCGGCGCGTACGACAGCGTGTCCGCCGTGCTCACCAGCGCGGACACGAAGGTCTACGAGGCGAAGCTGGGCATCTCCGCGGCCCTGGCGCCGATCGTGGGCAAGCCCGCGGGCGAGAGCTTCCACTTCGTGCTCAACAACGAGTGGATCAAGGACAACCGCATCCCGCCGATGGGCTTTACGAACGCCGGCTTCGGCGCGGTCCAGGCCGCCCCGGTGGGCTACGCCTACGCCGACGGCCAGCACTGGGACGAGACGGTCTTCGACATCCCCGCCGGCGCCAGGCGCGCCGAGGTCAAGCTCTACTACCAGACCGCCAGCAAGGAATACATCGAGTTCCTCCGCGACGAGAACACGACCGACACCAAGGGCCAGGTCATGTACGACCAGTGGGTCGCCAGCGGCAAGGGCCCGCCCGTGCTCATGGACGACGCCTCGATCGACCTGGTGCCGGCGTGCGTCGCCGACGTCAACGGCGACGGCGCCGCGAC
>JBGSIX010000047.1:0-2072 GCA_041742315.1 Phycisphaerales bacterium | reverse complement strand
CCCGCGGGCGGGTCGTCGGCGGGCGCGGGCGGCGGGTTCGCGGCGATCCTGGGCAGCGGCCTGATCGAGAAGGGCGTGCTCGTGGCGCTGGCGGGCGTGGCGTTCGTCATGATGATGATGATGGTCAAGAGCGCGACCAAGCGCGTCGAGCTTCCTTCGGTTGAGGAACTCGTGGGCATCCCGCCGGCGCTCGATCAGCCGAGCGACATCGTGGGCGAGGCCGACGAGACGGAGGCGCCGATGGTCGGCATCGAGGTGGACAACACGCACGTGGCGAACCAGAAGATGCTCGAGCAGGTGGGCTCGCTCGTGAGCAACGAGCCGGACCTGGCGGCGAGGCTGCTCAATCGCTGGATCACCCCCGAGCACTAGGACGGAGGCGGAGTTCTTTCCATGGCACGCAGGCCGCACGAAAAACTACCGACCGATCCGTCGCTTCTCGAAGGGCTGACGAAGGCGGCGATCCTTTTGCTGACGCTCGATGCGTCGCAGGCATCGCGTGTGCTCAAGCAGATGTCCGCCGAGGGTGTGGAGGAGGTCACGCGTGAGCTTGCCGGGCTGGGGCGCGTGCCGTTGGAGCTGCAGCGCGCGGTCGTGGAGGAGTTTTATTCGACGGCGCTGGCGATGCAGAGCGCGAGCGAGGGCAACCTCGATCACGCCAAGACGCTGCTGAAAGAGGCGCTGGATCCTTCGACGGCTGCCAAGGTGATGCAGCAGATCCAGACGCAGGTGCAGCGGACGCCTTTCTCGTTCCTGCAGCGGGCCGAGAGCGAGAATCTCTTGACGTTTATCCAGGAGGAGCACCCGCAGACGATCGCGCTGATCGTGTGCCATTTGCCGCACCACAAGGCGAGCGAGATTTTGACGGGTTTGCCCGCGCAGAAGCAGGTCGAGGTGGTCAAGCGGATCGCCAACATGGATCAGACGAACCCGCAGGTGATCCGCGATGTCGAGAAGGGCCTTGAGGCGAGGCTCTCGAACGTGCTGGGTCAGTCGTCGGAGAAGATGGGCGGCATCCCGACGGTGGCGGAGGTCCTGAACCTTGCCGACCGCGCGACGGAGAAGTCGATCATGGAGGGCCTCGAGGTCGAGGACCCGGATCTGGTCGAGCAGATCCGCCGGCTCATGTTCGTCTTCGAGGACATCCTGTTGGTCGACGACCGGGGCATCCAGGGCGTGCTCAAGGAGGTCGACAACGAGGAGCTCAGCTTGGCGCTCAAGACGGCGAGCGAGGAGCTTCAGAACAAGATCCTGGGCAACATGTCCGAGCGCGCGGCGTCGCTCATCCGCGAGGACATGGAGTACATGGGCCCGGTGCGCGTGAGCGATGTCGAGAACGCGCAGCAGCGGATCGTCGACATCGTGCGCCGGCTCGAAGAGGCGGGCGAGATCATCATCCAGGGTCGCGGCGACGCGGACCTGATTGTGTAAGGACGGACGATGGCGGTCATCAAGAAATCGGACGCTCAGAGCTACGGGCGCGACGCGGTGGTCCTGGACCTTGGCGACATCGCGAGGCAGGCGGAACTGCTGCGCAAGCGGGCGCAGGAGCAGGCCGAGGCGATCATCGAGAGCGCCAAGGCCGAGCGGCAGCGGCTGACCGCCAGCGCGCACGAGGAGGGGTACAAGGCGGGGCAGAAGAAGGGCTACGCCGAGGGTCTGGCCAAGGGTGAGGAAGAGGGCAAGCAGCAGTCGACCCTGGAAGCGCGCGTCAAGCTCGACGAGATCGAACTCGCGTGGACCGACGCGCTCGACGACTTCGCGGACCGCAGGCACCACCTGCTGGTGGAGAGCAAGGAGAGCGTGATCAGGCTGGCGCTCTCGATCGCCGAGCGGGTGATCCACAGGGCGATCGAGCAGGACGAGCGCGTGGTTCTGGCCCAGGTGGAGCACGCACTCAAGCTGATCGGGCGTCCGACACGGGTGGTGGTGCTGATCCATCCGGACGACGGCGCGATGGTGCGGCGGGCGCTGCCCTCGATCTCGGCGAGGCTCGGCGCGATCGAGCACGTGGTGCTCGAGGAGGACGCCGGCGGGAAGAGCGCCATCCCCGGCAAGGTCATCGTCAAGGA
>JBGSIX010000046.1:0-11910 GCA_041742315.1 Phycisphaerales bacterium | reverse complement strand
TCTGCTCGCGCTCCCGGCGCGGGCGCAGCAGCCCACCAACGCGCCCTCGGCGACGCTGCCCGGGCCCGGGCTCTTCACGTACCGGCCGATGATCCGATACGACCGCTTCAAGGAAGGGCCGGGCGGATCGGACGGCGAGATCGAGCGGACGCGGTTCATGCACCACCTGATGTACGGCCTCGCGCCCGAGTGGGGCGCGTTCGCGATGGTCTCGCTCGTCAGCCGCGACTTCGAATCCCCGTCGGGCGATGAGAGCGACACGGGGATCGGCGACACGGAACTGGGCGTGTCGTATCGCTTCTTCCGGCACGACTTCGGGCCGATCGAAACCTTCCGTGCGGCGGCACAGGTCTCGGCGCGCCTCCCCACGGGCAGTTCCGAGTTCTCCAATGACGCCGTCAACCCCGCGATCGGGATCACCACGACCACGATCTTCGGACGCCACGGCCTAAACACGTCGGCCAAGTACGAGTTCACGACGGGCGAGACCAGCAACCGCATCGACCCGGGCGATGGGCTCTCGGATCACCTGATGCTCACGGGCTCGTACCTGTACCGGCTCTGGCCCGCCAGCTACGCCGAGGGGGGCAACATCGCGGTGTACTCGCAGGTGGAACTGCTCGGGCACGCGGAGACCAACGGCGACGCGAGCCTGGATTCCGGGCTCGGGTTCCTGGTCGAGGCGCCCAGGTGGGCGGTGGAGTTCTCGGTCATCCTGCCGATGGCCCAGGACCTTGAGGAGCGGCCCGAGAGCGAGTACGGGCTAGCCCTTGGGGTGCGGTTCCTGTTCTAGAGGGCCCGATCGGGCATAATTCCCCCGGGCGCGAACCGCCGGCCGATGAGGCGGGTCAGACCCGGGGGAAATGACCGGTTGAACGACCAGGCGAGGCCCCATCTTGACGCGCCCGTTCCGGGCGATGACGGGCCGCTCAGCGACGAGCGGCTGCTTGCGCGGTTTGTCTCGGGCGACGACGAGGCTCTGGGAGAGCTCGCCCGGCGGTACGAGGGCCTGCTCCTCGGGCTCTGCACGGGGATGCTGGGCGATCGGGCATTAGCGATGGAGGCGGTCCAGGAGACGTGGCTTCGGGTGATCAGGCACAGCAGGACATACGACGGCAGGGCGAGCGTGAAAACGTGGGTGTACCAGATCGCGATGAACCGGTGCCGGGACATGGGTCGGCAGCGCACGTCGAGCCGGAACCGCGAGCGGACGCACCACGATCGGCTCCAGGACGCGCGGAAGGCGCACGTGATCGCCGAGCCCTCGTCGATCGATCCGAAAATCGAGGCCGCGGTGAGCGCCCTGGAAGAGCACCAGCGTGAGACGGTGATCCTGTGCTACCACCGGGGGCTGACGCATCGGCAGGCGGCGGAGGTTCTGGGCGTGCCGATGGGGACGATCAAGAGCCGACTGAACAAGGCGCTGGAGAAGCTGCGTGAGAGCCTGGGGACGACTGGAGCGGTCCCGGGCCGGGGGATCGAGGCATGAGCGATCCGACGATGGACCAGATCGAGCGGGGCTTGCGTGAGATGACCGAACCGAGAAACGAGTTTGGGAATGGGCACACGGGCGAGCCGACGGATCTCTGGAAGCGGGCGCTGGAGATCTCGCGGGCCGAGGAGCGCGCCGGGCTCGTGCACCCGGGCGCGGACCGCGCCGAGCGCCCGCGTGGTCGGCGTCTTCTGATCGCGCTGAACGCCGTGGGCGTGGCGGCGATGATTCTTCTGGCGGCGGGCGTGTGGACGGTGCTCCGCGTCGCGCCCGAGACCGAGAAGGCGGGAATTGCTTCGGACGAGCTCGCCAGCGCCAAGGCCGAGGCGCCGGAGCGGGCGTTCTCGATCTTTGCGGATAAGGCCGCGCCCGAGGAATCGGTCGCGGCGCCATCCGAGAACCCGACCGATCAGTTGCTCGCGGATGCTGATCTTTCAAAGGAATCCGAATCGCTTCCGGGGCTGATGGCTCGAAGCGGCGCCCGTTTCCGTGAGATAGAGCCCTCTGCCAAAGCAAACGCCCCCGCCGCGGCTTCGATGGATCGCCAGATCGCCATCGACCCGACCGCAGCGGTGGACGATTCTCACCCGGGTAACTTGCAGATGATGATGGGGCCCGAAGCGGGTCTGACGCTCGATGGCGGCGACGCCTCGGTCATGGCCTTCGGCCCCTCGCTCGAGAACGCGGAGATCGTGATCGAAGTCACCGATCCGACCGAGGCGTTCAACGCGGTCGCGGAGCTCCCGGATGCGGATCTCGACGAGTTTGGAGAGGTCGTGCCCGCCGCCGATGGTGAGGATTCGGCCCGCACACTCATGCTGAACTTCGCGCCAAACCGGCTGGATGAGGCCATCGAACGGATCCGGGGTCTTGGGCGTGTGGTCGAGGAGCGTCGGGAACCCGACACCTTGTCGAACCGCGCGAGCCTCGCGATCAACTTGGCCGCGGAGAGTGTCAACTTGGCCGCGGAGAGTGTGGCGATGAACGCCCGCGCGTTCGACGACCTGCTTGCCAGGGACGCCGCCATGACCGAGCACGATCGCCAGCACAGGGGGCTCGACAAGGACGAGCCCGCTCGGCTCGAAGCCATCCGCGATTCGATCGAGTCGATCGCGCGCCGGCTCGATGAGGCCCGGCTCTCGATGAACCTCTCGCGGATCCGCGTGACGATCAGGCGGGCCCCGGATTCTGATACCATCGAGGAATGACCCTCCCAGAGCCGGCGCTCGCAGAGAAGCCGGGACCAGCCCGGATCGCCTCGATCGACATCCTGCGCGGCTTGGCGATGGTCGTGATGGCCCTCGATCACGCCCGCAACTACTTCGGCCCGACCGCCTTTGACCCGCTCGACGCAGTGGATTCGACGCCCGGCTGGTATGTGACGCGGTGGGTGACGTGCTTCTGCGCGCCGGTGTTCGTATTCCTGGCGGGCACGAGCGCGTTCATGGTCGGGCAGCGGATGTCCAAGCATGACCTCTCGCGCCGGCTTCTGACGCGCGGGCTCTGGCTGATCTTTCTCGAGCTCACCTTGATCGACCTGAGCTGGGGTTTCCTGCTCGCGGGCGTCTGGATCCTGCAGGTGATCTGGGCGATCGGGTGGTCGATGATCGTGCTGGCCTTTCTGATCCGATTGCCGCTGCCGATCATCGGCGCCTTCGGAATCGCCATGATCGGGTATCACAACATGCTCGATCACCTCTGGAGACCCGGGCCGGCGATCTTCAGCACCGATCTCTGGGCGATCCTGCACGTGCAGAGGCCGCTGACATACTTCGGCACTTCGTACGTCGGCATGCCGAGCGTGATCGTGCTCTACCCGCTCATCCCGTGGATCGGCGTGATGGCGCTCGGGTACCGCTTCGGCTCGATGCTCGTCAAACCCAGGCGCGACGCAATTTGTTATGCAACCGGGGCGTTCATGATCGTTTCGTTCGTGCTGCTCCGGGCGTTCAGCTTCTACGGCGACACGACCGTTTGGTTATTCGGCGAAGCCGGACCTCGCAATCTCATGTCGTTCCTGCACACGCAGAAGTACCCGCCCTCGCTCCAGTTCGTGCTCATGACGCTCGGGCCAGCGATTTTCGCGATGCCCCTGCTCGAGAAGCTCGCCAAAGCGCTGCCGCGGCTCATCGAGCCGGTGCGTGTGTTTGGCAACGTCGCAATGTTCTACTACATCCTGCACATCCCGCTCACGCACATCTCGTCGGGCGTGCTCTCGCTCGCGCTCTACGACACCTGGGTTCAGTGGGCCTTCGGGGGCCAGTTCCCTGCGAACTACACACCCAGACTCTGGCTCGTGCACGTCGCGTGGATCGGGATTGTGCTGACGCTCTATCTGCCCTGCGCGTGGTACGCCGGGTACAAGCGCAAGCACAAGTATTGGTGGATGAGCTACGTCTAGGGGACGAGCGTGCTCTGGAATACGGGCTCGCTTTCGAGGATGCGGTGCACCGGGCAGCGACCCGCGATCTCGTGCAGACGCTCACGCTGCTCGTCGGACAGATCGCCCGTCAGCTCGACCTCGACATCGAAGACATGGCGCTTGGGGCCGCCCGTTTCGGTGGCGCGCTGCTCGTGTCGGACGCGGATCGAAACCGATTCGAGCGGCCATCCCTTGCGCCTGGCGTACATCTGCACGGTGATCGTCTTGCACCCGGCGAGCGCGGCTTCGAGGAGCTCGTGGGGCGTCGGGCCCTTGCCGTCGCCGCCCTCGGAGGGGTGGGCGTCGGTCAGGAAGCGGTGCTCGTTCTCGCCCCGCACCGTGACGAGCGAGGTGTACGCGTCGGCGTTGGTCGTCGCCAGGGTCGAGCGGTCGTGCATGGTCATGGGCAAACCTCCGCGGCCTCTCTCTATTCCAGCTCGAAGTATCGGCTCACGTCCGCCGCGATGTCCGTTGACCTCGTCAGCTCGACGACCCGCAGCAGCCTGAGCAAGTCCCGCTTGCGTTTCTCGGCGATCTCGGCCTCGTCCACATCGCCCGGCGCCAGCTCACGCACGAGGCGGTACCGGGGCTCTGCGTCCGACACGCTCGTGGGCTCGACCACGCCCAGCTCATCAAGCCGGATCATCGCGTGGTCGATCACGCCCGACTGGCCCGTCTTGCCCAGGATCGCCAGGCGCAGTTCGTCGGCGTCGAAGTCCGCGTGGTCCGAGGCGTGCATCGTGCGGACGATCTCTTCCATGAGCGCCCGGTCCGGGTTCTTCCATTCGACGAACTGCTGCTGGATCGCCAGATCGTCCTGCGAATAGAGGAGCCGGCAGACGCTGGGCAGGCCGTCACGCCCGGCCCGTCCGACCTCCTGGTGGTAGCTCTCGATGCTGCCGGGGATCTGGGCGTGAACGATGAAGCGGATGTCGGGTTTATCGACGCCCATGCCGAAGGCGTTGGTCGCGCAGAGGATGAGGTTGTCCTCGGGGCGGGCCTGTGTGAACTCGTTGTAGATGTGTTTTTTGTTCTGGGGCAAGAGCTTGCCGTGGTAGATGCGGACGCGCCGATCGGGCAGCGCCCGGCGGATCTCGCTCGCCATCCGGTCGAGGTCCTTGATGAGCGCGAAATACACGATGCCCGTGCCCCGGTACTCGTTTGCGGTCTCGCAGATCCGCTCGAGCTTGGCGCGGTCGTCCCAGGCTTCCTCGGCTTCGAGTGTCAGGTTCGGCCGATCGATGGGCAGCGCCGACAGGGGCATGGTTGTGTTGTCGAAGCCGAGCACGCGGCGGACGTCGTCGCGGACCTCGCGCGTCGCGGTGGCGGTCAGGGCGACGGTCACGGGATTTCCCAGCACCTTGCGGAACTCGCCCACGCGCTGGTAGGCGGGGCGCAGGTCGTGGCCCCAGCGCGTCACGCAGTGGCACTCATCGACGGCGAGCAGGTTCACGCCGCCCGGGACTTCGTCCAGTGCGCGCACAAAATCGGGCTTGTCCATCCGCTCTGGGGTGGCGTACACGATCTCGTACTTGCCCTCGGCGAGCTTGGCGTAGCGCTCCTCGCGTTTCTTCTTCGAGAGCGTGGAGTTGATGTATGTCGCCCGCACACCCCGCTTGCGGAGCGCCGAGACCTGGTCTTCCATGAGCGCGATGAGCGGGCTGAATACGAGCGTGACGCCCGGCGGCGACTGGCTTTCGGCGAGGACGAGCGCGGGGAGCTGGAAGCAGAGGCTTTTGCCCGAGCCCGTGGGCCAGACGACGAGCGCCGACGTGCCGGAGAGCACGCGCTCGACGACGGTGCGCTGCTCCGGGCGGAGCGCGTCAAATCCGAACCGGCGGGCGAGGACGCCTTGGTAGTGGGTGTGCGAGGAGTCTTGGGATCGGCTCTTGGTGGACACAAGAGCAGGCTAGGTCGCCCGCCGGCTTGGCGCCCGGGGGCGCATCAGCCCAGCAGCTTGATGAGCTGCCGCGGATCGAATCGGGCCCCCGCCGATGAGATGCGGAGCGACGCGGTCTCCAGAACATCCAGCCTCGCCAGCTGCGCGGTCGCCTTCGCGTAGTCCGTGTCGCGGATCGAGGATTCCGCGGCCGTCAGGCTCTCGATCGCCACGCCCAGCCCGGCCCGCCTGGGCTCGATCGCGTTCATCTCGAACGCGCCGACCTCGGCCTGCGCGAAGATCGCTTCCTGGCGCGCAGCGCGGATGATCTCGAGCGAGCGGTCCGTGGTCGGGCCGTCGATCGCGAACTTGCCGCCCGAGGCGACGTCGGCGAGCGTGTAGGTCTCGCCGTCGATCTCGGTCGAGCCGAGGTCGGTCACCGCGGCGCTGGGCAGGCTCAGGCTCGCGCCGCTGATGTCGAGCGACATCCCGCCACGCAAGAGCGGCGTGTCCTTGAAGCCCGAGGTGCTGGCGACGCGATCGACGGCGGAAAGGATGGAGTTGAGCTCCATCTGGTTCGCCTCACGCTCGGACTCGGAGAGGCCGCCCGTGTTCGCGTTGGCGACGGCCAGCGCCTCGGCCTCGATCAGGAGATCCCCGATCTCGCCCAGCGAGCGATCGGCAACCACCGCCGCGCCGCGGGCGCGTTCGAGCGAGCTGCTCTCGGCCTCGAGCTCGGCGAGCATGGCGCGGAGCTGTTCGGAAGAGACGAGCCCGGCGGGATCGTCGGCGCCGCGGTTGATGCGCAGGCCCGTCGCGAGCGTCTCGAGGACGCCCTGCTTCTGCTGCTGGACGATGCCGAGTTGACGCGCCTGCGGGATGCCCTGGAACGAGCCGCCGATCGGGTTCATGCGCTGCCTCCCAGACGCCTCCCGGAATCTGGGCGTCGGTGAGAGCCTCGCAAACAAGCACCCACCCGGCCCCTGTGCATGACGCTTTAGCCATCCCTTCTGCGGGGGGCTTGGCGTCACAGGCTGCGCAGTCGGAAGAGTCGGGCCCTCGGCCTGCTATTGGACCCCGAATCGGGCCCAACGAAAAACGAAGCGGCCCCGCCGGAGCGGGGCCGCGATGCGCTCGATGTCGTGCGTCGATCAGGCCTTGCCGGCCTTGGCCTTGGCGATGAAGGCATCCTTGTCGGCCTCGCTCATCTCTTCCCAGCCTTCTTTGCAACCCGGGCAGCAGAAACCGACGCTGTTGCCCTTGTACTCGGCCTTGCCGCCGTCGGCTTCCACGGCTTCGCCGCCGATGGGGCAGGTGCTGTTGACGAAGATCGCGGGCGAGGCTTCCTCGTGCTCACCGGTCTCGCAGGCGCCGCAGCAATCGCTCTTGCAGCCGGCCAGTGCGAGGAGAGCAATCGGAAGAACGAGGGCAAAGCGTGCACGCATGATGAGGCTCCTTGGATCGGGTTCGGGGCGGCCGGACTGGACCGCTAGCGCATTCTAGCAGGCGACCGCCCACGCCGCGAGCGGGCTATTCATGCCGATTCTGGGCCTGGGGCACGCAGAGTCTGCGGTCATCAGTTCCCGATCAGGTCCGCGTCGTCCTGCCACTGCCCGACATAGGCCTCGGCCTCGCGGAGTTCGTGGGTCAGGGCCCGCATGTAGAGCGCCCCCATGCCGCGACGGGTCTTTTTCTTGATATTGACCTGCACGAGGGTGACCTCGCTCGTCTGCTGCTCGATATCGACCACGATGCGGTCGTCCTTATCGAAGAGAAAGCGGATCTGAGTGTGTGTTTCGTCGATCTCCCGCTGACCGTATTTCTCAAGTCCGATCGCTTCGCCCGCTTTCAGGGCCGCGTCGAGCGTGTCCGCGTATCGCGCCGGCTGGAAGGAGTAGGAATCGACGCCCGAGACGTACGTGACACCCTGCTGAACCGCGTTGACCCCGGCCCCGATCATCGCGGGCTCGATGCCCGTGCAGCCGGGTGTTCCGGAAATCACGAGTGCTGTCACGAGACCGCCGAATAAAACTCTGTGTAACTTCATCCGCCAATCGTAGGAAGCAAGGGCCCGCTTTCGCCCTGATTTAACGGACGCCGCACTCATTTCGTGCTCTGCGCAGCGAGTCCTTGGCAAACCGGAAGACCGGCGCCGGGAAGGGCCCCCACGGCGTCGAGGTCCCGATGAGCCTGAGATGCTCGGCGGCTTCATCTTGCGAGCCTGTCCTCCATAGGACATATGCGAACCACACCCGCGTCCGGGGCGTGTCCATGTTCGGCTGGAATCGGTCGCTTTTGAAGAGTATTTCGTTGGCGCGGCGGACCCTCTCGACGATCCCAGGCGCCGAGTAATAAGCGTCGGCGTCCGGGCGCTTCTCCCCGGGCCGGTGGAAGTGCGCCAGCTCAAAGGCCGCTTCAGGCACGACAACGAGCATGTGCGAGCCGGGACGGGCACGTCGCAGGGTGTCCTGAACGAATTGTTCGACCATTTCAGGAGAGCCGAACCACTTGGGTTTGAGATAGTCCAGCATAAAGGTGTGTGCCGCCCGGTGCCCCGGGCTCCGCGCGATCGCTTCATTGAATCGGCGTTGAGCTTCATCCATCTCGAGCTGGAGTCCCTTGGCGGTCCAGAGCATCCACGCCCAGGGGGTCGGGTCCTTGGGCGAGAGCGTCGCAGCCCGTTCGAGGTCCGCGTCGGCTTCTCGCAGGCGTCCCCAGAATGCGTCAACATCCTTTGGCACCCAGCCCACGCCACGGATTTTCCAGGCCTCGATGACGCCGAAGATCCCACGGATCAGATGCGCCTCAGCGGACTGCGGCTTGTCGATGAGCCAATCGTGGAGCCAGACGGGTTCGGTCCGCCAATCGGCGCATGCGTGCGCTACGAACGAGCGATCGGATGGATGACGCATCTTCGCCAATGCGATCTCTGCCGCGGTGTAATCCCCCAAATTCAGGCGCGCACGAACCGCCTTGGTCATCTCGTTGTCGGCCTCCGCATCCAGCAGCACGCCGCCGTCCCAGCGATACTTCGAGATATGCTCGCCGGACTCGGGTTTCGGAGGCAACTCGAAAGGCTTCTGGAGTTGCTTCTTCTCTTCCTGGAGTTTCTCGAGCACCCGGAGCTTGGGCCTGGGCGGCGGGTTCTGCGAGACGGTCGCCGCCCAGCGGAACAAGTCGTCGAGATCCCGCGCCGAGATTTCCTGGCTCAGCACGATTGTGTTCCCGACATCGACGTCTTCACCGGGCTTGCGGATCTCGGACTCAAGGTGGGCGACGGCACCGCATCGGCACGAATGGATCTTGGTCACGAGCGTGCGGTCTCTGGGTCCGCCCGCGGTGACCTTGATCAGATGCTGCGCCCGGCCGCCCGCCTTGGCACGCCGTGCCCGTTCTGGGTCTGGGCCGACCAGCTCGAATTTCCAGCACTCCCGGCGCGCCCAACTGCGGCACGCGTTGCAGAACGGGTGGTTGCTCTCCACCTCGCAGACCGTGATGGCAACGAGGATCGCCAGCACCGCCCCGAGCGCCCAGATGACACCCAGGAGCCAGCCCTTGACGACCCCCGACGAGCCAAAGAGCGTGATCCCGACGACCAAACGCTCGCGGTGAAACGCGATGGGCCCGAGACTGGATTGCGAGATGAGGCGGATCGATTCAAACGTGGCCAGTGTGAAAGCAACGCCGGCCAGCACACCGAGCACGAGCGGGAACGCGTACCCACGGATCTTCCCGAAGCGGACGATGACAATGCAAGAGGCACCCAGCACAAAGAGCATCGCCAGAAAGGCGACGATGTTGGCGATCGACCACGGGTTGTACACGGGCGCGAGCGCGTAGATCGCACCGGAAGCCATCGCCAGCGCGAGCCCGATCGGAACGGTGAACAAGGCCGCGATGCCGATGCCGCCCCGGCTGCGATGATCCGTGTACTCCATCGACGCGGGCCCGCTCAGCCCTGGCCGTCGGATTCGAGGTACACCGACTCGCGCAGCTCACGGATGTAGCCCGCACGCTCCTTCTGATTCTGCCGATCCGCGTCGGCGGCCATCTTGTCGAGCAGCTCGTGGATGTAGCCTATCTGATCGAACGTTGTTTTCGAGTATTTGCCGCCCATCTTGTAGGCGTGCTCGAATGCCGCTTCATGGTGCGTGTCCGCCAGGCCCTCGTACCATGGACCCGCCTCGGTGTAATCCGGGAGCGACTGGAGCAACTGGGTCACCTGCACCCGCGTGTCGTCCGCCTCTTCGGACTTGTTCGAGTACTTCATGCCTACCACGACCGCTGCGATAATGATCGCGATGATGATCCCGCCGGCCTTGCCCATGACGATGCTCCGAATGAGGTGATTTCTGAATCCGCCGGGCGAGCCTACCCGGCGTTTCCCGTCCGCACAAGTCCCAATCCGAAACTTCACGCCCGGCCCTACAATCGGCCCACAGGAGAACCACCAATGGCCCGTCGAAATGAACTTGCCGTCCTCTCCGCCGCAGCGATGATCGCCCTGCCCGCCGTGGGGCTCTCCTCGCTCTCGGGCTGCGCCAAGACCAAGATCTGGGTCAACGAGAAGCTGGGCTACGAGAAACGCGAGCAGCTCGTCTCGTCCGTCGAGAAGGCCCGCGACCAGCAGGAGAAGGCCAAGGTCGCTTTCACGAGCGCGCTCGACGAATTCCTGTCCATCACCGAGGGCGACGACTCCACCAAGGATCTCGAAGCCAAGTACAAGAAGATCGAGTCGGCCTACGAGAACAGCAAGAGCCGCGCCGAGGCGGTGCACAGCAAAATCTCGGGCGTCGAGTCCGTCGCCAAGGCACTCTTCAACGAATGGGAGAAGGAGCTCGGCGAGTACTCGAGCGACTCGCTCCGCAAGGCCAGCCAGGACCAGCTCGACGCGACGCGCGAACGCTACACCAAGCTCGTGGGCGCGATGAAGGACGCGGCGGCCAAGATGGACCCGGTGCTGGACGCCTTCAAGGACCAGACACTCTTCCTGAAGCACAACCTCAACGCCCGCGCCATCGCCTCGCTCGAGACGGATCTGGCCAAGGTCCAGAGTGACGTCGCCGAGCTGATCCGGGAGATGGAGGCGAGCATCGCCGAGGCGGATGCGTTTATCGATTCTCTGCGGGATTGAGCGATACCAAAGCCCGGGTCGGCGGGCACGCGCCCACCGCCCGGATCTCGGCAATGACTCTTCAGTCCCCGATCACTCGCCCGATCACTCGCCCGGGCGCGCCAGCAGGAATGACCGGATCCGCTGGGCGATCAGGTCCCCCTCCTCCTCCAGCGCAAAGTGCCCCGTGTCCAACAGGTGCAGCTCCACGTCCGAAAGGTCCCGCAAGTAGGGCGTCGCCCCGTCGGCGGGGAAGATCTTGTCGTTCTTGCCCCACACGATCAGCGCGCTGGGCTGGTGCTCGCGGAACAGCGCCTGCCACTTCGGGTACTCCGCCACGTTCGTCCCGTAGCTCAGGAACAGATCGAGCTGGATGTCGTTGTTCCCCGGGCGATCGAGCAGGGGCTGGTCCACGTTCCAGTTGTCCGGGCTGATGGTTTCGGGTGAGCGCGTGCCGTGGGTGTACTGCCACTGCGTCGCCTCGCGCGTCAGCAGCCCCCGCAGCGCGTCGCGGTTCTCCTTCGTGGGCTTGGCCCAGTACGCCTTGATCGGATCCCAGAACGCGCGGAGACCCTCCTCGTACGCGTTCCCGTTCTGGATGATAAAGCTGTGCACCAGCTCCGGGCGACGGCTGAAGATGCGGTACCCCACCGGCGCGCCGTAGTCCATCACATAAAACGCCGCGCTCTGGACCCCGAGCTGGTCGAGCAAGCCTTCCACCACCAGCGAGAGGTTCTCGAAGCTGTACTCGAAGCTCTTGCGGTCGGGGGCGTCGCTGCTCCCGAAGCCCGGGTAGTCCGGCGCGATCACGCGGAAGTCCCGCGCCAGCTCGGGGATCAGGTCGCGGAACATGTGGCTCGACGTGGGAAAGCCGTGAAGGAGCAGGATGACGGGCGCGTCGGCGGGACCGGCCTCGCGCCAGAAGACCTCCACCTCGCCGACCTTTATGGTGCGATAGTGCGTGAGCGACATCGGATCGTCCTTCGGGTCAATGGTGTTCCGCC
>JBGSIX010000045.1:0-13858 GCA_041742315.1 Phycisphaerales bacterium | reverse complement strand
CGAGCGCGTCGCGGCGGTGCGCCACACGCTGGCCATCGGCGCCAAGGACGCGCCGGTGATCGTCGCGCCGGTGCACGCGCTCATGCAGGCCGTCCCGCGCTACGAGCAGATCAAGAAACTCAGCCGCGTCGTCAAGCCCGGCGAACGCGTCAGGCCCGAGGAGCTCATCGACTGGCTCGTCAGCGCCGGCTACACCCGGCGCGAGACGATCGAGGACCCGGGCGAGTTCGCCGTCCGTGGAGGCATCCTCGACGTCTTCCCCGCCGGGGGCACGAGCGTCGAGCCCGTCCGCCTCGACTTCTTCGGCGACGAGCTCGAACGCCTCACCGAGATCGACCTGGAAACGATGGGCTCCGATCGGCGCATCGATTCGGTCGAGTTCATCGCCGCCGCGCTCGATCCGAACCTCGCCGACGAGGGCACCAGCTTCCTGAACGTCGTGCCCGACCGCGCGCTCGCGGTGCTCTGCGAGACGCTCGAAGTCACCGAGCAGGCCCGGGGTTACTTCGAGCGCGTCACCGACTCCCGGGGCGTTTTCGGCCCGCCCGCGGTGCTCAAGCTGCTGCACGAGCGTTTCCACGGCTTCTGCGAGATCAACCAGTTCTCCCAGGCCGCCGCCAGCGCCGAGCAGATCATCGAACTACCCATCCGCCCGCTCCCGCCGCTGAGCCGCGAATTGTCGGAGGCGGTGGGGGAGTTCGCGGGCCTCGCCGATGTCCCGCGGCGCACCACGCTCGTGCCCTGCGAGACGCCCGCCGAGATGCAGCGCCTGGGCGAGTTGCTCGCGCAGTACGCGCCGAATCAGAAACTCAAACCCCAAGCTAAGGTGGGCTATATCCACCGAGGCTTTACCTTCGAACCCGACGAGGGCGCCTCGCTCGCGGTGATTCCCTACCACGAGCTCGTGCACCGCTTCCACACCCGCCGCGGCGCGCGCCGGCTCCGCGCCGGGCGGGCGCTCGACACGTTCCTCGAGATCGACACGGGCGACTACGTCGTCCACGCCGAGCACGGCATCGCCCGCTTCGAGGGCCTCCGGCTCATGGACCCCGACCGCCTCGGCAAATCCCGAGTCGTGGGGCCGCCCAGGAAAAAACGCAAGGACGACGAGGGCGAGCTCCAGGAGTTCCTCACGCTCGAGTTCGCCGACGGCTCGCAGCTCCACGTTCCCGCGCTCAAGATCGACCTTGTCCAGAAGTACATCGGCGGGTTCAACGGCAAGCCGCCGCTCTCGAAGCTGGGCGGCACGCGCTGGAAAAAACAGAAAGAGAAGGTCGTCGAGTCCGTCCGCGATCTCGCATCGGAGCTCCTGCGCGTCCGCGCGGCGCGCGAGAGCCTGCCCGGCGTGCGCTTCCCGGGCGACACCGACTGGCAACGCGAGTTCGAGGCCGAATTCCCCTACCAGGAGACCGACGACCAGCTCGCCGCGATGATCTCGATCAAGAAAGACCAGCAATCCGAGCGTCCGATGGACCGGCTGCTCTGCGGCGACGTGGGCTTCGGCAAGACCGAGCTCGCCATCCGCGCCGCGTTCAAGGCGGTCGAGGCGGGCAAGCAGGTCGCCGTCCTCGTGCCCACGACCGTGCTGGCCGAGCAGCACGAACGCACCTTCCGGGACCGATTCGCGGGCTACCCCTTCCGCATCGAATCGCTCAGCCGACTCAAGACGACCAAGGAATCCAACGCCATGCTCGCGGCTCTGCGCAAGGGCCAGATCGACGTCATCATCGGCACGCACCGGATCCTCTCCAAGGACGTTCGCTTCGCCGACCTCGGGCTGGTGATCGTCGACGAGGAGCAGCGCTTCGGCGTCGAGCACAAGGAGCAGCTCCTCCGCCTCCGCCTTGCTGCCGACATCCTGACGCTCAGCGCCACGCCCATCCCGCGGACGCTGCACATGTCGATGCTGGGCATCCGCGACATCTCCTCGCTCGCCACGCCGCCCGCCGATCGGCAGAGCATCGTCACCGAGGTGATCCCGTACAACCGGAGGCGTGTCCAGCAGGCCCTCGCCCGCGAGCTGGGCCGCCAGGGCCAGGTTTTCTGGGTCCACAACCGCGTGCACGACATCGTGAGCGTCGCCGACGATGTGCGGTCCCTCGCGCCGGGCGCCCGCGTGATCTACGGCCACGGCCAGATGCCCGCGACCGATCTTGAGAAGGTGATGCTGAGGTTCATCCGCCACGAAGCGGACATCCTCGTCTCGACCACGATCATCGAGTCGGGCATCGACATCTCCAACGCCAACACCATGATCATCGAGGACGCCGACCGCTTCGGGCTCTCGGAGCTCCATCAGCTCCGCGGGCGAGTGGGCCGATCCAAGCACCGGGCGTACTGCTACCTGCTCCTGCCCGATAAGCGCAACGTCACCGAGATCGCGCGCAAGCGTCTCAAAGCCCTCGAGCAGTACACGATGCTGGGCGCGGGGTTCAAGATCGCGATGCGAGACCTTGAGATCCGCGGCGCGGGCAACATCCTGGGCTCCGAGCAATCGGGCCACATCGCCGCCGTTGGCTACGAGATGTACTGCCAGCTCCTCGAGCAGCAGGTGCGCGAGCTGCGCCACGAGGCCCCGCCCCCATCGGCGAGCCGGGCGAGCCTGGAGATCGGCGTCTGGGGTCATATCCCAAAGCCCTACATCCCCGCCGATTCGCGCCGGCTCGAGGCCTACCGCCGCATGGCGCTGGCCGCCTCGATGCCAGAGCTCGACAAGCTCCGCGAGGATCTCACCGCGGCCTACGGCACTCCGCCCCCGCAGGTCGATCGCCTCCTGCGCCTGGCGCAAATCCGCGTTGCCTGCGCCACGCTCGGGGTCAAAGCCGTCGTGCTGCGCGAGCCCGATGTCATCTTCCGCGCCGACGACCCAAAGCCCATCGCCCAGGCGCTCGCGCCCGCCAAGGGCACGGTCACCACGCTCCCGCCCAAGACGGGCCAGACGCTCAGCGAGGTCTACTGGCGGCCGCCGCCCAAGTACCTCGACCCGCAGAGCCTGCCCCGCGTGCTGCTCAGCCGATTGCGCCCACAGAATCAGGAATCCAGCGCTGCGATGTAAGCCTCGGATCGGTTGCGGGTGCCACGGCTTGTTCTCAAGCCGTGCTTCTGGGAGCCAATCGAGAGAGCACGGCTTGCCGCGGACGGACAAGCCGTGGCACCCGGCAGATCAGCTACGCGAACCACCCGGGCGCCCAGGCGAAAAGCGCGATCGCATAGACCGCGTAGAACACGAGCATCGCCGCCCCCTCGGCCCGCGAGATCCGCGATCCCGTCCTCATGATGGGAAGACACGCGAGGCTGATGGCGAGCATCACGGGCAGGTCGAGCGCGAGCGTCTGCCGGCTGACCTGCTGGGGCATCACCACGCACGTCACGCCCAGGATGCCGAGCACGTTGAAGATATTGGAGCCCAGGATGTTGCCCACGCTGATGTCGGACTGCTTGCGGAGCGCCGCGACGAGGCTCGTGACGAGCTCGGGTGCGCTCGTACCCGCCGCGACAATGGTGAGCCCGATGACCAGATCCGAAACGCCCATCGACCGGGCGATCGCGGTCGCCGACTGCACGAGGAGCCACGAACCGAGCACGAGCATCGCCAGCCCCGCGGCGATGAGCACCAGATGCGTGAGCACGTGCGCCCGCCAACCCGAGCTCGGCACCGCGAGCTCGGCCTCGATCTCCGCACCAGCGCTCGCTTCCAGTTCCCTCTGAGTCTCACTCCGCCCCCGGACGAACCCGCGCCAGAGATAGATCGCCAGCAGCGCCACCATCACGCTGCCCGCGACGCGCCCGATCCGCCCATCCGTCAGGAGCGCCGCGAACGGAACCAGTGCAACCCCGATAACGACCAGCACCTCGCGCCTGACGACCTCAAGCCGAAGCGGGATCGGGCAGATCAGGGCCGTGATCCCCAGGATCACCGCGATGTTGAAGATGTTGGAACCGACGACATTGCCCACGGCGATATCGCCCGTGCCCTTCCACGCCGCCACGAGCGAGGTGCAGAGCTCGGGCGTCGACGTGCCGAAACCCACGATCGTCAGACCAATGAAAAAACTCGAAAGCCCGAATCTTCGAGCGACGGCGACCGCCCCTCGGACAAGGCCCTCGGCCCCGAGCGTCATCACCAAGAGCGATGCCACCAGCAGTCCCGATTGCAGAAGCATGGATGCGATTCCCAGAAGGGTGTCGGTTCGGAGGGATCGTAGAGGCCCCGAGATCGCACCCGGCACTCCTAACCGACAGGGGGCATGACATTGCCTTCGGATTCGAGTAACATCCTGTTTGGGCGTCCCAAAACTCCGCAAAGCATTGAGCCGATAGAGATCCAATGGCCGAACCGATCCGCACCAAGCTCCCCTCTGACCCCGAACCCGGGGGATGGTCATCCCAGAAACAGATCGACGCGATCAAGCGCCGGATGATCCGCCAGGGCACGCTGGCGATCGGGATGCTCGAGGCCTCGCTCGACGCCCTCTGGTCGATCGACGCCGAGGTCGCCATGCACGTCCGCGAGCAGGACTCGGCGATCGACACCGAAGAAGTCCGTATCGAGGAGGAGTGCTACCAGATCCTGGCCCTCCAGCAGCCCGTCGCCCGGGACTTCCGCGTGCTGGCGTTCGTGCTCAAGGTCAACCACGACATCGAGCGCGTCGCCGACCACGCGAGCAGCATCTCCAAGGTCGCCATGAAACTGGCGGCCCTGCCCGTCGTGCCCAGGTTCCCGACGGGCCTGCGCGAGCTTGGCGAGCGCGTGCCCGCGACCTGCCACCGGCTCCTGCGCGCGATGCTCGAAGAAGACGTCGTCACCGCCCGGCAGATCGTGCTGGACGACAAGCTCCTGGACAACCTCGACAAGGGCTCGTTCACGGAGCTCACCAAGTCGATGGCCCACAAGGGCGAGGACGACATCGCCGCGGGGCTCCTGCTCTACCGCGTGGGCCGGGAGCTCGAACGCGTGGGCGATCTCATGAAGAATATCGCCGAGGACGTGGTCTACCTGGGCACGGGCGAGATCGTCCGCCACGCCAAGCATCAGAAGTAAGTCCGGCTTGCGGCCCGAATGTGTAGACTCACACCATGAGTCTGCCCCTCGTGATCATGCTTCTGCTCGTGGTTTTCGCGGGTATTTCGATGCAGTTCGCGGGGCTCTCCATCCGCCGAGGTGATCGCCCCTCCTGCCGCAAGTGTGCGTACGACCTCTCGACGCACCTACCAGCGAACTGCCCAGAGTGCAACGCGGATCTCATGCAGAGCGATGCGATCACCAGGGGCGAACGCCGACCGAGGCTCGCTTGGGCAGGTACGGCGGTCCTGGTGGTGGGGGTGCTGAGCCTGGCGTACCTGATGATCCAGTCGCCCAAATTCGACCAGCTCAAGCCCGTCAGGCTCCTGCGGGCCGAGATAGCGGTCGTGAACGACCAGGGCGATGAGCGGATCCTCAAGGAGCTCGGCCGCCGGGTGCAGGCCGTTGGCACCAGTGTTCGCGAGAAGAACGCCATCGGACGGCTCGCGGTTGACCTGATCAGCGAGCCCGAGCCCGACGCCTCGGCGTACGACCTGCTCAAATCCGCAGCCTCGGCCCGCGTCACCACACCAGAGCAGGCCGAGCCCATCATCCAGAGACTCATCGAGCAGTGGTCCGCCGAGATTCAATCCGAGGACTCGTTCGCATACGGCAGCTACGTCCACCGCGAAGTCTTGGGAGCCCTCATCGAGTCCGTCGGGATCGAGCTCGACAAGCTCCGCCCAGTCATCGAGGCCGGCAACAGGGCTGCGGCTCTGCCTCAACCAGACTTCGCGTTCACCACGATGTGCAGCCAGCTGCTTTGGAACTGGTGGCATTCGCCCAGTTCGCCAGGTGTGCTCACACACGAATTCCTCACTGAGTATTACGAAGGCTCGCCCGAGTTCCGCCTCGACGTCCGCCCCAAGGTCACCCGAGAACTCGGCACGGTGCCGATGCGTCTGTGGTTTGCATTGCCGCCGCTGCTCGGAGGTGAGTCCGATGCGGCTC
This sequence comes from Phycisphaerales bacterium, assembly GCA_041742315.1. Lineage (GTDB taxonomy): Bacteria > Planctomycetota > Phycisphaerae > Phycisphaerales > UBA1924. Next base: position 7,845 of record JBGSIX010000045.1, on the reverse strand, counting down.
AGTTCTCCGAGGAAATCAAGAGCATCCGTGTGCGTCAGGGCGACCGCGTCTTGGAGCCAAAGTACTCGTCCTTCGGGAGCTCTTCGCAGACGCGGCCGGCATCACGCTACCAGGGATTCATGACCGGCGGCTCTGGCACCACGGCCAGCATCGAGGGCCTTGAGATCGGGACTGCGGAGCTCATCGTCGAGCTGCACATCAATCTCGTCGTCGGACAGATCCCGGCGGGCACCGAGTATTCGGGCGAACTCGCCGACACCTTCCCGCCCATCATCGATCGCACGGTCGAGCTGCGCACCGATTTCGAAGTGGTCTCAGCGGTAGACGATGGCGTCGCGCTCCGCATGCCGGGCGAAGAGGGCGTGCCCGAACCCGAGGTGCTCCTCGAGAACCTCCGGGTCTCGCCGCTCTTGTACTCCACCGCGCCGCCGTTCGGAGGCGAGGGCCCGTGGGCCTTCATCATCGGATCGGCGCCCATCGCCCACGACCGCCGGGGCCAGGAGCGGTGGATCTGGCCCGAGATCGACGTCGCCTATCTCGTGATCGCCGAGCAGGACGGCAACGTCTGGGACCTCGGCTCTCTCGTGCAGAAGAACCTTCTTCAGGTTCGGCACCAAGCCAGCCCGCTCTGGGGCAAGCTCGTGCCGACACGGGTGGGGGACTCAGGCAATCGCGAGTGGTCCATCCCCGTGCCCGACTTCGACAAGCCCGTGCGGATCAGACTCCTGCCCGACCCGGACCGGGCCCGCCAGACCATCGACCTGCACGCGATCTACGGCGTAGAGCTCGACCTCGGCCTCTTCGAGATCGAACGCACGGAGGACCGCTCGAGCATCCATCGGTTTCAGTCCGATGAGCTCCGGCCCATCCCGGCGCTGATGAAGTAAGCCCGGCTGAAAAATAGACGGCAGTATGTAGCAGTAAAAAAGACAACGCCCACCTCCGAAGAGATGGGCGTTGAGGACGTGATCTTTGCCCATTGGCCGTCAGTTGCCTGACTGGCTATCCGTCGTGATCCATTCCGCTGCGTGAACAGTGGGGGGAGGATCGGGATTGACGGACGAGAATGCGCTGACTTGCTCGCTGTGGATCGCTCCACACGATTCCCCGATGAACAGGCCGGACGATCGTGTCCGGACCAGGCACCAACTTGTGATTGGTGCTTCGAGGATTCTGACGAGTCTAAGGAAATCCCTTAGAAAGGAGGTGATCCAGCCGCAGGTTCTCCTACGGCTACCTTGTTACGACTTAGTCCCAGTCACCGAACTTGCCGTAGGCACGCCTGAATTGACGTGACATTGGGCACTCCCGGCTTCCATGACTTGACGGGCGGTGTGTACAAGGCTCAGGAACACATTCACCGCGGCGTAGCTGATCCGCGATTACTAGCGATTCCAACTTCAAGCAGGCGAATTGCAGCCTGCTATCCGAACTGGGGCACAGTTTTTGCGATTTGCTCACCCTCGCGGGATCGCCTCGCTCTGTCCGTGCCATTGTAGCACGTTTGCAGCCCTAGGCATAAGGGCCATGAGGACTTGACGTCGTCCCCACCTTCCTCCGGTTTGACACCGGCAGTCTCGCTAGAGTGCACGCCATGACGCGTTGGCAACTAACGACAGGGGTTGCGCTCGTTAAGGGACTTAACCCGACACTTCACAGCACGAGCTGACGACAGCCATGCAGCACCTGTGTATGTTCCACCCAAGGGCGTTACTGAAGTTTCCAACAGCTAATCCATACATGTCAAGCCTAGGATAAGGTTCTGCGCGTTGCCTCGAATTAAGCAACATGCTCCACCGCTTGTGTGAGCCCCCGTCAATTCCTTTGAGTTTTAGCCTTGCGACCGTACTCCCCAGGCGGCACACTTAATAGTTTTCCTTCGGCCGAGACAGCGTCAGAGCTGCCCCGACCTAGTGTGCATCGTTTACGGCGTGGACTACCAGGGTATCTAATCCTGTTTGCTCCCCACGCTTTCGTGCCTGAGCGTCAGGACAGGCCCAGCTGATCGGCTTCCCCATCGGCGTTCCCATGAATATCTACGCATTTCACCGCTCCACTCATGGTTCCATCAGCCCCTACCTGCCTCAAGTCCAGCAGTTCGCCCTGCACTTCCCCGGTTGAGCCGAGGGATTTCACAAGACGCTTGCTGGACCGCCTGCGCACGCTTTAAGCCCAGTGATTCTGATTAACGCTCGGGCCCCTCGTATTACCGCGGCTGCTGGCACGAGGTTAGCCGGCCCTTCCTTTGAATCTGGTCAGTGTTCCTAGATTCTGACAGTGGTTTACACGTCGAAGACGCTTCGTCCCACACGCGGCATTGCTCCGTCAGGCTTGCGCCCATTGCGGAAGATTCGTCGCTGCAGCCTCCCGTAGGAGTCCGGGCAGTGTCTCAGTCCCGATGCGGCGGGTCATGCTCTCACACCCGCTACCCGTCTTCGGCTTGGTGAGCCATTACCTCACCAACTACCTGATAGGACGATCGCCGCTCCCGAGGCGCCAAAGCTTTCCTCCGAAGAGCACATGGAGTATTACCGCCAGTTTCCCGGCACTATCCTCCACCTTGGGGTACGTTCGATCGTATTACTCGCCCTTTCGCCACTTTCGCCCCGAAGGGCTTTCGTTCGACTTGCATGCATTAGCCATGCCGCCAGCGTTCAATCTGAGCCAGGATCAAACTCTTCAATTGATTGCCTAAGCATCCAGGGCCGAAGCCCCAGTCAATTTCGATATTTGAAACTGTATCTAACAACCCTCTCTCGAGGGTGGTCGTCTTGCCAACGATCGCTCGTTGACACCTCCGGGTGGCTACCTCGGAGGATTTGTTTTCCCTGCTGCTCCGGACGGGGCCGGATGAACACTCAGCAGGGAACGAGGATCCTGTGAAAGATCCCCGTAGCTTGCAAAAATGTTTGGTTCATGTCCGGCCCAAGCCGGGCCACGCCGTTCAGCGTTGACATGCACCACACATTCTCGCGGGCATTGATCACGACTTGTCAAAGAGGTGGACCGGATCAAACCATCAGGCCGATACAGTCGGATGCCCTCGGTGGGCAGGAGACGAGTGTAGCGCGCATCAAAGGACGGTCAAGCTGGGTTGCGAAATTCTGGTAACCCCCGGCGGTCACCCTCCGCCGTCACCGCCGCAACCGCCGACCAGATCCGAACTTGTGACCCCCAGCCCGCCCCTCGAATCGCCCGGCAGCACGCCCGAAGTGTCGCGCCCGTCGTCTTCACATCATCCACAAGAACCACCAACTCAGGCCTCTGCCGCGGGCCGAGCCCAGCTCTGATCCGTTTCTGCACGTTCTGCGCTCGCAGGCTCGGCGCCACGCGGACCTGTGGCTTGCCACCGGACCGCACCAAAAGCCGCTCCACCGGGCAGCCGCTCGCCGCCGAAACGCCCCGCGCCAGGACCAGGCTGTGGTCGATCCCCCGGCTCAGCCGCCTGAAAAACGGCATCGGGACGGGCACGAGCACCACACGCCCCGGCTCGATTCCCGCCTCCGCAAGAGCCTCGCCGAGCCTCTCGCCCAGGAGCCGACCCAGGATCGTGCCCTGCTGGCGCCAACCCTCGTACTTCGTCGCCAGGATCGCCTCCCGCAGGGGCTCGTGGTACCCCCCGAGCCGCACGAGCCGCTCCCAGCTCAGCTTCTCGGGTCGGCAGGACATACACCGCCCGTCATCGGGCGAGACCTCGCCCTCGCCCACGTTCCGCCCGCAGCGCGGGCAGGCGTAGTCCATCGGCTCGGGCACCCACCGTTCGTCCCGGCCCGTCAGCACCCGCGAGCGTGTCCCGAGCAGGGCCGACTCGCACTCCTCAAGCCAGGTCGGCTTCCGCACCGGCCCCCTCGGGAGCGGTCTGGGTCTCGGAGAAAGCGCCCCCGGTTTGGGCTCAATAAACCCGCTCGGTTTGCTCTCTTCCGATCCCGCGGGAGGCCACACAAACGGCAGCGCCGGCGAAGCGTCCTCATCCTGAATCGTCCGCTCCGCCAACGCTCACCCCGCCAGTGTCTGGCGGAGCAAAGCCGCCCGCGCCGACTTCCGCTCGCCCGGCTCGAGCGCCTTGCCCACGGCGTGCTGAAGGTGAGCCTGCTGCACCATCAACAGCAAACGGTTCACCGTCGAAACGTCCGGCCCACCCAGCAGCCCGAGCGTGACGCCCAGCCGCACCTCGCTCAGCTTGCCCATCGCCTCGTCGGCGCCGATCCGGCGTGCGTGCGTGAGCACGCCGAGCGCCCTGAAAACGAGGTCCTCGGTGAACTCGCGGCGCTGGGTCATCAGCTTCTCCCGCGCCCTTCGCTCGTACTCGATCACCCGGGGCACGATCGTTCCCGAGAGCTCGGCCAGCAAGACCTCCTCGCTCTTGCCGAGCGTGGTCTGGTTTGAGAGCTGGTAGAAATCGCCGTCGGCTTCCGAGCCCTCGCCCCAGAACCCGCGCAGCGCGAGCGACATGTCCGCCGCCGCGCGCTTGACCCGGTCGATCTCGCCCAGCACACGTAGCGCCGGCAGGTGGAGCATCACCGAGACGCGGATCCCCGTGCCCACGTTCGTCGGGCACGCGGTCAGGTACCCGAACCGCGAGCTGAACGCGTACTCGAGCACGCCCTCGACCCGGTCGTCGACCGCGTTGATCTCGTCGAACGCATCGCGGAGCATGAGCCCGGGCCGGACGGCTCGGAGCCGCAGATGGTCCTCCTCGTTGACCATGATCGAGACCGACTCGCCCCGGGTCTGCACGATCACCGCGCGCGGATCCGGGCCCTCGCTGGCCGAGGTTTTGTGCCCCTTGGCGTGCTGACGGCTGATGCACTGGCGCTCGCTGAGCGCATCACGCTCGTACTCGTTCATCGCGCCCACGTCGAGCCAGCACGCGTCGCCCGTCTTCGTGTCCTCGCTCGCCACGCCCGCGTTCGTCAGTTTCTTGCGCACAAGGTTCAGCACGTCCCGGCGTTCCTGGATATCCGCCCGACCGACGAATCGGAACCCCGCGATGTTCCGCGCAAGCCTCACCCGGCTCGAGAGCACCACGTCCGCGTGCTCGCCCCCGCCCGAGAGCCACGCGGGCGTCTGGTCCAGGATCTGGCGCATCACACCCTCGGCCCGAGATGTTGGATCTTCGGGCAGCATCAGCCCTGCCCCTCGCTTGGCAGCTCGTAGAGCGACTGGAGCTGCTCGATCTGGTCACGAATCAGCGCCGCCTGCTCGTAGCGTTCGCTCGTCAGCGCCGTGTGGAGCTGGTCGCGCAGGGCCGCCATCTTCCTGGCGCGTTCCTCGGCCCTGCCCAGCACCTCCATGAGCGAGCGTTTGTTCTCGGGCGAGCTGGCGCAAGAGATCGCGCGCTTGGGGAGCTTGCCGATGTGGTGCGTCGCGCCCTCCTGCGCGCGCGCAATCAGCGGGCCGAGCGTCTTCTCAAAGTGCGTGTAGCACGACGCGCACCCGAGCCGACCCGATTCGCGGAACTTGGCGAAGGTCATCCCGCACCCCGGGCAGGGCCCGACGCCCGAGGCGGTGACTCTGACGACCGAGACGTGGTGCACGATCTCGGGCTCGCCGCCGCCCGGATGCCCGACGAGCCCCTTGGCCTTGGGGCAGTTGGCGCAGAAATGGTGCTCGACAAACTTGCCGGTGACCGGGTCCTTGAACATCTCGTGGGTGACCGGGTCCTCCCCGCACCCCTCGCAGTAGTTGGCCATCGCGTCCTGCTCCGCGGCGAAACACCTTGCCGCCAACCCATTGTAAACAAACCGCCGAGGACATCGGCGGTTCGGGTCGAAACAGGGGTGTTTGTGCAGAAATGCCCGGGGGCCCAATCGCCTGATTAGTGCCCCGCGGCTTCCTTCTGCTGGCGGGTGTAGCCGTATTTCCGCTTGAGCGGCTTGACGACCAGACCCATCCGGACGGCCTTGGCCGAGACGGTGACCCGCTGGGGGGTGCCGTCGATCAGGGCCGTGACGCGCTGGAGGTTGGGACGGAAGGCCCGGCGGCTGATGCCGGTGGTCTTGAGACCGAAGCCGCCCTTGGTGATCCGCTGGCCCGAATAGGCGCGGGTCTTGCCGAAGGTTGTTTTCTTGCCGGTGAAGTGGCACTCGTAAGGCATGACGGAACTCCGGGTCTCGTTCGTTCGGATCTTGTTCGCCACCAGCCGACACCACCGGAGGGCTCGTGGGCAGCAAGTGTAGCGCTCGGCGGGGGATATTCAACAGGGCCCAGACCGAAGGTTGACCTAGCTCCGACTCAGATTCTGCCGGCTGATCATCACTTCCAGTGTCTGGGCGATCAGGTCGATCTCCCGCTCCGTCAGGCTGTTGTAGAACGGCAGCGCAATGGTCCGCCCGCTGATGCTCTCGGCGATCGGGAAATCCCCGGGCTTGAAGCCGTACCGCTCGCGGTAGGGGGGCTGGAGGTGGATGCAGGGGAAGTACGTCGCGCTGCCCACGTCGTGGGTGCGGAGCCCGTCGACGATCCGGTCGCGGTCCTCGGCGGTGTACTCCGTGGTCAGGCGCACGACGAAGACGAACCATGTCATCGCGGACTCGGGCTCGATCGTGGGCAGGACGAGCGACTCGATGCCGGAGAGCCGCTGGATGTAGTACTGCGCGACGCGAGCCCGTTTGGCCATCATCTCGTCGAAGCGGCGCATCTGCGCACACCCGAGGGCGGCGGACAGCTCGTTCATCCGGTAGTTGTACCCGATCCGCGGGTGCTGGAGCCACGCGCCGAGTTTCTGCCCCTCGCTCGCGCTGTCGGGGAAGACGTCGCGCCCCTGGTTGCGGAGCGATCGGCACATGTCGGCCAGGTGCGAGTCGTCGGTGACGATCATCCCGCCCTCGCCCGTCGTGATCTGCTTGTTGGGGTAGAAGCCGAAGACCCCCGCGCGACCGAAGCTGCCGCAGGGCCGGCCCTTGTGCGTCGTGCCCAGCGCCTCGCAGGAGTCCTCGATCATCGGGATCTCGTATTTGGCGGCGATCTGGGCGTAGGCGTCCATGTAGGCGGGGTTGCCGAAGGCCTCGACGCCCACGATCGCCTTGGTGCGGGATGAGATCGCCCGCTCGAGCAGGTTCGGGTCCATGTTGAGCGTCCGCGGGCAGACATCAACGAACACGGGGCGGGCACCGACATACACGATTGGGTTCGCCGAGGCGATGAAGGAGAGCGGCGTCGTGACGACCTCGTCGCCCAGCCCGATCCCCAGCGACTGCATGAGCAGGTGAAGCCCGCAGGTGCCCGAACTGACCGCCACGCCGTGCTGACAGCCGGCCTTGCTGGCGACCAGCTTCTCAAACCGCTCGGTCATCGGCCCGATCGCCAGTCGGCCCGACGACATGACCTCCCGGACCAGCTCCATCTCGAGCGGTCCGACGTCGGGTTTACTCAGGGGTATGGCATCTGGGCCCATTGCAACAGGCTATCGGCCTGTTCCAGTTCCAGGCTCAAGTCGCCGTCGTAGACCGGTGAAAGCATCGGCAGCATCGCCATGGCCTCGGAGGACTGGTCCCGGAGCACGATCGCGAGCCAGGCCGCCTCCGCGCGGATCGCTGCGGAAAACACCTCGGGCCGATCGATGATCAGCTCCATCCGGGCCGCCAGAGCCGAGCGATCCCGGGTCCGGGCGCCCTCGATCTCCTGCTCGGCCTCGGAGAGCGACCTGAGCAGCCCGAGCGCCGAGTCGTCCCGGCACGAGGGCGACCACACCCCCGCCAGCACGAGGCACCGCCCGACGACGCCCTCCGGCTCCGAGCGATCGAGGACGACCTGGGCCGAGATCGGGTCGATCGAGGCCAGATCCCGCGCCAGCTCCATCACGAGCTCGAATTCGAGCTCCGATCCCGCCGCCCGCGCGAGGAT
>JBGSIX010000044.1:0-1659 GCA_041742315.1 Phycisphaerales bacterium | reverse complement strand
ACCAACCCCGCCAGACGCCCGCCCCGCGCTCGGACGGGCGAAACAAACTCTGTCGCCAAGCGCGGCTGTTCCCGCGGGCGTCGATTCGCAGGCTCGGCCCGGGAGTACCTAACGCCATCCGCCTCCCTTTCCGTAAGGCTTCCGGCTGTAAGGCTCCCACCCGGGATTGCCACCCTGCGCTTCAATGAAGTCCGGATGGCACGATCGCGGCGGCAGAGGAGATGGGGTTTTCGACGCGGAAACCAGGGGAACTGGATGGAAGAGAAAGATGATTGCTTGTTTGTATACCTCCTCCGTCTCTCCTCTCGCGTGTAGAGAGACAGAACGGACACACAAACAAGCAGCGAAGTTGTCGAGGTACGCTCAGGCCTTGGAAACATAGCGGATTCCGCTCCTTCCCTTCGTTGCAACCCGAACTTCATTGATCTGCCCGGTGGCAATCAGGTTCTCGATGACCTCCTGCCGTTCACGGACGCTCAGCCAGCGCGTCTTCCACAGCAACTGCGTGTGGCTGATCCCCTGGCTGCCTCCGTGCTCGTCGATGATCCGGAGCACGCGCTTCTGCCTCGCGTCAAACTGCCCGTCGGCGATGCGCACGTGGGCCTCGAAGAGCAGCCGCCGCGTGACGTAGCTGGACAGCTCACACGCCCAGCTTGCGGCCCGCTCATCGATGACCGGCTTCTCCGGGCACGCCGAGCAGGCGTAGATCAGCGCCAGACGGCATGCCTTTTCCTCGGCCCGCGACCACACCGCCGCGATTCCCTCGCCCTTGGTCTCCATCTCCGCATCGGCGTGATCGGCGAGCGCATCGAACCGCGCCGCGGCCCCCGGCGTTGAAGGAATGAGCAGGGGTTCGGGGTGCTCCCGGCCGAGATTGCCTCCAGGCGAGAACTCGGCCCACCACCGGACGCGATCGATGACCGACTTGGGAGGGGCGACGCGTGCCCGGCGCTGGCGCTTGGGACGTTGCGAACTCTCGAAGACCAGAAGCCGCCCGATGAACCCATCGCACAGACTCTCGGAGGTGAGCGAATCCCAGAAGCTGTCGGGCACGGTCGTGCCGTAAAGCACCACGCACGGCTGGTCGACGGCCTTGTTGCGCTTGGGATCCGCATACGCCTTGCCGCGAACGAACGTGTCGGCTGAGCTGTAGAACTTCATGAACGCGGTGAGGACGTTGAAGAGGTGCGGTGCCTTCTTCGCATCACCGATGGTCCGCAGGAATCGCCCGAACTCGTCCAGTTGGAACATGCTCGCGGGCTCGGCTTCGACGGCCGCGAAGAGTCCCGCGTCGCTGGCGAGGTCCTCGTTGCCCTCCAAGTCCTCAGCTCCGGCAGCGAAGAGGATGTCGCGATTGAGCTTCCGCGCGTGGTCCTTGCCCGCGCCGCTCTTGGCAAGCCCCACGCAGTAGACGTTGGTGCGGTTCCCGCGTTCGTCGCACACCTTTCGCCCCGCGAGCACGGCCTGCAAACAGATGGCTCCCGCGAGGGCCAGTTGCGGCTGTGGCCGTGGCGCGCACGCGAGGTTGTGCGCGATGACTTCGCCCATCAGGCCCGGAACATCGAGCAGGACGTCGGGGAACGGACCGGGGTCGTCGGGGCGTTCCAGACGCTCGATCGGCTCGGCGTCGTGAGATTCGCTGCCGAACGCGGAAAGGTC
>JBGSIX010000043.1:0-44097 GCA_041742315.1 Phycisphaerales bacterium | reverse complement strand
GCGTTCTGCGCCGGGCGGGGGATCCCCGTGCTCCCGCGGGGCGGCGGGACGAGCCTGGCCGGGCAGTGCACGAGCGAAGCGTTGGTGCTCGACCTCTCGGCGTTCTGCGACACGCTCCGGAGCATCGACCCGGAGAAGCGCACGTGCGTCGCGGACGCGGGGCTCACGATCGACATGCTCAACCGGGGGCTGGCCGAGTACGGGTTCTTTTTCGCGCCGGACCCTGCAACGGTTCGGCAGGCGACGGTGGGGGGCTGCATCGGCAACAACGCCGCGGGCACGCGTTCGGTGAAGTACGGCAGGACGTCGGCGAGCGTGATCGCGGTCGACGCGCTGCTGGCGGGCGGGACGCGGGTGATGTTCGAGAAGGGAGCCGCCCTGCGCGACCCGGTGGCGCGGCGGCTCACCGAGGGCGTGATCGACATCGTCCGGAGGCACGACAAGCTCATCCGGGAGAAATTCCCGAGGACGCTTCGGCGCAACGCGGGCTACGGGCTCGACACGATGCTCAAGCAATTTCGCTCGCCGGGCGAGCCGCTGGAGAACATGAACCTCGCCAAGCTGCTCTGCGGCTCCGAGGGCACGCTCGCGCTCACGCTCTCGGCCAAGCTCAAGCTCTACCCGATCCCCAAGCACCGCGGTCTCTGCGTGATGGCTTTCACAAGCGTCGACGAGGCGATCGCGTGCGTGCCTGGGCTCCTCAAACTCGGGCCGAGCGCGGTGGAACTCCTCGACGACATGATCGTGCAGACGGCGCTTGCGAACCTTGAGCACCGAGCGGCGGTCGAGTACCTGCCCAGGCCAAGGTCCGGCGAGCTGATGGCTGTGCTCTATGTTGAGTTCGAGGCGGACGATACGGATGCGTTCGAGCAGAAGCACGCCGCGATCCGCGAGCTGTTCCCGGAGGTGACCACGGAGCTCTACACGACGCCCGAGACGATCGCGCGGGCGCTCCGGCTCAGACAGGCGGGCGAGCCGCTCCTGCACGCGATCCCGGGGCACCGAAAGCCCCTCGGGTTCATCGAGGACAACGTCGTGCCCGTCGAGCACCTGGGCGAGTTCGTGCGCGAGCTGCGCCGGATCGTCGAGCGTTTCGGCACGCGGGCGGCGTTCTATGCGCACGCCTCCGTCGGTGTGCTGCACGTACGCCCGTTGCTGGATCTGCGGGACGACGCAGACAAAGAGGCGATGATTGAGATCGCCAAGGAGGCCGCGGATCTGGCGGGCCGACTCGGGGGCGTGATGTCGGGTGAGCACGGCGACGGCAAGGCCCGGGGCCCGCTGCTCGAGCGGCACTTCGGCCCCGAGCTCATGAGCGCCTTCCGCGAGGTGAAGGCGCTCTTCGATCCGGAGAACCTGCTCAACCCGGGCAACATCGTGGCGCCCGGGCCGATCCCGTCGATTGCCGAGCACACGCGGGTCGAACCCGAAGAAAAGCAGGTCGCGATCCCGGGCGTGGAGACGTTCTTCACGTTCGACGACCAGGACGGGCTCGGGCACGCGGTGGAGCTCTGCAACGGCGCGGGTGTCTGCCGGAAGCAGGCGGGGGGGACGATGTGCCCCTCGTACATGGCGCTCAAGGACGAGCGGCACGCGACGCGCGGCAGGGCCAACGCGCTGCGGATGGCGCTCTCGGGTCAGGCGACTGGCATGGCGCTCGATTGGAACGACGCCGACACGATCGAAACGCTCGACCTGTGCCTGAGCTGCAAGGGCTGCAAAAGGGAGTGCCCGAGCAACGTGGACGTTGCACGCCTCAAAGCCGAGTACACGGCGCAGCGCTACCAGCAGCAGGGCACGCCCATCGTGTCGCGGGCGATGGCTTCGGTCCGCACGCTCTACAGGCTCGGATCGATGACGCCCGGTCTGGCGGCGAAAGCGGGCAGGCCCGGGCTCATGCGGAACGTATTCAATCGGGTGATGAAACTGCCCGCCGAGCGATCGCTGCCCGTGCCTGTGCGTTCGCTCGCGAGGGACCCGTCCTGGAAGCAGGTGTCGGATCTCGATCAGCCCACGGTGCTGCTGCTCGGTGACTGCTTTACGATGTTCACCGAGCCCGGGATCGGGCTCGACGCGAAGGTGCTGCTCGAGGCGTTCGGGTACCGCGTGAAGCTCGCGGATCTCGGGTGCTGCCAGAGGCCCGCGATCTCGATGGGACTCCTGCCCCAGGCGATCGGGCACATCGATCGGCTCGTGCCGAAGCTGCTCGCGCAGGCGGAAAGGGACAAGGCGCGATCGATCCTTGTTCTCGAGCCCTCGTGTTTGTCTGCGATCCAGGACGACTGGCTCGGTCTTCGGTGCGAGAGCTCGAAGGACGATCGACTGCGGCTCGCCTCGATGGCGCAGCTCGTCGAGCAGTTCCTGGAAGCCAATTGGGGCACGCACCCACGCACGCCCGAGTTCTCGCCCACGCCCGGCAAGGTCCTGTTCCACGGGCACTGCCACCAGAAAGCGCTCTGGGGGAGCGATTCCTCCGCCGCGATCCTTCGGCGAGCCTTCGGAGATCGGGTCGCCTCACTCGACACGGGCTGCTGCGGCATGGCGGGCAGCTTCGGGATGCAGGAGGACCGCTACGACCTCTCGATGAAGATCGGGGAACTCGTTCTCTTCCCGGCGGTACGCGAGAAATCGCCCGAAGACATCGTTGTGGCGACGGGCACTTCGTGTCGGCATCAGATCCACGACGGCGTGCAGGCCGAAGCCGTCCACCCGGTGACGCTCCTGCGCCGGCAGATCATCTGGAGATCGTCGAGCGACGCGTCCGGGCTGGCTCCGAGCTTTGCCCGGGGCTGAGCATCACGCATCAGAGATGCGTGATGGCACCGGAGAAGTCAGATCGGCGCTGGCACGGCTCTGAGCACGTCCTCGGCGATCTGCTCCATCGCCGCCGAGTGGTCGATGAGCGCCGGGTCACTGGGCGTGATCCGGTGCGACGTCGCGGCGATAAAGTGCTCGGCGACGTCTTCGGGCGTTACGTAATCGCGGTCGTGGAGACGAGCCGTCGCACGGGCCGCCTGGGCGACGGCCAATGCCCCACGTGTCGAGAGCCCGAGCGAGAGTTCGGGCACGGTCCGGCTCCGCTGCGCGAGCTGCTGGATGTACGCAGCGATGGCGGGTTCCAAGCGGGTTTTGTCGGTGGTCTCCTGCAGGATCAGGATCTGTTCGAGCGTGAGCGTGGGCTTGAGGTCCCCAAGCGTGGTCATCGACGGGCGTTCCTGGATGACGCGGACCTCGCTCTCAGCGCTGGGGTAGCCCAGGCTCGTGCGGAGGAGGAAGCGGTCGAGTTGGCTCTCGGGGAGCGGGTAGGTGCCGTGGAACGAGGAGGGGTTCTGCGTCGCCACGACCATGAAGGGCGGGCTGATGCGGCGGGTGACGCCGTCGATCGTGACGGCGGCCTCGTTCATCGCTTCGAGCAGGGCGCTCTGGGTGCGGGGCGGGGTGCGGTTGATCTCGTCGGCGAGCAGCACGTTGGCGAAGACAGGCCCGGGGCGAAATCGGAATTCGCGGGTGGTCTCTTCGTAGATGCTCACGCCCAGGACGTCCGAGGGAAGCATGTCCGGGGTCATCTGGATGCGCCGGAACTCGCCCCCCACGCAGCGGGCGACCGCCGAGGCGAGGACGGTCTTGCCTACGCCCGGGACGTCCTCGAGGAGCAGGTGCCCCCGGGCCAGGAGGCAGCAGAGGACCTTGTCGATCGCACGGGGGTCGCCGAAGTAGACCCGGGCGATGCTTTCGCGGAGTGAATGGAGTGCTTCTTGCATACGTTCGGGTTCCTCTCGTGGTGGCCCCGCGATGAGGGGGCCAGAGTATATGATGCCCGCCGGCAGCCCATGGGACCCCACGACGACCACATCTCGGCCGGCGCGATCGTTCAACCCGACGGCGATCCCATGGAGCGGGCCGACGAGCTCATCGACGTGCTCTCGGGGCGTTTGCCCTGCTGGGTCTGTCGATACGACCTGAGCGGGCTCTCGGTGACGAGCGTGTGCCCGGAATGCGGCACGCCTGTGCGAACCACGCTGCTCGCGGTCGTCGATCCCGCTGCGGCGAGCTTCGCGCCGCTTCGTATGCCCAGGCTCGCGGCGGCTGGGCTCGTGTTCTGGACCGGTGCGGCTCTCATCGCGGTGCTCTGTGTCTGGCTCTGCCGGATTACCGATGCGCTTGAATTGTGGCTCGCGGTTCCCACCGGGCTCGGAATTCTGGGCGTCCTGGTCCCGATCTTTGCGGGATTGAGCGGTCTTGGGAGTGTGGTGCTCATCCGCCCGCAGCGAGGCGCCTCGGTTCAGCAGACGCTCGGCCCTGCGATCGCGACGGCGCTCTATGTGCCGCTCGTTTGGATGCTTTACCTCCTGCACGGCCGGCTCGACATCGTTGCGGGCGCGCCGTACTTCACAAACGCGATCCGCGAGGCCGAGCGCACGCAGCTCCGGTGCGGGATCGGGGTTGTCCTGATCTGCATCGCGATCCTGCAGCGCCCGAGCGTGCGGGAGTTCGCCAAGCGATCCGTCCTGATGCGGACCGGGCAGCTCACACGCCAGACCATGCTCGCGGTCGTCGCAGCTCTCTCGATCGCGCTGGCGGGGGACATGCTCCGGACCGCAGCCAAGGCCTGGGACGTGCACGATCATGTGCTCGTCAGCACGATTTCGCTCGTGCTCATCGCCGTCGGGTCAGCGCTCGTGACGGCGGGCATCGCAGGCATGTTCTGGGATTCGGTTCGTCTCTATCCGATCATCCGCAACGGCCCCCGCTCGCTCGGCGAGGTCGTCCAGCAGGGCCGAACCGATGCGTGAGCGGGACCTGAGACTCGTGGACGACGCGGTCCAGCGCGCGATCGACGCGCTCCCCGAGGCCCTCTTCGAGCTGATCGAGGAGGTCCCGATCGTCCTGATCGACCACCCGACGCCCGACATGCTCGCGGATCTTGGGATCGATCCGAATGACCCGGACGCCCTCGACGAGATCTGCGGCCTGCACACGGGAATCCCAATCACCGAGGACAGCGTCGAGCACTCCGCCGAATTGCCCACGGTGATTCACCTGTTCCGACGGGGGCTGCTGGGGATGGCGCTGGACGAGGCCGGGCGGGTCGATCCTGAAACGCTGGATCGGGAAGTGCGAATCACGATTCTGCACGAGCTGGGGCACCATTTCGGGCTCGAGGAGCAGGATCTGGACGATCTTGGGTATGGCTGACCGCCTCCGGGCGATCCTTGGCCGGTACGCTCTGGCACAGGCAGCAGGAGAAGCACATGAATCGAAGGATCGTTCGTTTGGTGGCGGCAGTCGGGCTCATCGCGGTCGCGCAGCCCACGCTCGCCCAAGGGATGAAGAAGTCCAATTCGTACGACGTGGATACGGCAGGCGTCGGGGTCATCACGATCTCGGGCACCCCGGCCGAGCGTCCCGGGCCGTTCGACTGGCTCTCGGGCGAGCACACGCTCACGATCCGGGCGCTGGTTCAGGGCATCGAGAAAGCCGCGGCGGACGACGGGCTGCGCGCGGTCGTCCTCAAACTCGACGACGCGGCGCTGAGCGCCACGCAGGTCGAAGAGATCCTCGGCGCAATTGAAGCGGCGCAGGACGCGGGCAAGGCCGTGTACGTCGTCGCCGACAACTACAACACGACGGGCCTCATGCTTGCCTCGGCAGCGGACGAGTCGATCGTCCACAACGGCAGCCCGGTCTCGCTTCCCGGGCTCTACATGGAGCAGTACTACCTCAAGGACATGTTCGACTGGGTCGGCATCGAGGCCAGCTACGAGCAGGTCGGCGAGTTCAAGGGCGCCGACGAGACCTACACCCGCAGCGCCCCGAGCCCGGAGTGGGAGCAGAACATCTCGCAGCTCCTGGACAGCATGTACGCCAACGTGCGGTCGGTCCTGAAGCAGGGCGACCACATGGACGACGAGGAACTCGACGCCGCGATGGAGCGGGCGTTCTACACGTCGGGCGAGACGGCGGTCGAGCTGGGTCTGATCGACCGCTCGGCGAATCTCGGAAGGCTCGAAAGCCTGCTCGAAGAGGACCTGGGCGCCGATGTCCGCTGGAACACGAACCTGGTCGACCAGGGCGCGGGGAGTTCCTTCGACGCATCGAACCCGTTTGCGATGCTCTCGATGCTCTCCAAGGACCCGAGCAATAAGCCTGTTCGCCCGACGATCGCCGTCGTTCACATCGACGGCGTCATCATGGACGGCGATTCCTCCGAGGGCGGGCTCTTCGGCTCCAAGTCCGTCGGAAGCCGGACCATCCGCAACGTGCTCAAGGATCTTGAGGACAACGACCTCGTCAAGGGCGTGGTCATGCGGATCAATTCGCCCGGCGGCTCGGCGACCGCGAGCGAGGTGATCTGGCAGGCCGTGCGCGAGGTCGCCGAGGAGAAGCCCGTTTATGTGAGCGTGGGGAACATGGCCGCCTCGGGCGGGTACTACATCGCCGTGTCGGGCGACAAGATCTATGTGAATCCCTCGTCGATCGTGGGTTCGATCGGTGTCGTGGGCGGCAAGCTGGCGATGTCAGGGGCCTTCAACAAGCTGCATGTCAATGTGGTGGGCTTCGGTCGCGGGCCGCGGGCCGAGCTCTTTGGCAGCAGCAAGCCCTGGGACGCCTCGCAGCGCGCTGCGGTGCGTGAGATGATGACCGAGACTTATGAACTCTTTACGAGCCGGGTGACCGCCGGGCGCAAGGGCATCGACCTCGACGAGACCGCGCGCGGCCGCATCTTCACGGGCGACAAGGCGATCGGGCTCCGGATGGCCGACAAGATCGGCACGCTGACCGACACGATCGAATCGCTCGCCGACGAGCTCGACCTCGCCAGCTACGACGTCCTCGATTACCCGGGCCCGATGAGCCTCGAAGACCTGATGAAGCAGTTCACGGGCGGCATGGTTTCGTCGCCCGTCAAAGGGCTCGAAGACATCGTCCAGACACTCGTCGGCCCCCAGGTCTGGCCCAATATCCGCCAGCGGATCGACGGGGCGATCATGCTCCGCGAGCAGCCCGTGATGCTCATGGACCCGACAGTGCTCATCTTCAAGTAAGGCATTCGAACACCACAAACAAGAACGCCCGGGGATCCGCATCCCCGGGCGTTCTTGTTTGTGGTGAGTTGCTGGGTAATCAGTCGACGGACATGATCTCTTTCGACTTGGCGTCGAATTTGGCGTCGACCTGGGCTTCGTACTTTTTAAGCAGCTCCTGGACCTCGTCCTTGAGCTTGCTCACCTCGTCTTCGGAGACATTGAGGGTGCCCTTGGAGAGGGCGTCGGCGTGCTTGTTGCCGTCGCGGCGGGCGTTGCGGATCACGACCTTGGATTCCTCGGTCATTTTCTTGGCCTTGGCGACGAGCTGCTTGCGCCGATCGGTCGAGAGCGGCGGGATATTCAGGCGGATCTGTTTCCCGTCGACATGTGGTGTCAGCCCGAGGTCCGAGGCCTCGATGGCCTTGGTGATCTCCTTGATCGCGCCGGCGTCAAAGGGCTTGATGAGGATCTGCGTCGCCTCGGGAGTGCTGATGCCCGCGAGCGCCTTGAGGTCGGTGGGAGCGCCGTAGTAGTCGACCTTGATGTATTCGACGAGCGCGGTCGAGGCGCGGCCTCCGCGGAGACCCAGGAATTCGTGGTCGAGATAGTCAACGGCTTTGTTCATCAGCTCTTCGGTCTGGAGCAGGATGGTGTCGGGGTCGTTCATGGTCGTTTCCTTCGGTCGGATCAGATGGCTGCGGTTTCTTTGGCTGTCGCGTCGACGAGCGTGCCGATGGGCTCGCCCGAAATAACGCGTTCGATATTCCCGGGGACGTCGAAGCGGAAGACCCTGATCGGGATCTGGCGTTCCCGGCACATGGCAAAGGCGGTGACGTCCATGACCGCCAGACCCTTGGCGAGTACCTCATCGAAGCTGATCCGCTCGTAGCGGGTCGCATCCGGGTGGTGCTTGGGGTCGGCGGAGTAGATGCCGTCAACTTTGGTGGCTTTGAGCAACTGGGTGCATCCAAGCTCCGTCGCGCGAAGGGCGGCGCAGGTGTCGGTGGTGAAGAAGGGGTTGCCCGTGCCCGCGACGAGGACGACGACCCGGCCTTTTTCGAGGTGACGGATCGCGCGGTTGCGGATGAAGGGCTCGGCGACCGAACGGATCTCCAGGGCCGACATGACCCTCGAATCGACGCCGATCGAGATCAGGTGCTCGCGGAGGGCCATGCCGTTGATCACGGTCCCGAGCATGCCCATGTAGTCGGCCACGCCCTGCTCGATCCCGCCCGACTCGGCGAGTTCCGCCCCACGGATGATGTTCCCGCCGCCCACGACGACGGCGAGCTGGACCCCGAGCGAGGCGGCTTTCTTGATCTCCTGGCCGATGATCTTGAGTTGCTCGGGGTCGATCCCGAATCCGTCAGGGCCGCCGAAGGCTTCGCCGCTGAGTTTGAGGAGGATTCGGGTCGTTTGATTGGCAGGCATGTCGAGGGTCCCCAGCGTCCAGAGCGAGCATAGACCCCTTCCCGCCCCGGAATCGATGTATGGTACGATCCGGGGGAAGAGGCAAGAATGCCGATACCTGGGCTTGGAACGGGAACCACAGCCGATCAGAGACGTCTAGAGAAAGGGAAAGAGAAGGCACCCATGGCCGGGCAACAGGACGCCCAGGGCCTGAGCCGAGGCGCAACCCGCTGATGAGCCAGCTAGCCGACAGCACGACCGGGACGGATCCCGAAGCAATGGTTCCTGACCCCGAACCCACACTCGGCGAGACCATTCGGCGATGGTTCCTCCGCGCCTCGATCGCGGGGATGCTTCTTTCCCTCCTCGTGCACGTCGTTCTTTTCTTGATCGCTGCGTTGATCACGACCAGTGGTGGCGGCGGACGGAGCCCCGGTCCTGCGGCAGCGATCGAATTCGCGGTCCAGAGCGAGTCGGTGCTCGATGAGTTTCAATCTGAGGAACTGTCCGTCGATCAGCCCAGTTCGGATGAGTTGCTCCAGCAGCTGACTCAGGACACGACCGACCCGCTGCTGGACAAACCGATCGCGGATCTGCTCGAGCCAACGGGAAGGCTCGAAGCGGAGATATCGGTTGGTGGCGGCGACCTGAATTCGGCGGGAGAGGGGGCCGCCGGCGGTTCGGGAACTGGATCGGCGAGCTTTTTCGGTATCGAAGCCCGCGGCAACCGGTTCGCATACATCGTGGATGTTTCGGGCTCGATGGACCGCGAGGGCCGGATGGCGGGCATGCAGGCCGAACTGAGTGATTCGATCAGCGCCATGCCCGATCACGTGGGATTCTTAGTGGTGTTCTTCAACGACGCCGCATTCCCGCTGGGAGATCGCCGGAAATGGACCGACGCCAACGGCGTGGGCAAGAGATGGGCACGTGAATCGATCGCCACGCTTTCACCGCTGGGGGCAACAAACCCGCTTCCTGCGTTCGAGATGGTGTATGACATCAGACCCCGGCCCGATGCCATCTATTTCATGACCGACGGCGAGTTCAACGAAAGTGTTGCGGACATCATCATCCGACGGAACAAGGAGCGACCGCTCCCGATTCACTGCATCACCTTTGTCTCGCGTGAAGGTGAAACGGTGATGCGTCGCATCGCGCGCGAAACAGGGGGCACGTACACCCACATCGAGAAAGCAGCCGGATGATGTGGGAACTTGCGATCATCCTCAACGCCTGCATGTTCGGGGCGTTCCCCGGCGAGCCTGGAACCGTTGTGCTTCGGAGCGGTTCGGTGATCGAGGCAAGCGAAGTCCGCCCGGCGAACGACTCGCTTCGGTTGACTACGGCTGGCTCGGAGCGGGTTCTGGGCTGGCAGGAAGTGCTCGAGGTCAAGGGGCGTGCAGCCGGAGAAGTGGCAGAGTTCCTGCCGCTCGCGGATGATGCGTGGCGTGGGCTCTCGCGTCTGGCCAGGGGCGATCGCGTCGCTGCCGAGCCGCTGCTGGAAAGGGCCTTTGCATTGCTTTCAGGCCGGACAGGCCCTACCGCACAAGCGGTCTCAGAGGGTTTGTTGATCTGTCGAGCCGCGCGAGGGGCGCAGACCCTTGCGATCGAACCCTACCTCACGCTTGTTCTGAGCAATCAGGTCAGCGTGACCAGCGATATTCTCGACGCCCAGACGGCGCTCTTTCCCGCACTCCCTCCGATCTGGGCTACCGAGTCGGGACTTGCCGCGGCTGTTGGTTCGATCGCCTGGGACGATTTCGCCAAGTGGGGGACTTCAGGGAGAGCCAGACAACTGGCCGAACTCTACTCGACTGCAGCACTCTTTGAAATCACCGGCCAAGCGCCCGTGACCAGACTCATCCCGGTCGATGACGGGGTGAAACTCGTCCAAGAAATGGTTGTGGCCCGGGTAGGGAGCGAGCAAGAGCGAGGCAACGCCCGACAAGCATTGGCTTCGAGGCTTTCATCGGACCAGCCTGATTGGCGTATCGCATGGATCCACGCGTCGGTCGGTTTGTCATTATTGATTGAAGGCGATGACCACTCCTCGCGATTGGGCATTGTGCAGTTGCTCTATGTCCCGGCGATGTATAAGAACGAACAGCCCTATCTCGCCGGCGTCTGCCTGGCTCAGGCCGCGATCCGTCTCGCAGAGATGGGCCGGGGCGAGGCGGCGGTGAGCCTCGCGGGCGAATTGTCTCACGATTTCGCCGATCACCCCGCAATGGAGCACCCGGTCGTGCGGGAACTCATCAAGCAGTACCAAGACCAGTCCAATGCGGCCTCGCATCCCAAGGAGAGTGCATGAAGTTTGCCGTTCTTGATCCAGACTTTCTCATTCTCGCGCAGGCCGATGGCGGGAAATCGATTCTCCAGCACATCGCGTCGGGCGGCCCGATCGGGCTGCTGATCATCATGATTTCTTTCGCCGCTGTCGCGTTGGTCGTGATGCACTCGATCCAGATCCGGCTCGTCAAGCTTGCCCCCCCGGAACAATTCGACAAGCTCAGGGAGCTGCTGACCAAGCGTGAGCTCGACAACGCGAGGGCATTCTGCAGTTCTGAGAACAACGAGAGCTTTCTAACGCGCGTGGTTGGTTCGGCGCTCACACGGTGTGCGAGGTCGCCCTTCGGGTTGCTCGAGTTCCGAAGCGCCCTTGAAGAGTCCGGGAAAGACCAGGTCGCCCGGCTCTACAGGAGCACCGAGGGGCTCTCGCTCATTGTCACCGTGGCGCCGATGCTCGGGCTTCTTGGCACCGTTCTTGGCATGGTGGGGGCGTTCAACACGCTGGGCTCCTCCAGCGGCGGTTTCGCCAAACCCGATGAGCTTGCGAGCAGCATCGCCGTTGCGCTCATCACGACGGTACTCGGGCTCGTCGTTGCGATCCCGGTTTCCGCGGCGTTGGTGTTCTTTCGGAATCGAATTGACTCGGTGACCGGCGAGATCGCCGCCATGACCGAAGAGTTGCTCGGTCTTGTCGAGAGTCACCAGTCCGATGCGCAACGCACACCACAGCCCGTGCGGCGGGCTGCGGTAGCCTCAGCGGGTGTAACCCGGGCATGAAGCGAGAGGGCCACGCCGAGGATGGATTCGATATGACGCCCATGATCGATGTGGTCATGTTGCTTATCATATTCTTCCTTGTGACTTCGCAGTTCTCGCAGTCGATCCGTACCCAGATCGATCTGCCGAAGCAGCAGGGCGAACAGACCGACGCCGATACTTCGGGTGATATCGTGGTTGATCTGCTCGCCGATGGCTCGATCAGGCTCGAGGGAGAAGCCATCTCGTTGGATTCATTTATTGCGATGGTCGGAGCCGAGATTCTGCATGGCAACGCGCAAACCGAGGTGCTCATCAGGCCGGAGCGCAACGGGCCGGCAATGCATCTGAACAAGCTCTGTCGGCGGCTATCGAGCGCGGGCGTGCGTGCCTACCGCATCGCAACGACGCCGATCGAAGGGGGTGAAGGATGATCTTCGCCTCCGGAATGAATGTCAATCGCAAATCGGTGCGTCTTCCATTGATCGGTATGATCGATGTTTTCTTCCTGCTTCTGGTATACTTCGTTGTGTCCGCGAGCATCACCTTGCCCGAAGACGAGCTCTCCGCAGCGCTTCGTCAAGAAAGCGTCGTAGCATCGGCGTCCGATCTCCAGCCGCAGTATGTGGAGGTCCGCCGCGCCGTCGACGGTGCTGAATTCAAAGTCGGATCACGGGTGCTTCGATCCCAGAGTGAACTCGAGCAGGTGCTCAGCGAACTCCCGAAAGACGCGGGGGTCTTTCTCCGCGTGAGTGACGACGCTCCCGTCTGGGCCGCTGCGGCAGCCCTCCAGGCCTGTCACGACGCCGGCTACGAGAAACTGACGTATGTCACCAAGGATTAGCCAACTCGTCCTCATGTTGCTTGTCGCGATACATATGGGCGCCGTCTCTGCGCAGGTGGAGACTGGCCAGATCGAAGACTACCTCATCGAACGTGGGCTCGATGATCTTCTGGCGGAGCACCTTGTCGAGCAGTTGGCGACGCAATCTGGTCCGCAACGCATGGAGACGGCCAGGCAACTCGGGCGGCTCTATGTCCGTTTGCTCGATCAGTCCACAAACGATGATGATCGCCGGCTGTGGTCCGGCCGGGCCTCAAACTTGCTTCGTCTGGTCCCGGAGGCCGATTCGCCTGAGCTCCGGATCAATCTCTCCAAGGCCGCGTATATGCGAGCCGAAGCCGTTTCTGAACGCTTCCGTCTCCGTATGGCCACGCCCGAAGAGACGGCTCAGGCGGAGCGTGTGCTCCGCGATACGGCTTCGACGTTCCTTGACATCGCGCAGGCCGCGCACATCGAAACGCAGCGACTCGAGAAACGGCTTTCCGAGCGGCTCGATCAGGATGCGGAGCAGCAGGTGGCCTCGGAACTCGCGACAGCGCGGCAGAGCCGATCGCTTGGATTCTATTATGCAGGCTGGAGCGAGTACTATCTCGCACTGCTAACCGGTGACACTTCTCGCGCGGGCCGGGCGCTGCGACACTTTGGCTGGCTGCTCAGCTCCCGAGAGGGTGAAGAGGCCTCATACGATCGACTCCAACCCGGGCTCATGCGATATGAGCACGTCGCCAGGTCCGCTCTCGGGGCAGCCCTTGCCTGTTCGCTCCAGGGACGATCCATCGAAGCCGTGGCCTGGCTTGATGCTATCGACCGGGCACCGGATGTCCCCGAAGATGTGCGATCCCAGGTCGAAGATCGCCGGCTCTACGTCTTGGCGAAGGCGGGTCTTTGGGCGGACCTGGAATTGATCGTTCGGCGCCAGCGAGCCGCGGGAGGGGTGCTCGAGCCGATGAGGGCGCGTCTGCTAGTTGTGACATGCATGGAGGCTCTCGGTGGGCCGGAGGGCCGCGGCAGGAGCCGCGAACTCATCCGCCGTTTGGCGGATGCAGGTCTCGCTGATCTGGTCTCACAGAGCGAGGTCGGCCACATCCTCGAACTCGTCCGCGTCTTTGGAACCGAACCGCTCGGCGACCACGGCTTTGTGGTTCTCTATGTCAAAGGCCTCCTCGGATTGGATACGGCGCAGGAAGCCAGAACGGCCAGCGGTGATCGTTCAACTGGACCAACAGAAGATGGGTCTGTCGCCTCTTTGTATCGCACAGCGGGGAACATGCTTCTTGCATCGGTGGACGAGCCCGACGCTTCATTGCACGCAGCAGAACGCATCCGCGCGATCACCTCTGCGGGTTCTGCCTTTTATCTCGCCGGCGATACTGTACTGGCAGTCGAGATCTTGGAAAGGGCTATCGGAGAGGCCAAAGAGCCCGAGGCTGCTGAGCCCGCGCATTGGCTGGCGGTTGTGGCATTGGATGAAGCTGTAGAGTCTGGAACGAAAGGCCTGACACAGAAACGCGATCAACTCGCGCAGCTCTATCTGAGTGTGTATGCGGGCACGGATCGGGCCGCCCGGCTGCTCATGCGTCCATCAAGCACTGGCTTGCTTCCAGACGCGGAGGCCGCTGAGATCTTATTAGCGATTCAACCGACGTCGCCGAATTATCTCTCCGCCAGGCGGCAGGCCTGCCAGTTGCTCTACCGCATCTATCGCAAATCACCGACGAGCCAAGAAGCGTTCACTGGCCAGCGCTTTGTGGAAAATGCAACGCTCCTCATCCGTCAGGAATTGCTCGAGATCCGCTCGGGCGATGTCGAGTTCGCAAAGCGTGCCTCCGAAAGCGCCGTGCTCATTGCGCGACAGATCGCCGACGTTGCCCTCGGGATGTCGCCGCCGGATACCGAGAAGGCTGCGTACGCGTTGGAGCTTCTTGATCGTGTCGCCAAATTCGCTTCGCTCGAATTATCCGACCTGGCTCCGGAAATCGCGTTTCGGAGGCTTCAGATCGCCTCGGCAACCGGTGATGTACCGGCACTCGACCGTTGGTACGCCGAGATTGAACGTCTCGATGGCGGGTTCTTGCGATCCTCGCAGCGTTTGCTCTATCGTGACGCGGTCGCGAGGTGGATCGAGGAACCCGGAAATACCGATGCGGCTCGCGAAATCGTGCGGCAAGGTTCGCACGTGATCGCCCAGCTGGAAAGCGATCAAACGGATTCACGCGTCTTGCTCGGCGTACTCGAAACGGTGGCGCAGGCCGCCGGGGCCCTCTGGGAAACCCAGCACGAACGCTCGATGCTCGAGAGTGCGATCAAGTACAACGACCGTCTCATCGAATCGGGCGCTGGTTCTGGACGGATTCTCATCCGTCAGGCACGCCTGCTCGAAGTGGCAGATGAGAGTGAACGTGCTCTGGATGTCTGGAGGCGACTTGTCTCGGGACTCGATGTCGAAACCGATGAGTGGTACGAAGCAAGGTATGAATCGATCAGGCTGCTGGCCCGTGCCGATACCGAGGCCGCCAAAGCAACACTCCGGCAGCACGCGATACTCTACCCCTTGCTCGGCCCCGAGCCATGGGGATCCCGCTTCCGTGAACTGGCCCGTGCGCTGAATGTGCAGGTGAGTCAATGACACACCAGGGCGATCCGGGCGAAACCTTTCTCGGCATCTCGGTTGATGTTGATCCGTTTACACTGCTTGGGCTCCCTCGCCGACCACTCGATGATTCCGAAATTCTTCAGGCTCTCGGCGCTCGGATGTCGGCGATCGCCAACCACCCCCGTGGGCAAACGCACGAGGCAAACGAAATCAGGCTCGCGGTCCATTCGGCAGCTGCAAGATTGCTCGATCCACAACTACAGAAGGTCCTCCTGAATCAAGCTGCGGTGGTTCGGCAATCAACGCTGGACGATGAAATCCCACAGCAGGACAGGGCTTTCCCATCGGCTGAGACCGGGCAAAGCCAGAGTATCCCTCACCCGCTTTCGCACGACGTCCTCCTTGTTGCCGCGGCCTGCGGCGGCTGGAATTCGCACGCGATGCGCAAGCTAGCCATGCTCGCCCACGCCAGAGGCATCGCCTCCTCGGAACTCCCCGGTGTGATCACCGAAGTTCTCGCTGGGGCGAGTGCGGCACCTTCCGTTCAGAGCCCAGCAGAAGAGAATGACGAGAAAGGTTCGCAGGAACGTGTAGGATCCATTCGGCAACCAGCGCGTTCTCGCAATCGATCTCTTGGAACAAGACTTATTCCGTGGCTGACAGGGTCGGCCACGCTCATCTTACTCGTACTCGTTTGGGCGAGGCTGACAGGCACTCAGCAGCAGCCGCCGGTGGCGCCGGATGAATCCAACCACGCCTCAGTTTCGCCCGAACCCAGTCAGACTCAAGCCGTCCAACAGCAGAAAAAGCCCGTTCCAATCGTGCCCGCTTCGATGGACGCTCGTGATGCGGCGCGCGTCATCACGGACATGGCGCAGAAGAATACACCGCTCGGTGAATCAGATCTCGACACATTTCGAGCCGCATACCGGGCAGTTGCTGCGAACTGGATCAGCCTTGAGCCTGACAGGAGAGGTGCTCTGCACAACGGGTTGATTGAGCTGCTCTATCGCAACACCACAACCCCGAAGACCTCTCTCGCAATCATTCACGTAATCAACGGCACCCTCGCAAACGGGATCGGTTCGCCCGATGACTACCGCAGTTGGATCTGGAGCGCCGGGACCTTGTCACGGTTATCCGATGAAAGGAATTATCCCACTGCAATAGATTCGGCTCTTATTAGCGGCCTGACGAACGCCTTCGGCACCGAATCCCCTTCGGGGGGGCAGGGCTTTGCCGAAGCGGCCTCCCTCGCACTGCATGTGTCTGCCAAATCAGCCGCACACAGTCAGCCGTTCGACACATTCTGGACTGTATGGCTACAACAACTCGAGGCGGTGCTCACACCGAACTCTCAGGCACATTCCGAAGCGGTTCTCGACGCAATCGAGAGCGTTCTTGTTGAAGGACCCGATCCGAGTCAGTCAAAGGCAACATATCAGGCCGTCGACATGCTCACATCGGTGCTGACGCTTGAGCCGATGGGGGATGTTTCCGTTCGGCTTGTTGGGTGGTTCAGCGATGATCGCGTCTCGGCATCCGACCTCTCATGCGTGATGCGTCCATTGATCACGCGTTCGAAGGACAAAGATATCGGCAACAACTTGCTCCCGCCGCAGGGCATGAACCAAAGCGAGCGAATGGTCCTTCGGTCTGAACTCGAGCGTGTTCTCCTGGGCAAGGATTCGGGGACGAGCAAAGCCGTAGAAACCTGGGTCGATATCGCCGATCAGCAACTCGCTCTCCCGCCTGGATCACGGCCGGTCGAGATTGTGGGTCGCGCCCTTCTATTCAGCAGACTTTCGGCCGCCGCAAATGCCACGCTCTGGGGAGACACGCAAAGCGCCGATTCGATTCTCGGCAATCTGACAGACGACATCGATCGAGTGATTGGGAGCATCTCCTCAGATCAATCCGCTTACCTCGGGGGAAACAGCGCTGATGAGTGGGCCCTCAAGTATATCGATGCGCGCCAGAATATTCCGATCCGACAGGCGCTCCTCTCCGATCTGACGAGGGGGAAACGCGTGCTCGGGCCCGTCGCAGCGGAACTCATCGTCCGTGATGCCTTCCTCGGAACGCCCGCGGCCGTGCGTGCCCAGGCCCGTGAGATCGTTCTGCTGTACGCCGACAGTCCCGCGATTCTGAATGCCGTGCTCGAATACCTTCCGCGTATTCCAAAGATCAAATCCAGCAGCGAGCTGATCGAAGCCGTGACCTACGCGCGACTTCCTTCCGTCGAGAATCCCAAGTGGAGCGTGCGTGCGAGGCAGGCCTGCGTCGACGAGCTTCTCCGTCGGATCTCTGGTGTCGGCGAAGGTCAAGCGGTCGATCTCCTCGTGACAATGCTCCAGATGAGCTATGAAGATCGCCTTTCGAACACAGGTTCAACCGCAAGGGGGCCTGGAAATGCCGTTGAACTCACTGAATATGCCAAGCGTCTCGCCGAGTTCTGGCGGCAGAGCGCTTCCCAGGTCATCGAGGACATCAATCTGCTCGCTCGGATGGACGAGCTTGACCGACGCCATGCCGGGAGGAAGCTTCTTGCGAAGGGGTCTCTTGATCAATTCGCAGTCGAACAAGTCATGGGCGTTGAAGCGATGGCGTTGCTTGTCGCTGCCGAAAGGCCACAACTGAAACAGCATGTCGAGACGATCACGGATGAACTTCGTGTGAAGCGTCGCACCGCTCGCACAATTCTCGATCAAATCCTTGCGTGCGAAGAAGCCGCAGTTCGTCTCTGGAAGCTCAGGCTTCGGGGGGACGCATCATGAACAGGATCGCCCTGTACATTCTCTCATCCCTCATCACTCTGACCATCTGCGCCGATACTTTCGCGCAGCCGCAGCTCCAGCGCCGTCTCGAATCGCTCTCGCCTACCGATCCGATCGGCTACATTTTGCTGGCAGAGGACGTCTCTGGCAGCGCGAAAGATGTGGGAGAAATTCTGCTCGCACGGCGTCTCTTTGTGCTCGCCTTTGTGCTGGCGGAGAAGGATCCATCACAGGCGGAGGCGGCTGAGTTTCCGATCCGCGCCAGCGCCTGCCTCGCCCTTGCGGACCTTGAAACTTCTGAGGACCGCAAACGCTGGCTCCGGGCGCTTGCCGGCCGGATCGATCGTCGTTACGCGGGGCAACGCTGGGATGCCGCCGATGCGCCCCATCAGGCAGACGAGTCGGCGTTCCTGCTCGCGGAAGCAGTGGGACTCATGCTCTCGGGTGACGGCTCGCTCGCCCGCGAGCGCCTCGATGACCCACGCGTGCTCGCATTGCTCGAACAGACACGGGATATTCTCGACCGACCAGGCAATGAGGCGTCCTCCGCGGCCATTTTGCGCGAAGCGCAGATCTGGCCCTGTCCCGAGTGCGGAAACGCCCGGGGTGTGCCCGATCGCTCCGAAGGGGGGCAGGTCCGTCGTCTGTGCTCAACGTGCCGAGGCAATCCCGGTCCAGTCATTTCCCGAGAAGCTCTCATTGCCTATCTCGGATACCAATCACTCCTTCTGCATGGCACGCAGAAATCATGGGCCGCCGAACTCGCGGTCGGATTGGGCCGCCCGATACTCGACCCAGAGCCATCTGAGATCGCTCCGACGATGGGCGTAGACCCAACCAAGGTGTACTACCGAGCAGGGAAATGGCTCGATCAAAGCGAATTTATGGCGTCGGGCGCCGGTCAGGAATAGAGTCCCGCCAAGAGACGAGGAGAGCACCGATGTCCGAAGCCACGCCCGCAACGATTCCCGCAAAGCCCGAGATCACTTTCGACGAGTTCGCCAAGATCGACCTCCGCGTGGCGACCGTGGTCGCCGCGGAGTTGCACCCCAACGCCGACAAGCTCCTCAAGCTCCAACTCGCCGACGGCTCGGGCACACCCCGCCAGATCTGCGCGGGCGTCAAGGCCTACTACAAGCCCGAGGATCTCGTCGGGAAGCAGATCATCGTCGTCGCCAACCTCGCGCCCCGGACGATCCGAGGCGAGGAATCCCGGGGCATGATGCTCGCAGCGAGCAACGCGCCCAAGGCCGAAGGCGGCGAGCGCGACGTCGTCGTGCTCACACTCATGAGCCCGCTCGAAGCCGGTTCAATCGTCTCGTGAGGGACGGGGCCGCCTGTCCCTCACGGGCGGCTCGCGGTCTTCCCATTGGCCCGATGACTCGATACGCTTGACCATGTTCGTCAGCTGCTCGTCGATGCGCGCGTCACGATCCGACTCGGCTTCCGAGATCTCCTGCGTAAGGCTGTCAAGCCTCTCCTGGGCATCGCGCAGTTCGTAGCGCATCATCTCGGCACGCGCGTCGAACCCCTCCGCGATCGCGGCCCGAAGCACCCGACGGGCCTGATTGAGCGCCTCATCCGTTGCGTCCGGATCACGAGCTGTCAGACCGAACTGCCGAGCGGCGCGAGCGATCTGCATCCCCGCGACCATCTCCTTGCGCGCAGCCGCGTAGCGGTCTTCGTCGGTGTCCTTGAGTTCCACGAGGTTCCGAAGCCTCGGTGCGAGCCGGGCGATGAGCCGCTCCGACTCCGGCCCCTGCGCCTCGATGATGTGCCGGAATGGCGAATCACCGCCGGCCAGCGTCGGGTCGGACTGCAGATCACGGAGCACGCCCATGAGCTTCTGGCGTTCCTCGGCGGTGAGTCCGCGGTCGGGCTTGGGGCCTTCGCCCTCGGGGCCGGGCTGCTCGGGCGATTCGCCCCGATCCATCGCGTCGATCTGGCGCGTGAGCCACCGCTCGCGCATGCGCAGCCGCTCGAGCTGGTCCTGGAGATCCTGCCGCAGATGCGCCCGATCGGGCTGGCGGCGGGGCGGCTCGTTCTGCGCCCAAGCCCCCGATACAAACAACACGTTCGCCGCGCACAGTGTGAGAAGTATCCGTTTCAAAGCGCGCCTCCGTAATCCTGCCAGATCGCATCGTTCTCCACTTCGGTGGCATCCATCTGCAGCTCGATCACGCTCAGATTCTCGTCCATCTCGTCGACGCCCGCGATCAGCAGGTCCATCGTGTCGAACGAGCTGAGCAGGATCTCCATCGAGTCGTTCTCGGTCTCCACAGCGGCGACGTCATCCGTCCGCGTGCTCGTGTCCACGTTGATCATCGGCATCCAGACGATGTAGCCCATGATCCCGACGCACGCCGCGGTGACGAAAGGGATCCAGGCCGTCGATTTGCGTCGGCGTCCGGGGATACGTTCCGCTGCGGGCTGCTGCATCGCGTGCCAGACGCGGTCCTCGAACCCGGCATCGAGCTCGCCGCGATCCGCCTGGGCCAACCGGTCGAGGCGCCGCTCGAAGTCGGTGTTGCTTTCGGTGTGTTCATTCATGGCTGACTCCCGCCGATTTCTTCGCTCCGAGCAGGTCCCTGAGTTTGTGCAGCGCTCGATGGTGCCGCGCCAGAAGCGTGCCCACGGGTTCGTTCAAGACCTCCGCGATCGCCTTGAACTCCATCCCCGCCTGATGCCGAAGCCCGATGATCTCCTGATCCGCGTCGCTCAGGCTCTCGATCGCTCGGCGGAGCTCGTTCACATCTTCCGCGTGCAGCGGGGAGGCCGGCGCGCTTGCGACGGGTGCGGCAAACTCGCCCACCATCCGAGGCCCGCGCGAACTTCGGCGGACATGGTCTCGGATGCGGTTCATCGCGATCCGAAAGAGCCAGGGCTCAAACTGCCCGCGCTCCGTGTAGCGTCCCGTTGAAACGTGCTGGAAAACCGATGCAAACACCGCCTGCGATACCTCCTCGGCCTGATCCGGGTCACGGAGCCGACTCTTGGCCAAGGCGTAGACCCGCCTGGCGTAGCGTTCGATGAGCTCCGACCAGGCCTGGCCGTCACCTGCCGCGGCCTCTGCAACGAGGTCCGCAAGATCGCCGGCTGCCCCGGGCTCGTCAGCACGGCGCTGAGCGTCGATTCCACGCCCGGTGATGTCTTCGTTCACAGCCGACATCCTCTGAGGAGCACAACGCACCCGGTCTTCCCGGATTGCGTGCCCAACCCCTGCAAGCGACCGATATCATCGATCCGTGAGCACCATCGCCTACACCGTGATCGCCGAGACCGAGTCCGAGGCCTCCATGCGAGCCTATGTCGCCTGGCTCATCCAGGGGCACATCCGGGATGTCATTCAGGCCGGCGCCCTTTCGGGCACCGTGGTCCGGCATGATCACACCGAGGGGGCGACATTTACCGCTGAAGCTCGGTATGTGTTCGGTTCGCGAGAAGCCTTCCAGCGGTACGAAGCCGGCCCTGCGGTGGCTCTTCGGGCAGAAGGAATCGCACTCTTTGGTCCGCAAAGCGAACATCCGATGCGGTTCCGGCGAACGCTGGGCGGGGTTCTCGCGGCTCTTCCCTGATAGACTCCGATTCTCGGGCCTTCGAAGGGACCCCGGTTGCCCGAACTCAGCGATGAGACACTGGTCGCCCGCTACGTCAAAGGGGACCGGTCTGCGCTCAGGACGCTCATCGATCGGCACAAGAACGATCTTCTGCGTTTCTTAACGAGGCTCACCGGCGACCGGGACGCCGCGGAAGACGCGTTCCAAGAGACTTTTTTGCAATTCCATCTGTCTGCGCGGCGTTTCGACACCAGCCGGAGATTCAAGCCCTGGATCTTTACGATCGCGGCGAACAAAGCCCGCGATGCCATGCGTAAGAAGGGCAGGAGGCCGGCTCTCGGTCTCTCGGCTCCGGTCGGCGGCAGCGGCGGCGGGAGCCCGATCGAATTCGTGGATCTGATGGAAATGCCAGGCCCCAGGCCCGAAGCGGAACTGGACGCCAAAGAGCAGCAGGAACTGGTAGCCAAGGCGATGGATTCACTGTCCTTCACACTGCGAGAGGTTCTCCTCCTGGCCTACTTCCAGAGGCTCAGCTACGCCCAGATCGCCGACGATCTCGACATCCCCCTCGGGACCGTCAAGAGCCGGCTCCACAGCGCCGTGGCAACCTTTGCCAAAAACTACGGCAAGCTCGTCAGCGAGCGAGATGGTCAGGGTGCCAACGAGTCAAAAGCCGGAGGGAAGTCGCCTTGATGAAGCGTCTGACCAACCCGACCCAGCTCTGTCCCGAGGCCGAGGAGGCCCTGGACGCGCTCATCGAATCGGGCTGGGACCTGAGCCGGGTGCCCGAGCAGTACCGCAAATGCGCCGAGGACCTGATCGACAACTTCGGGCACGCCTGCGAGGTCACGCCCGAGGCGGCGCCCGAGCTTATCGAAGCCACCATCCGCAAGCTCCTGAGTGAGCCCGTCGCCGAGGCCGCCCTGAGCGATGCCTCGGCCGATGCGCTCGACATGTGGAGCCTCGCCGGGTACAACGCCGGCGGCGTCCCAAGAGGGCTCCGCGACCAGGCCGAGAAACACGAGGCTTTCGCCAGGCTCATCTCTTCTTCGATTGAAACCTCGGAAATCGACGCTCCAGATTTCCTCATCGAGAGCACGCTCGGCAGGATCAGCGATTACGTCTCGCTCGATGAACCGAACGGTTTCGCGTTCCCG
Organism: Phycisphaerales bacterium; assembly: GCA_041742315.1. Classification (GTDB taxonomy): domain Bacteria; phylum Planctomycetota; class Phycisphaerae; order Phycisphaerales; family UBA1924. Next base: position 21,683 of record JBGSIX010000043.1, on the reverse strand, counting down.
ATCAGGCTCCGCTTGACGGACATCGCATCGATCGCGGCCGTGCTCATCGTTGGCCTCTCGGTCACGCTCCCGGTCCTTTCCACGTTCCGATTCGAGTCCATGCGAAAGCAAAACGAATCGAATTTCGCTGTGGCCTCCGTCGCCTTCGGCTCGTATGCGAGCGACAACGAGGGGATGCTCCCCGTTTATACACCCTCGGATCAGATCAATAACCAGTCCGTCGGCATGAAGCGGAGATGGTGGCTGGTCGGTCTGGACCCGCTCCAGTCCAACTCCGCCAATCTCTACACGCTCGCGCGAAGGGGCTACACGTCTCTCGAATCCCTTGCAAGCCCCGGAAATAAGAACGCGGTCGCCAAGCCTACGAGTAATGATGCCGTGGACTGGGGCAATTTCGACAACGTCTCTTACAGCTACCGGGTCATCCTGGGCTCGACTGACGATGACCGCTGGGCCAGGCGTGGGCTCATCATTCTGACCGACCGCTCCCCGGTCACCCTGAAGGCGTACCAGAGGCTCCCGATCGATCCATATGAGAACTCGCCCAACCACAACGGGCGGGGCCAGCACGTGCTCAATGGCGACGGCTCCGTCGACTGGCTGACCACCCCCTGGCTGCCCCATAACGACCAGATCTACCTCCCAAGGTTCCTCGAACGACTCGTCAACCCGGGGGTCCGCAAGACGGGCATGATGCCCCTTCAAGGCACCGAACGCCCGGATTCCTACACCGACGCCTTTGTCGGGCCATAACCTCCAATCTGGCGTTGTCAGCGGGCTTCTTGAGGCCTACGCTCCCCCCTCTGCCGACAGGCGGGCGGGGCTGTCCCGTGGTCAGTGCGATTGAGGTGAGTTGATATGCCGAAGAACAAGGTCCACAAGGGGCTCCTCAAGCGAGTCCGGATTTCCAAGAGCGGCAAGGTCCGCCACCGCGCGGCCTATCACAAGCACTTGAGCTCGCACAAGAGCGGCAAGCGTCTGCGCCAGCTCCGCAAGGACCGCTACGCGGCCAACCCGGACGCCAAGCGATTCGAGAAGCTGCTGTACCGCCGCCTGCGTGGTCGCACCCAGCCCAAGGCCGCCATCCGCGTGAGCCCCTCGCCCGCGGCCCGCAAAGAGGCCCGCATGGCCGCCGCCAAGGCCGCCAAAGCCGACAAGTAAGTTCCGTCCGATTTGAGTCATCGCCCGTCGGGTTCCAAGCCGGCAGACACGCCGCCCCGCCCGGTATGAAATGGAGAGCACACGATGCCCCGCGCCACCAACGGCCCCGCACGCAACAAGTCCCGCAAACGCATCCTCCGAGCCGCACGAGGCTACTACGGCTCGCGCTCCAAGCACCGCAAGCTCGCCAAGCAGCAGGTCATCCGCTCGGGCGTCTTCGCCTACCGTGACCGCCGCAACTTCAAGCGCGACATGCGCTCGCTCTGGATCACCCGCATTACGGCCGCGTGCCGGATGCGTGGCACTCGCTACAGCGCCTTCGTCAACGGCCTTAAGCTCTCGGGCGTCCTGCTTAATCGCAAGATGCTGAGCCAGATCGCCATCGAGGAGCCCGCAGCCTTCGACAAGCTCGTCGAGATGGCGAGCAAGGTCTCGACCGCGACGCCCGCCAAGGCCGGCTAAACAAGGTCACATAGTCCATGCAAGTCGGCTAGGCTATCCCATGCTCGGATCATGGTGGGTCGCTTCCGTTCTCGATATGCCCAACGGCAAGGTTGTGCTCGTCTCATGGGTCGTGCTCGTTGTGGGCTCGATCGTGCTGCACGAATTGTCCCACGGCTGGGCTGCGCTCAATCGGGGCGACCGCACACCGATCGAGACGGGTCACATGACCTGGAACCCGCTGGTCCACATGGGCCAGATGAGCCTGATTCTGTTCCTGCTCTTTGGGTTTGCCTTCGGCGCGATGCCCGTCAATCCGAGCCGTTTCCGTGGCAGGCACGCCGGCGCGTTCGTTGCCGTAGCCGGGCCCGCCATGAACCTCGTGATTGCAGGGGTGTGCATTTTGCTCGGCGGGATCGTGCTCGCCTTCGCCAACCAGATCGGTGACCCTCTCGCGCAGAATCTCTTCACGTTCTTCCGGCTGGGGGTGATGCTCAACATCGCCCTGATGATCTTCAACCTGATCCCCGTCCCGCCGCTCGACGGAAGTCGGATCCTGGCCGATTTCTCACCCGGTTACGCCCAGCTCTGGTACGGCGAGAACGCACGCTGGGTCGCATCGGGGCTCTTCGTGATCGTCTTTCTCTTCGGCGGGAAGTACATCGTCCCGCTCGGCTTCGGAGCCGCCGATAACGGCATCCTCTTCATCGCCAATCTCTTCCCGCAGCCCTCACCGGCTTGAGGACGCCACCGCCCGGCAGAGCTTGTAGAGCGTCCGCGCGCCGACGTTGGCGTCCCACTCGCTCCCGTCGGGCGAGGGCCCGACCTCGACGAGATCCGCCCCGATCACGCGCTTGCCGGACTTGGCAACGACCTCGAGTAGCGCCGTCGCCTGGTTGAACGTGAGGCCGCCCGGCACGGGTGTGCCCGTCCCCGGGCAGAGCGCCGGCTCCAGCCCATCAATATCAAACGTGACGTAGATGTTCTGAGGGAACTCCTTGACGACCTCCTCCCAGAGCGATCGCCAGGAAAGCCCGCCGTCGGTGCGTCCGAAGAGCTCGTCGTCGCCGTAGACACGGATGCGACCCTTCGTCGAGTTGGCGAACGCAATCTCTTCGGGGCAGTAATCGCGGATGCCGACCTGAACGATCTTCGTCACCGCCGGGCAGCCTTCGACGATGTTGCGGATCACCGAGGCGTGGGAGTAGGTGTACCCCTCGTACGCCGGGCGCAGGTCAAGGTGCGCGTCGATCTGGAGGAGCCCGATCTCGCCCGCATGCGCAGCGCACGCCTCGATCTGGCCCTGCGGCACGCTGTGCTCGCCGCCCAGAATCACCGGAATCTGCCCACGCTCCAGAATCTCCCGGGCGCGCGTGGCGGTCTTCTCGCGGATCTCGTGCCCGATCGCGTTGGTCTCGGCTTTGGCGTCATACTCGACGGGCCGATCCACGTAGACGTTGAATCGCTTCGGTTCCGGGAACCTCGGATCCACGTAGTCGAGCTGTGGGATCGCCCGCATGACGATCTCGGGCCCGATGCGCGTGCCCTTGCCGTAGCTCGCGGTGCCGTCGTACCCCACGGGGACGATGACGATCGAGGCGGTTTCGAGCGTGCATTCGGTGTCGAAAACGCACTTCTCGTAGAGCGATTCGTTGGTCGTGTGCATGTCTTTACTCGCCGGGCCAGCTCTGGCCCGTCCAATCCTCGAATTGAGCCTTCTGCTCGTCGGTGGCGTCGCTCACGAAATCGACATCAAAGCTCTGGCGAACCTCACCGGCGAGCGTCAGATCGATCTCGCGGTACTGCCCGCGCCGGAACATCCCCACGCGGATGACATCGCCGGGTGCCGATTCGTCGACGAGCGCATTCCAGTCGCCCGTGTTCATGCGTTTGCCGTTGGCGGAGACAATCTCGTCATCAAGGATGAGCCCCGCTTCGAACGCCGGGCTGTTGTCGATGACCCTGCCGACCGTGGTCCTGCCGTCCGAATCACGGAGCGAAAGCCCGGAATACACCTGCGGGTCCGGGTCACGCAGGGTCAGTTCCAGCCCGACGACTGTGAGCAATTCCGCAAAGGGCAGGTTCTCGGTGCCCGCGACGTGCCTGGCGAAGAAATCAGAGACATCCATCCCCGCGACCTCGGCGACCGTCGCCCGGAACTGCTCGGGCGTGTAGCCCCCGGCCGTGTACGGGTACCGCTCGTTCATGAGCCGCATCACGTCGTCGAACGAACGCTCGCCGCCCGATTCGCGCCGGATGAGCATGTCCAGCGCGAGCGTGATCATCGCGCCCTGCGTGTAGATGCTCACCGTCGTGTTGCGGTGGTCCGGGCTCGACTGGCCCCAGGCCTTGAGCCACGTGTCGTAGCTCGCCTGATCGGCGCTCATGAAGTTCCTGCCCGGGTTCGAGAGGACGCTCCCGATCGAGCCCTCGACCGAATCCAGATAGTTCCGCACGCTCCGCTGGCCCGTCCGGGCGAGCAGCAGATCGTCGTAGTAGCTCGTGCACCCCTCGGCGACCCAGAGCGAGGTCGTGTAGTTCTCCTTGTCGTAGTCGTATGGCGTGATCTCCGCGGGGCGGAAGTGCTTGACGTTCCACGTGTGGAAGAACTCGTGCGCGACGAGTCCAAGGAACCCGCGGTACGCCGATTCGCTCTCGAACGAAGTCGGGCTCGTCTGCATGATCGTGGAGTTGAGGTGCTCGGTGCCGCCCCCGATGCCTTCGACGCTGTGCAGGAGGAAGACATACCGGTCAAAGTGCACGGCTCCGAACACGTCCACGCAGGCCTCAACGACTTTCGTAAAGTCCTCGGCGAGCTCCTTGTCACTCGTCACGCATTCGCCCCAGATCGCGATCTCGAAGGGAACACCCCGCACATCGAACTTCACGCTCCGGTGCGTGCCCAGCTCGATCGGCGAATCGACGAGCACGTCGAAGTTCGGCGCCAGGAGCGTCCCGGGCTCCTCGCCGTCGGGCAGGCCCGTGGCGATCTTCCAATCCGATGGCAACCCATCGAACCGGACCAGATGCGCCCTCTCCCGCGTCGGCGGGTTCATCACAAAGATGCTCGACCCGTTCAGGAACACGTGCGAGTCGTCGGCGTGCCGGGTCCGCAGGCCGAGTTCGTTTGCGAAGATGTCGTACCCAAACGTCACGCTCTCCGTGCCCGCGGCGTCCACGACCCAGGCATTCTTGCGAACCTTGTGGACCTCGAGCGGCTGACCCGACTGGTCAATCGCGTCCCAAGTCCGCACCGTCGCGGCGAAGTCGAGGATGCCGTACCGCCCGGGCCGCCAGGACGGCAGCACGAACTCGGCCTGCTCGCCGGGCTGGCTGACCGTCGCCTCCACGCGCACGATCTGGTTCCTCGCCCGGTCCAGGCGGACCGTGTACTCCACGCCCGGCTGAGCGGCACAGCCCGGCAGGGACACCACCGTCAAAGCGGCGGCGACAAGGCTCGAAGGCAACGTCATCATCGGGACTCCGGATCCGGGGCGTACACTCTATCCGGTATGACCCAGCCCCGAAACAGTTGCCCCGGATCGGCCTTCCTCGAGCAGGGAAACCGGCTCATCGGCATGGTCCACGTCGGCCCAACCCCCGGCACGCCCCGCGCGAGCCAATCGCCCGATCAACTCATCGAACACGCCGCCCGCGAGGCTCGGATCCTGAGGGACGCGGGCTTCGACGCCGTCATCGTCGAGAACATGCACGATGCGCCCTACGTCCAAGGCGAGGACCTCGGCCCCGAACAGACCGCCGTGATGACCCTCGCGGCAAGAGCCGTGCAAAAGGCCTTCGGCGGGCCGGTGGGGGTGCAGATCCTCTCGGGGGGCAACACGCACGCCCTCGCCGCGGCTCACGCGACGGGCGGCTCGTTCATCCGGTGCGAGAACTTCGTCTTCTCGCACGTCGCCGACGAGGGCCTGCTTGCCAAGGCCGAAGCCGGGCCGCTGCTCCGGTACCGCAGATACATCGGCGCCGAGCAAGTCGCGATCCTCGCCGACATCAAAAAGAAGCACGCCTCGCACGCCATCACCGCGGACATCAATATCGCCGAGGCAGTCGAGGCCGCCCAGTTCTTCGGCGTGGACGGGGTCATCGTCACCGGCACATCCACGGGCAAGCCCGCGTCGATCGATGACCTGAAAGTCGCCCGGAAAGCAGCGGACGTCCCGGTCCTTGTGGGCTCGGGCGTCTCGCCCGACTCGGTCCGCGAGCTCCTCAAGCACGCACACGCCCTGATCGTCGGGTCCTTCCTCAAAGTTGACGGCCAGTGGTTCAACCCGATCGACCCCGCCCGGGCGAAGTCGCTCGTCGAGGCTCGCTAGACCATTGCTCGCGCACTATCCGCGTCTACGCTAGCCGGTGCCCATCTCACCCGAAACCGCTGGGATCATCGCGGGCCTGACCACCTCGGCCTTCTGGGTGCTCACCACCATTTTCTTCACCGCAGGCGGCAAACGCATCGGTGTCACGGCGGTCAACACGGCCCGCATGTTCTTCGCCGTCATCCTGCTTGGAACGACGCACTACATCCTCTTCAAGACCGTGATCCCGCAGGTCCCAACCGCGATGCAGTGGGGGACGCTCGCCCTCTCGGGCTTCATCGGGCTGACCATCTGCGATCAGGCGCTCTTTGCCGCGTTCCTCGACATCGGGCCCAGGCGCGCCCTTCTCGTGATGACCTCGACCCCGATTTTCGGGCTGACGTTCGGCTTTCTCTTCCTGAAAGAGAGCATCGGGCTCGTCGCGTTGGCGGGCATGTTCATCACGATCCTGGGCATTGCCTGGGTCGTGGTCCAGCGTCAGACCAAGACCAGCGACGAGCACTCCAAACACGTCACGCGCGGCTACGCGCTCGCGCTCATCGGCTCGGTCTGCCAGTCGCTGGGCGCGATGTTCGCCAAGATGGGAATGAGCTCGGGCGAGACCGCCGTCGATCCGCTCGCCGCCACGCTCGTGCGCATGATCTTCGGTCTGCTCTGCATGACCCCGATCGTGCTCATCAGCTACCACATGGTCAAACGCCGCGAACCGGGATCCTCGAAACTCCGCTGGACGCCCGGACTCCTCTTCACGCTCGCTGGCGCCGTCTTCGGCCCATTCCTTGGCGTCTGGCTCTCGCTCATCGCCATCCGCTCGGTCGAGCTCGGCATCGCCCAGACGCTCCTCTCGCTCTCGCCCGTGATGATCCTGCCCTTCGTGGGCAAGCTCTACAACGAGAAGCTCACGAAGGCCGCGGTGCTCGGTGCGCTGATCGCCGTCGCGGGCGCCGCGGTCATGTCCATGTCGAACGAGATCGAGCGTGCGATCGGCCTGACCTCGTCGCGTTAGCCCACGAAGAGGCTCGCAATGCATCCGGTCATCCAGCACGTCAGCGCCCCGGCGAGCATCGCCCGGGGCCCGATGCGCGCAAAGTCCGACCGCCGCTCCGGCGCAATCGCCGTGAGCCCGCCGATCTGGATCGCGATGGATGGGAAGTTCGCAAAGCCGCAGAGCGCATAGGTGACGATGACCGCCGAGCGATGATCGATCGTGCCCTCGGCGATCCGGTCGCTCAGCCCGATGTACGCCAGAAACTCCGTCGCCACCATCGACGTCCCGAGCAACTCGCCCACCGTAAACACGTCCTCGCCCCCGATGCCCATCAGGATGGCAACGGGCGAGAAGAGCACGCCCAGCAGCCCGATGAGCGAGAGCCTGTCGAGCCCGAGCAGGTTCTCAAGCCAGGTCCCGAGCATCGTGCCGTGCAGGGCGCCGAGCGGCCAGTCGATCATCGCGATGAGCGCGACGAACGCCACGAGCATCGCCGCGACGTTGAGCGCGAGCTTGAACCCGTCCGTCGCGCCCGCGGCCGCCGCGTCGAGCACGTTGACCGTGGTCCGCTCGCCCGATCCGATCGTCTTGATCTCTTGCTCGTTCATCTGCGTTTCGGTCTCGGGCATGAGCATCTTGGCGATGACGAACGCGCCCGGCGCGGACATCACGCTCGCCGTGAGCAGGTGCTTGGCGAACTCGATCTGCGAGGCCTCGTCCGCGCCGCCCAGCATGCCCACGAACGCCGCGAGCACCGAGCCGGCGATGGTCGCAAAGCCGCTGGTCATGACGAGCATGATCTGCGAGCGCGTCATCCTGGGGAGATAGGGCTTGATGCAGAGCGGGGCCTCGGTCTGCCCGACAAAGACGTTGGCCGCCGCCGAGAGCGCCTCGGTCCCGCTCACCCCGAGTGTGAACTTGAGCACCGAGGCCAGGGCCGCGACGATCCGCTGCATGATCCCAAGGTGGTACAGAATCGACATGAGCGAGGCGAAGAACACGATCGTGGGGAGCACCTGGACGGCAAACACAAACCCCCAGGGCTGCGAGCCGTCGGTCAGGTTCCCGAACAGGAATCGCCCCCCGGCCTGCGAGAAACTCAGGAGCTTCGTGATCCCCGTGGCCAGGATCTCAAATGATCGACGGGCGGGCTCGAAGCCGATGAGCAGAAAAGCGAGCGTCATCTGAAGCCCGAGCCCGACCAGTACGATCCGGATGCTGATCAGGCGTCGACTCGTCGAGAACATCCACGCCACGCCGAGCAGGACCAGGACGCCGACCAGACCCGAATACTCGCCCATACGATGCAATCCCCCGGCACGTGACCGGGACAGAGCCTACCAGAGGGGCCCGAGTCGAGTCATGCGACCCAAACCGCTCCATGTCGGCTCGCTCGATGAGGCCCGCGAGGCCATTCAGCGGATCATCCACGACGAAGCGGGCCCGGGCCGATCGGTGATCGCCATCGGGGGACCCGTGGGCTCGGGCAAGTCCACGCTCGCCGCGCAGCTCGGCGGGCTCATGATCTCGACCGACCATTATCTTCCCGACTACACCCAGGTCCCCGATCACGAACGGGACGAGCCCATCCACGCCGACCTGCCGCGTCTGGCCCAGGATCTCACCCGGCTCCGCGAAACCGGGCAGGCCCGGATCCCGGTTTGGTGCTTCCAGAGCCACCGCCGCGTCGGTGAATGGGACGCGGCCGCAAGTGGCCTCATCGTCTGCGAGGGAATCTTCGCGTTGCACCCCATGGTCGCGCACCTGACCGACATCCGCGTCCTCGTCCACGCCGGGCGGGACACGCGGTGGGCGAGGTGGGAACGCATCGAGGAACTCGGCGAGCGGGGCATGGGCGTCCATGCCGCCCGCGAGCACTTCGATGCCATCGCCGAGCCGACCTACAGCAAATACGCCCCGCTCTACGAGTCAAACCTCGATCTGGTCATCCACAACGAGGGCGTCTGACGGGCGAGGGCCCGCGAACTATTGTCGTCCATGCCCGAGGGCCAGCCATCCAAACGCCGACGCCGAAGGGGCAAAAGCCTCGGCGGCTCCCGCGCGCCGACCGGCCCAGTTCTCTCCCAATGCTTCGGCCAAGACCGCGGACGCATCCGCTCGCTCCTCCGGCAATCCAAACAAGACCAAGCCGAGAGGCTCATCGCCGAATCCGTCGCACGCGTCACCCGCCGGCGACAGAGTGTGCCCCGGATCCAGTACCCCGAAGACCTCCCCTTCACCGCGCACCTCGCAGAGCTCCGCCAGGCGATCGGCGAGTCCCAGGTCGTCGTCGTCAGCGGCGAGACCGGCTCGGGCAAGTCCACACAGCTCCCAAAGCTCTTGCTCGACATGGGCCTCGGCATCTCGGGCGTCATCGGGCACACGCAGCCAAGGCGCCTCGCGGCAAGAGCCGTCGCGGATCGCGTCTCCAGCGAACTCGGCATCGCGTTGGGAACCGAAGTCGGGTACAAGGTCCGCTTCGGCGATCACACGTCCGACAAGACGCTCGTCAAGCTCATGACCGATGGCATCCTCCTCGCCGAGACGCGCTCCGACCGGCTCCTCGAGCAGTACGACGCCATCATCATCGACGAGGCCCACGAGCGGAGCCTCAACATCGACTTCCTCCTGGGCTACCTCACCCAGATCCTGCCCCGCAGGCCCGATCTCAAGGTCGTCATCACATCCGCGACCATCGATTCCGAACGCTTCAGCGATCACTTCGGCGTCGCGACCCATTCCCGCGTCCCGATCGTTGAGGTCTCGGGCCGGTCCTACCCGGTTGATGTGCTCTACCGCCCGATCCAGGACGCCGAGAACCCCGACGACGCCACGCTCTCGTCCGCGATCGTCTCAGCGATCGAGGAACTCGCCTCGTTCGACAGGCCGGGGAGCCCTGGCGACGTGCTCGTCTTCCTGCCGGGTGAGCGCGAGATCCGCGAAGCGGCGCACGAGATCCGCAACGCCTCCGAGATGAGCCCGGCCCTCCGTGGCTGCGAAGTCTTGCCTCTTTACGCCCGGCTCTCGCCCTCAGACCAGCAGCGCATCTTCAAGCGGCACCCGGGCCGACGCATCGTGCTCTCGACGAACGTCGCCGAGACCTCGCTCACCGTGCCCGGCATCCGGTACGTCGTCGACTCGGGCCTCGTGCGCATGAACCGCTACTCCGCCCGGCGCAAGATCGAGTCGCTCCAGATCGAACCCATCAGCCAAGCCTCCGCCCGGCAACGCGCCGGGCGTTGCGGCAGAACCGAACCGGGTGTCTGCATCCGCCTCTACCGTGAGCAGGACCACGACTCGCGTGACGAGTTCACGCCGCCCGAGATCCTCCGCACGAACCTGGCGGGCGTCATCCTGCAGATGCAATCTCTGGGCCTGGGCCGACCGCAGGATTTCCCATTCATCGAGCCACCCATCCCCGGGCGCATCAACGACGCCTACGACACGCTCTACGAGCTCAACGCCGTGGACGAAGCCCGAGCGATCACGCCCGAGGGCAAGATCCTCGCCAAGCTCCCCGTCGATCCGCGTATCGGGCGCATCCTGCACGCCGCGGCAGGCGAAGGCGTGCTGGGCGACGCTCTGATCGTGGCTTCGTTCCTCGAGGTCCAGGATCCCCGCGAGCGCCCATTCGAGCGGCGCGACGCCGCCGACAACCTGCACGCGCGGTACGTCGACAAAGCGTCCGACTTCGCCACGGTCCTCAAGCTCTGGGCGCACTACCACGAGCTCAAGGACAAGCATTCCCGCTCGCAACTCCGCAAGCAGTGCGCCAAGGAGTTCCTCAATTACCAGCGCCTCCGCGAGTGGACGGACACGCACCGCCAACTCCGCGACATCTGCCGGGACTCAGGCCTGAGAAGCGACGCGAAGAAGCACGACCCCGAGGCGCTCCACCGGGCCATCCTGACCGGTTGCCTCTCGGGCATCGGCAAGAAGCACCAGGAGGGCGGGTTCAGCGGCGCCCGCGCCGGCCGGTTCTGGATCCACCCCGCATCCTCGGTGCCCGAGCGCGAATCGAAGTGGGTCGTCGCGGCCGAGCTCGTCCGCACGACCAAGCTCTACGCCCGATCGGTCGCGCGCATCGACCCCGCCTGGATCGAGGACGTCGCCAAGCACCTCATCACCCGCGAGTACGCCGAGCCCGCATACATCCCCGAGCGGGGCCGCGTCGAGGCACGTGCCACAATCAAGCTCTGGGATCTGGTCATCTCGCAGGGCAGGCTCGTCGATTTCGGCTCCGTCAATCGCCCCGCCGCGCGCCGGATCTTCATCGAAGAGGCACTCGTCGAAAGGCAGTATCAGGCCGGCGCGCCGTTCGAGAAGCACAACGACCGATTCCTCGCCGAAGCCGCCCGCAACGAGGCCAAACTCCGCAGCGGCCGCCTCCCCGACAACGAAATCCTCATCCGCTTCTTCGACCGCATACTCCCGCCCGACATCAGCACGAACCGCGCGTTCGACAAATGGAGACGCGTCGCCGAGCGCACCGAGCCGAAGCTGCTCTTCCTCACACAGATCGACCTCGAAGGCCAGTTCGAGCATGAACCCGACCCCGCCCGGTTCCCCGATGCGATCCGCCTCCCTGGGGGCTCCGCCGCGAGGCTCGAATACTCGCACGAGCCCGGCTCCGCCACCGACGGCGTGAGTCTCTCACTCCCGATCAAATCCGCATCGACGCTCGACCCCGACCAGGCCGACTGGCTCATCCCGGGCTGGCTCGCGTCGAAAGTCGAATCGATTCTCAAGGGCCTCCCCCGCGCTGTACGCCGACAGTTCGACACCGCAGCCGTCGCCGCGCAGGTCACCGAGCGTTTGGACCCCAAAGCAGGAGGCTTCTACACGCAGGTCGCCGAGGCGATCACCCGCGTGACAAGCGTGACCGTGACCCCCGAGATGTGCCGATCGGTGCCCATCGCCGATCACCACCGCCTGCTGATCCGCGTGCTCGACCACGATCGCGTCGTGAAGGAGAGCCGGGACGCCCGGATTGCGATCGAAGCCGCCCGCTCGGCATCGCTCTCGCATTCAGAATCGAAGCCGGTCAAGCACACCAACAGACTCGCCGACTGGCCCGAGCACGATCTCGCTCCGCACATCGAGCGGAACGAATCCGGCACACGCCTCCTCCGCTATCCGGCGCTCCTCGACCTCGGCGACGCCGCGACTTTGACGGAGTACGACGACCGCGACACCGCTTTGTATCACCACGCCTTCGGCGTCCGCCGACTGGCGGGCAACCAGCTCACCCAGGAGATCCGCAGGCTCCTGCCCCACACACCGCTCATCCAGAGGGTTCGCCTCGGCTGGTCGATCGTCCCGGGCGCACCAGCCGTCGACGCGCAGCTCGGCCCGCTGCTCGCCGACGCCTCGGGCGACGTTGCCCAGATCCGCACGCGCCAGGCATTCGACTCACTGCTCGACGAGGCGCGCAAAGACCTCGCCTCGCGACTCAACGACACGATCACGACGCTCGTTCGGACCATCGACGCCTACCAGAAACTCACGCTCCAACTGACGGAGATGAAGAGCCCGGAGCAGGCCCAGCTCGTAGCCGATGCCCGCTTCCAGCTCGGGCAGCTCGTGCATTCGGGAACGCTCACGCACGTCCGAGTGAGCAGCCTCCGGCACATCCCGCGATACCTCGAAGCGGCCGCGATCCGCCTGGCAAACGCTCGCGGCAAGAGCCTCAGGCGTGACGCCGAGACGCTCGCGCGGATCATGCCCCATTGGCGCCGGTGCATCGAGCACGCAAGCCGCATGCACGCGCTCGCCCTCCATGATCCCCAGCTCGAGGAGTACCGCTGGATGATCGAGGAGTACCGCGTCTCGCAGTTCGCCCAGCAGCTCGGCACGCCCATCAAGATCTCAGAGAAAGTCCTGGACGAGCAGTGGGGCCGAACACGGTCACTCTGAAACCGATGGCGGCGGTGTAAAGTGAAAGAGCTTGATCGAGGAGTAGGGCTGCATGATGTGCCGGTCGTAGGTCCAGATCAGATCCGCCCGATCACGCAGCGTCGGCCAGTTGAGCCCGCCGGAAGTGCCCACCTTGTCGATCACCCAGCAGGGCTCGGTCATCTCGTCGAGTCGCGGCGTGAGCGTCTTTCTCGCCACGATCTCGACCGAGTTCTCTTCGAGGTAATACGCGCCGAGCAGCTGTGCATGGAAATCGCCGAAAATCTTCTCGTGCGGGTGACGCAGCATCTTGAGCTCCGCGAACGCCTCACGCCACGCCGGTTGATACCCGCCGCCCGCGGTGTAGTACGCGATGTCCTGGTACAGGCACGCGATGAGAACCAATCCCATCGAGAGCCACCGCAGAGAGAACGGATACTCACCGATCGATGTGCGTGAAACTCTTTCGAGCCCGACCGCCGCGAGAAGAAGCCACGCGGGCAGAATGATGAATGTGTAACGCACGTGCACAAAGTTATTCGTATACGCCAGCGCCCCCATGACGAGCAGGGGCACGAACGCCGCGAGAAGCAGATACATCGAGAGCCTGAACGATCGCTGGAAGAGCGACAGGAACCCCGCGACCGCCGCGAGCACAACCGCGGGGTTCGTGTACCACACCGCGCCAGCGAGAATCACCGGCGCCGACTGCGACGTCGTCTGCCCGAACTTCGCCCAGTTCTCCGTGTTCCGAGTGACGTCGAACGCGAGAAGACCGCCGCACACGATCGCCACAACTCCGCCCGCGATCACCGCCGGCACTGTCAGCCTGCTCGAATCCTTCGAACGCGCCCCGAAGAGCCAGTCGAGCCCGAGCACCACGCCCAGCAGGATCGCAGGGGGCTGGGACATCACAGCCAGGAATAAACACGCCATCGAAGCGATGAGCCTACCCCGGCTCCCGATGGTCGTGGCGTGGAAATAAAGCAGCAACGCCATGTTGTAGAAAAGCATCTGCTGCGCATAAAACCGTCCCGTCTGGGACATGTGCAGGTGCCAGGTGCTCACCGCGATCAGGACCATGAAGATGACCGCCGCGCGAGTGCCGACCACGGGCCTGGCAAGCCAGCCGAGGATCGGAACCGTCGCAACCCCGATGATCACGCTCGGAAGACGCACGATCCATTCGGTCACGCCAATGGCCGCCCAGGAACTCGGGACCATCGCCGCATCCGGCCCCGGGAGCGCACCAGCCAGCTTGAGTGTGATGTACGTCGGCAGAAACCCGAACTGCTTCGTGATGTTCCCCTCGCCAAGCCGAGCGGCGTGCATCACGCTGTAGATCTCGTCTACCCAGAAGCTCGCACTTCCAAGGAACGCCACGCGAAGCAGCAACGCCAAAAGCGTGGCGCCCACGAGCCAGAGCAGGAACGAACGCGGGTTCTCGTGCGAACGGAGTGAGAGATCAGACGTCATCACGCCGGGCCTCCGGCCGCGGGCATCGCGGCCTCCTTGGCGAGCTTACTCGGAGATATCCCACGAGCCGCGAGCACAAGCCCGCCCATGAGCCCGTGAACAAGGAAGATCGCAAACGCCAGGAGCGACAGCACGAGCGCATCGGACTTGGGCACGCCCATGCTCCCGAGCATGAAAACGAACATGCTCTCGCGGACACCGATGCCGTTGATCGAGATCGGGATCAGCATGACAAACAGGGCGACCGGCACGATGTAGAAATACTCCAGAAACCCGAGTTGAATCCCGACCGCCAGCCCGAGCAGGTAGTGCAGGAGCACCACGTTGAGTTGCAAGACGAGTGAGAAGGCCAGCGCCCGTGCCAATGAGTGGTGCTGACCCCGAAAGGGCTCGACCGCCCGATCGACCTTCCCAAAGAACTTCGCAAACGGCCCCGGAAACTTCGTGTAGATCGCCCTCGACAGGTTCACCATGAACGAGAAAGGCGAGAAGACCAGCGCGATGAACCCGCCCAGCCCGAACGCGACCGTCACGATCGCAAGCGGGACATACCCGAAATCCGCGATGTTCTTCCGCACAAAGAACAGGCCCAGCACCGCGAAGATCGCCAGCGCAAAGAGCCCGAGCACCCGGTCCACCACGATCGTCGAGATCGCGATTCCCTTCGTCGCGCCCGCCTTCCACGAGTCGTACATCCGGATCATGTCGCCACCGATGGTGCTGGGCATGATCTGGTTGAAGAAGATCGCCACCATGCAGGATCGAAAGAGCACCGGCTGGCGGATATGAACGCCCTGTACACGCAGGAGCCCCTGCCAGCGGAGCGAAGTCACCAGAAAGCCGATGTATGGCGTCAGCAGAGCCAGGAACACATAGAGCGGGTCCGTCTTCCGGAGCGATTCGCGGAGCGATGCGATATCGATCTCCGACCGGCTGATCAGGAAAGCCAGGAGCCCGAAGGAAACCAGAAGCTTCGCGGCGACGAGCGCCGGCTTGACCCAGGGACGCTTGTTCGCCTGACCCTCAACCGGTGGCACGACTCTGCTCCTCGATCTGAATCTCACTCGCTGTCCTGATCCGGAGCACCCGAGCGGGCACCCCCGCGACAACCGCAAAGTCCGGCACATCCTTCGTCACCACGGCTCCCGCCGCGATGATCGCGTCGCGCCCGACGGTCACACCATTGACCACAACCGCGCCCGCCCCGATCCATACGTTGTCGCCGATGACCAGGTGAAGGCCCCCGACGTGCCCCTGATCGACGATCGGAACGTCAACGCGTTCGGTGTGATACTGCCCACCCCCGATGTACGTGTGACCCGCGACGATGCACTTGTTCCCGATCGTGACCGAGCCGCCCACGGCACTGTGCACCGTGATCCCCGCGCCAAAGCCGCAGTCATCCCCGATGCGGATCGCACCGAGCTTGGCCGAGAGCCTCGTCCCGAGTCCGAACATGGAACGAGAACCAACAGCGATCCCGACGGCTTCCGCCGTGTTCGCATCGAGGCAGCATCCATCGTCGACCACCACGCCCTCGCCGAGCGTGATCCGCTTGGGGTGCCTGAATACGACATCCTTCCCGAACGCAGGCTTGCGCCCGCAGACGCCGAGCAATCCACGGGACAGCTTCTGCCGAAGCAGAAGACCGATCGCGCCGGGAAGACCGCTCAGGAAGAACTGCGTGAGCTCGTAGCGCACCAGAAACCCGAGCGAGTCCGAACCCACGATCGCGCGCTGGTACTTCTTGAGCGCCGAACCCTTGTCATCGACCACGCTGTCCTTGATCGCACCCATCAGTTCCCCGCTCCGTCCCGATCCCAAGGCCTGGCCAGCGTACGCAGCGATTCCGCGAGCCGATGACGCTCGGTTTCCATCCGCGAGGCATCCCAGCCGAGCGAGGAAGCCATCGAATCGAGAGCCTCCATCGCAGACCCGGAATCCTGCCACAGACCCGTGCGCCTGAACATCAGATCATCGGCGTGCACGACCGCCTCATCGCGTGCGATCGTTACAAGTCGGCTCAGATCACCACCATAACCGGGTATGTCATGGACACCCGACCAATTCGGCACATCGGGAAAGGGCGCCATCGGTGGCCCCGGGATCCGCTCGATCACCCGGCGGGCCAGCATCGGAGCCGTCGTGTACTTCACGCCCGAAACACTGATGAGCCCCTCGGGACCACCGATCCGCCCGTGCTCCACGATCCGGGCCCGATCGCTCGTGACCGTCGCACCCGCAAACGGCGCCGGGACGAGCCCCGACCAGACGCTATGAACATCACCCAGCGTCGCCTCAAGCCCGGGCGCTGCCTCGTTCAATTCGGCGAGGAATGCTTCCACCTGCGCCCGCGTCGGTTTCGGATCGAAGTCGTCCACATCGCACGCGATCTGGGGCGTGCCCACGACGATCCGATCGCCCCAGGGAACCATGAAGTACGTCTGCGCCCCGGCTTGCCTCGTCGAGACCGCGATCGCCGAGACGCTCACCGGCGCACGATTGATCACCAGATTGAACGCGCGCACCGGGATGAACAGCTCCGGGCGCAGAGCACCAAAGCTCTCCGAGAGCGCCCTGCATTGTGGTCCCGCTGCGTTGATCACGAGATCACCCGAAAGCCGAAGCGATCGACCCGTCTCCGTATCGACCGCCTCGATGCCCCGGACCGAATTCGACTCCGTGACGAGCGATTGCGCTCGGACGTAGTTGATCGCCATGCTCCCGCGACCCGCCGCGACGCGGAGCAAATGGACCAGATACCGCTCCGGGCAGAGCATCCTCGCATCGGCCCAAAGGCCCCCGCCCCTCAGCCCAGAAGTCGGGACCTGCTGCCAGTCCTGCACGACGTCACTCGCGCTCAGCACTGCGCCGGCGTGGAGCTTGAGTTCCCCCGGTTGCCGACCCTCGAACCCGATGAGCCCCCGGTTCATCAAGACCGCCGCACGGAACGTCTCGGGGCGTTTCAGACCCTCGCCATAAAGCGGCATCACGCAGCTCTGCGGCTCGACCATCCCCGGGAACATGCGCAGAAACCAGCGCCTCGCCCGGACCGATTCGATGTACCTGGGCAGATCGAGCGACTGCAGATAGCGGAACCCGCCGTGGAGGATCCGCATGCTGTTCCAACTCGTCGCGCCGCCGAAGTCACCCTGCTCAACGAGCAAGCCGCTCAGCCCACGTCTCGATGCCTCGTAGAGCAAACACGCCCCGTGGATCCCGCCGCCCACAACGATCACGTCGAAACGGGCGTTCTCGGCACGGTCGAGGTCGCGGGTCAGTGGTGCAAGAGGTGTGTCGGCCTCAGCCGTCACGCTTGGCTTCCTTCGCGGGCAGGTCCTTCGTCCAGATCACCTCACGCACACCGAAGGGCCGCTTGCCCTGCGCTTCGTGATAGATCCGCACGAGAAGCTCGCTCACGACGCCGAAAACCAGCATCTGAGCCGCCAGGAGCACCATCATCCCCGAGAACGTGACCAGCACGTTGTTGTTCAGGTTGACCTGGTTCAGAACCCAGCCGAACTTTTGTACGATCGCGATGCCCAGCGCGGCGAAGGCCACACCCATACATAGAAATGCCAGCTTCCCAAACAGGTACAGCGGCTTGGACAGGTAGTCGTTCAGGAACTTGACCGTCATCAGGTCGAGGATCACCTTGCCCGTGCGCACGAGCCCGTACTTGCTCGTCCCGGCGACCCGGGCGCGGTGGTTGACCACGCGCTCCGTGATGCGGGCGCCCTTCCACACGCAGAGCGCGGGCAGGAAGCGATGCATCTCGCCGTAGAGCTGGACATCCTGGAGGGCCTCGCGCCGGTAGACCTTCATCGCGCACCCAAAGTCGTGGATGGGCGTCCACGTGAGCTTTGAGATAAGCCTGTTGGCGATCATCGAGGGCATGCGCCTGGAGAAGAACTTGTCCTGTCTCTGCTTCCGCCAGCCGCTGACCACGTCGTAGCCGCGTCCCTCGTTCAGTGCTTCCATGAGCATGACGATGTCCGCCGGGTCGTTCTGGAGGTCGCCGTCCATCGTGGCGATGAACCTGCCCCGGGCGCGGTCGAAGCCCGCCGCCAGGCCCGCGGTCTGCCCGAAGTTGCGCCGAAGCCCGACGATGCAGAGCCGCTCATCGCCGGCGAACGCCTCGGTCAGGCGCTCGATCGTGCGGTCGCTGCTCCCGTCGTCGACGATGATGCACTCCCAGTCGAGCCCCGTCTTCTCGAGGACCTTCTTCACCTCGTTGTAAAGCGGGACCGCGTTGTCCTCCTCGTTATGCACGGGAATGACCACGGATAAATCGATCAACATCTCGTGAGGTGCAGAATGCAAGCGTGGGCCATCCAGGGGAAGGGTTTGGACCGTCATCGGCAGAACCATCGGTGCGCTCCGGCAACACTGAACCCGCCGCTCCATCGGCGGTTCCCCTCAATGTCGTCGCAGTCAGCCTCTGGCTTTCGCCTCAGATCGCCCGACCGCACGCTCAGGGGCTCGGTCCGGTAGCATATCTGTCACCTTCGGACGGGTCTTGCCCTTTATCGGTGGCAATCCAGCTTGTTTCTCATCAATGCGTGGATCATCAGATCATGCCGACTCGGAGCGGGCCGCTCCACCTTGGGCTTGGCTGTCGTTTGCGCCTGATCGGGACCTTGGCGATCGCCGGTCCTGGGCGTCTGATCCACGGCGATCGTCGGGATGACGTGACCGCTCCCGTGGATCTTCACGTATCTGACGTTCAGTGGCACACGGTTGGGCCTCGCCTGCGAGCCGATCGCGTGCGGCGCGTTGTTCACCCGGACGTACGCCCGCGGAAGCGTCGCCCGGATCGGGTTCGACCCGAACCGGATCGCGTGCCCGCCGAGATTGCCGCGGGTGACGTATTCGACCTGCTGGGCCGAAGAAGCCCCGGCCAGTCCGAGCATCGCCAAGGCCAGAATCGCGTATCTGTGCATAGTCATAGTGTACTGCAGAACTTACGAACACCAGGCACAATTCACTCAGACCGAGAATCACGCCCTTTTTAGCTGGGCCTCGTCATCGAATCAGGGTCCAGAAGCTCTGAGAGCTGTTCGGAGCTCAGGATCTTCTTCTCCAGGGCGAGTTCTCGGATGGTCCGCCCCGAGCCGTAGGCCTCGTAGGCGAGCTTGGCCGAGGCGTCGTACCCGATGACCGGAACGAGCGAGGTGCACATGGCCAGGCTCCCCTCGATGAGGGCCGCGCACCGCTTTTCGTCGGCTTCGAGGCCCGCGATGAGGTTGTCGTGGAAGACCGAGAGCCCGTTGCCCAGCAGGCTCGCCGAGTCGAGCAGGTTGGCCGCCATCATGGGCATCGCGACGTTGAGCTCGAGGAGCGATCCGATGCCGCCCGCGCCGCCCGCCGTCACCGCCGCGTCGTTGCCGATCACCTGGCAGGCCAGCATCATCATGGCCTCGCAGATGACCGGGTTCACCTTGCCGGGCATGATCGACGACCCGGGCTGAACCGCCGGGAGCCTCAGCTCACCGATGCCGCAGCGGGGGCCCGAACCGAGCCAGCGGATGTCGTTGGCGATCTTGGTCAGGCTCACGGCGATGGTCCGCATGTGGCCCGACGCCTCGACGAAAGCATCCCGCGTTCCCTGCGCCTCGAAGTGGTTCTCCGCCTCTTTGAACGAAATCCCGGTGGTCTTGGAAACTTCCTGGGCGACCAGGCGTCCAAAGTCTGGGTGGGTGTTGATGCCGGTGCCGACCGCGGTGCCGCCGATCGCCAACTCGCCGAGGATTGCCAGCGCCTGGTTGGCGCGGGCCTTGGCGTGGGTCATCTGGCTCGCGTAGCCCGAGAAGACCTGCCCGAGCCGGATAGGAGTCGCGTCTTGCAGGTGTGTGCGCCCGATCTTGACGATGTGGTCCCAGGCCCTGGCCTTGGCGCTCAGCGCCGATTCGAGGCGTTCGATCGCGGGAATGAGATTGGTCTTGATCTCGATCGCGACGGCCATGTTCATCGCGGTGGGGAAGGTGTCGTTGGACGACTGGCCCATGTTGACGTGGTCGTTGGGGTGGACGCCCCCTTGGCCCTCGGGCTCGTCGCCGACCCATTTGGGGTCCTTGGTGCGGCCGATCGGCTGACCGTGCGCGAGACATGCGAGGTTGGCGATGACCTCGTTGGCGTTCAGGTTGGTCGAGGTGCCCGAGCCCGTCTGGTAGGTGTCGATGGGAAAGTGCCGGGCGATGCCGCCGAAGTCGGTCAGACCGCTGCCGATGAGCCCGCAGGCGTCGTGGATGTCCTTCATCCGGCGATCCGAGAGCCGACCGAGCCCGTTGTTCACGCTCGCGCAGGCGGCCTTGAGCACCGCGTACGCCTTGATGACCGCCTCGGGCACGGGTCGGCCCGAGATCGGGAAATTGAGCACGGCTCGCTGGGTCGAGGCGCCGTAGAGCACGTCGGCGGGGACGGGCATCTCGCCCATGGAGTCTTTCTCGATCCGTGTCTCGGCGCTTGTCATCGGCGTCTCCGGAATGAAGCAGAAATCACGCCCGCACGCGGACGGGGCGTGTACGCTCGATGATACGCGCGGGGCAGGACGAGTCTTGAAGGGAGCAGGCAATGCCAACGGCAACGCGAACGGGACTGCTGGCGGGAATCCTCGGGT
Organism: Phycisphaerales bacterium; assembly: GCA_041742315.1. Classification (GTDB taxonomy): domain Bacteria; phylum Planctomycetota; class Phycisphaerae; order Phycisphaerales; family UBA1924. The sequence goes on along the minus strand of JBGSIX010000043.1, from coordinate 772 downwards.
GCCTCGCGGCGGCCGCAACGTCGGCGCAGATCGCCAAGGAGGAACTGACGCCCTACCTAACCCGTGTCGAGCCGCAGGAATGGGTCCTGTCCACGACGATCGCTCTCTACGCGAACAACCTCGCCCCGGCGAATGACGGCCCGCTCCTGACCGACGAGAACTTCGAGATCGAGCAGGGCACGATCTTCTTCCCGATGCCCATCCAGAGCGCGAGCCACGACCGCGAAGCGAAATCCATCAAGGCCTCGCTCCTCTTCGAGGGACGCGAGGTGCCCCTGAAGTACAACCTGGTCGCGACCGATTCGGGTCAGAACCCGCTCCACTCGGGCGAGGCCTACGGCACGTGGACCTTCGGCGAAGTCGAAGCTGGCCTCAACATGCTCTTCAAGGTTGAGTCGCGCGTCACCTGCTGGAACACGCAGTTCAACGAGACGGAGGCGATGAAGGTCCCCTGGCCCACTGGCGAGTGGCCCAAGGAAGCCGCGAGCACGTTCGAGCCCGAGCTCTTCATCAACGAGGGTTTCGACGGCGCGTACGACACGGACTTCGTCAAGCGGCTCGCCGACCGTCTGACCAAGGGCAAGGCCAAGAGCCAGCCCCCGATGGTCGCTGCCAAGTGGCTCTCTGGTGAGGTCGCCAAAAGCTTCCAGCCGCACGGCTCGGGCGTCATCCCCGATGTCCGCCCCGCGACGGCCAAGCAGTCGGGTCAGTCCGTGGGCGCCACGAGCGCGTTCGAGGTCATCGGCGCTGAAGAGGCCGCCCGGCGCGGCAA
>JBGSIX010000042.1:0-2346 GCA_041742315.1 Phycisphaerales bacterium | reverse complement strand
CGCGCCAGAGCCTGGTCGCCCAGGATCCGAACGCCGCGACCAAATCCGCCAAGGCGGTGGCGCTGCAGGGCTCGACCTCCCGCCGGAGCGCGACGCTCGCGGCCGCCGAGGACTCACTCGAACACCTCGACCTCTCGCGTTCGGTCAGCCCGATCGACCCGGTCGGCTCGCTCCGCCGGAGCGCGTACGTCCGGATCACGCGCGGGTGCAACAAGTTCTGTACGTACTGCGTCGTGCCCTTTACGCGCGGCGCCGAGATCCACCGCCCGCCGGCGCACATCGTCGAGGAATGCCAGAGGCTCGCCGATCAGGGCGTGCTGGAGATCACGCTGCTCGGGCAGACGGTCAACCACTACCGCTTCGAGCACGACGCCGCGACGATCGCCGGAGGCGTCACGCAGTCCCAGAAGGGCCGAGCGTTCAAGGGCGGGCACAGGCGTGACCCGCTCTCGGGCGAACGCGTCACGACGTTCGCCGACCTGCTCTACGAGATCCACGAGAAGGCCCCGGGCATCCAGCGACTCCGCTTCGTGACGAGCTACCCGCGTGACTTCGGCGACGACGTGCTCGAGGTCATCCGCGACTGCCCGCGCCTCTGCCGATACCTGCACGTTCCGGCGCAAACGGGCTCGGACCGGATGCTCAAGATGATGAACCGGGGCTACACGGTGAGCGAGTACGACGAGTTCCTCGCCCGCGCCCGCGAGCACCTGCACCAGCCCGAGATCGGCCGACCGCTCATGGTCTCGGGCGACATCATCGTCGGCTTCCCGACTGAGACCGACGAGGACTTCGCGCAGACGGTCTCGCTCCTTGAGCGTTCACGCTACAAGAGCTGTTTCATCTTCAAGTACTCGCCCCGCCCGGGAACCCTCGCGTACGACAAGATCCCCGACGACGTGCCCGAGGCGGTCAAGCGCGTGCGCAACAATGAACTCTTGGCGGTGCAGAACCGCATCTCGGGCGAGGTCAGTCGCGAGCAGATCGGCCACGCGTACGACATCCTGATCGAGGGCCCCAGCCAGCACGCGATCAAGGCCGCGGGCCTCAGCGGCAGGCAGGCCAAGAAGGCCTCGGGCGGCGTGCAGCTGACCATCGGCGGACGCAGCGCCGACGAGAGCGAGGACGCCTCGATCGCCGCGGTGCTCGATCGCACCGCCACCGAGACGGTTCAGTTCTCCGGGCGCACCGACGGCGACCAGATCGTCATGTTCGACGCGCCCAAGGCAGAGGCCCCGCTCCTGCCGGGTCAGATCAGGCGCGTCGAGATCACCGAGGGCTCGGGCCTCTCGCTCTTCGGCGAGCTCATCGACTAGGTTCTGTTTGACGGATTCTGACCACACGACTTTCCGTGCCACCGACCCCGTCTTCGGGGTCGGTGTCTCCCACGCATTGACCTGGAAGACTAGGTCAGTGGCACGAAGAACGATCTGTCAAACAGAATCTAGAACGCGTACCGATGCAGGATGCAGACGAGCCCCATCGTCACGAAGCCATCGTGCTCGGCGAAACGCCCGTGCATCTCGGTCATCTCGCGCACCAGCCGCTCCGCGTCGGGGCCCTCGTGCGGGACGTAGCTCGCCGACCGGGCACGCCCGATCAGACCCGTCAGATCGAGCCGGTATGAGTATGTGAACTCAAACCGCTCACACTCTTTGTCATCCAGGGGCGTGGCAAGCGTGGGCTCCCACTGCTCGACGGCGTGGATGCCGAACGTCTCCTTCGCACCGGGCTCGACGATGCGTCGGTACTCCCGGCTCGGCTCGTTCCCGGGCAAATCGTCGTACCACAGCAGCGCCAAACGCCCACCGGGCTTGGCGATGCGAGCAAGCTCCCTGCACGTCGCGCTCGGCTCGAACCAGTGCCACGCCTGGCCGCTGATGATCAGATCCACCGAGCGATCCTCGAGCGTCGTGCGCTCGGCGCTCCCCTCGATCCACCGCACGCGATCGCTCGGCGTCGCGACGCGGCGCATCTGCGCATTGGGCTCGATCGCGTTGACCGTCACGCCCCGATCGGCCAGTAACCTCGACACGATCCCCGTGCCCGCGCCGATGTCCGCGGCGACAAGCTTCGCCGGCTCGCCCAGTCCCTCAAGCACCGCATCGATCGCCTCGGGCGGATAGCCCGGGCGGTACTTCGCGTAGAGCTCGGCGCGGTCGTCGAAACGCGTCGTCGGGCTCAGTTCCCATGGCTTTGGGATCCTGCGCTTGGTCATCGGTCCTCCTCGAAGCGTTTCCTCGCCCGGCGTTTGGCGGCGAGCAGGCCCGAGTCCGCCGCGTCGTCCGCCTTGGGCTTGGTCGTGTCGGCGAGCTTTGCAGCCCCCGTTGGCTGAGCCGGATTCGA
>JBGSIX010000041.1:0-5509 GCA_041742315.1 Phycisphaerales bacterium | reverse complement strand
GACGGGCGAGGGCAAGACGCTGACGGGCTCGCTGGCGGCGCCGCTCCTGGCGTGGAGGCACCGTCACCTGCACGTGTACACGGTGAACGACTACCTCGCCGAGCGGGACGCCCAGAGCCGGGCGCGGATCTACAAGCGGTGCGGGCTGACGAGCGGGGCGATCGTGCAGGAGCAGTCGCCCGAGGAGCGCGCGGGGATTTATGCGCGGTCGATCGTGCACGGGACACCCAAGCAGATCACCGCGGACTATCTGCGCGACCAGATCCGGATGGGCCGGGTGGACTCGGCGTGGTCCGGGTGGCAGCGGCTCGGGCAGTCGGGGCCGCTGGTGCCGGGCCTCCAGGCGTGTCTGGTGGACGAGGCGGACGCGGTCTTGATCGACGAGGGCGTGACGCCCCTGATCATCGCGCGGTCGCGGCACGAGGACGAACTGACGCCCGCGTACCTGCGGGCGCGTGAGATCGCGTCGGAGCTCGAGCAGGATCGGCACTACCTGGTGGACACGCTCCGCAAGCGCGTGCGCGTGACGGCGGCGGGTCGGGCGCACCTGGGCGCGATGGTCAAGGACGACAACTGGGCGACGGTTCGGCGGGCCGAGGAACTTGTCAAGCAGGCGCTGGTCGCCGAGCACTGCTACATCCGGGGGCGGCAGTACGAGATCGTCGACGGGCGCGTGGTGATCGTCGACGAGTACACGGGGCGGTTCCTGCCCGATCGCTCGTGGGAGCACGGGCTGCACCAGTCCGTCGAGGCGAAGGAAGAGCTGGAGATCACCGCCGACCGCGAGACGCTGGCGAGGCTGAGCTTCCAGAAGTTTTTCCGGAGCTACCGCTTTCTCTGCGGCATGACGGGCACGGCGGCGGACTCGGCGGGCGAGATGGAGCGCGTCTACGGCAGGCCCGTCACGGTCATCCCCACGAACAAGCCCGTCATCCGCACGCAGGAGCCCACGCGGTACTTCCGCAGCGCCGAGGCGAAGTGGTCGGCGATCGTCGAGCGTATCCGCCAGGAGCACGACTCGGGCAGGCCCCTGCTCATCGGCACGCGGAGCGTCGAGGCGTCGCAGTTGTTGAGCGAGCGGCTCGAGGTTCTGGGCCTTGGGCACAGCGTGCTCAACGCGCATCATCATGAGGAAGAGGCGAGCCTGATCGCTCGCGCGGGCGATCCCGGCGCGATCACGGTCGCGACGAACATGGCCGGTCGCGGCACGGACATCAAGCTGACGCCTGAGTCGCGGAAGCGGGGGGGGCTGATGGTGATCCTGACGGAGCTCCACGGCGCTCGGCGCGTGGATCGTCAGTTCATCGGGCGCGCCGGTCGGCAGGGCGACCCGGGTGGGGCGGCGATCTTTGCGAGCCTCGAGGATGAACTGGTCACACGGTTCGTGCCCACGATGGGCGAGTGGGTCGCCAGGCGCGCCAATTACGATGAGCTGACCGGGTCGCGGATGACGGAGCTCGTGTTCCGCGCGGCCCAGTCGCGGAGCGAGGGGCGAGATCGGCGAGGCCGGACGCACGTGATGCAGCAGGACGACTGGGTCGATCGGTACATGCCGGGTTGATTCTGATCGAGCAGAAATGTCGTATGAATGACAACGGACCCCGCGATGGCGGGGTCCGTTGCCGATTGGGGTACGCTTACGAGTGTCAGCGGCGGCGTCTTGCCGCGAGGAGGGTTCCGATGCCAAGGAGCGTGGCTGCTCCGGGTGCTGGGATGAATGCCGCGGCTGAGAAGGTGCCGCTGCCGGTGAAGGGCGAGGGGAGCGTGCTGAGCTGCATCCCGCTCTCGATGTCGAAGACGTAGAAGTTGGGCTGGGTGACGTTGTTGCCGTCGGTGACGTAGTACGCGCGACCGTTGTAGACGGCGAGGCCGTCGATATCGGTCTCGGCACCCGGGTATGGCGCCATGAATGTGGTTGTGCCGGCAGTGTCATCGATCTCGTAGAGCCCGCGGGTGACGGTGTCGCTGAGGCCGTAGAGCGAGCCGTCGGTCGCGTCAACATCGAGACCGCCAAAGTCGAAGCTGGCCGAGGGGTATGCGTAGGTGAGGGTGGCTTCGAGTGTTTCGGGATCGATCTCGTAGACGGCTTCGGTGGTGATGTTGCGTGTGCCGACGAGGACGCCGTCGCGGTAGCCGAGGCCGACGAAGTTCACGGAGCTGTTGTTGTACGACATCGAACCGACCAGCGTGGGCGAGAGGCCGCCCATGCTGAAGGGCGAAGAGTACAGGCTTCCGCCGTTGTTCCAGAAGAGCGTGTTGGTGTCGTGGTCGTAGGCCATGCCCCAGGGCTTGGCGGAGCTGTCACTGGCGGTGTAGAGCGGCGTTGCGGCTCCGGATTCCACGTCGATGTAGTAGATCGAAGCGGATCCCGATTGATCGTTGCCGACGATGAGCTGAGCGGATGCGGCTGGCGCGAGCGTGAGCGCGGCGCCTGCAAGTAATGCGCAGCGATAGCGATGCAGATTCATAACTGCCTCCTGCGTACAAAGGCCCTGCCCCGAGAAAGGCAGTGGCGACCTGTGATGCGTGCGAGGCAACAGCGGACAAGCTCGCCGATGCGAATGGAAACGAATGACCCGCGCCACGAGATGGTCCGGCTGAGTACCAGACACGCGTAAACATCTTCTCCTCAGCGAGGAGAAACCCTTGCTGGGAAAGTAACCCAAGGCGCACTGAGTGCCAGCATTCCGGGCGGAAAAATCACGAACAGACGGGCCCGGGCGGTTACTTGAGGAGCCGCTCGAGGTAGTGGATGTCCACGCCGCCCGCCGCGAAGTCGGCGTTTTCCATGAGGCGGAGGTGGAGCGGGATGGTGGTGTTGATCGGTCCGATGGTCAGCTCGCGCAGGGCCCTTTTCATGCGGTTGATGCACTGCTTGCGGTCCTCGGCGTGGACGATGAGCTTGCCGATCATGGAGTCGTAGTTGGGCGGCACGCGGTAGCCCGGCACGATGTGCGAGTCCATGCGCACGCCCGGCCCGCCCGGGAGGAAGAGTTTCTCGATCACGCCCGCCGAGGGCATGAAGCCCTTGTCGGGGTTCTCGGCGTTGATACGGCACTCCATCGCGTGCCCGCTCACGGTGATGTCCTTCTGCTTGAAGGGCAGGGGCTCGCCCGAGGCGATCAGGATCGACATCTTGACGATGTCCACGCCCGTGATCATCTCGGTGACGGGGTGCTCGACCTGCACGCGGGTGTTGACCTCGAGCATGTAGAAGTTCTGGTGCTCGTCCATCAGGAACTCGACGGTCGCGGCGCCCGCGTACTCGGCGGACTTGACGAGCTTGGCGGCGCTCTCGGCAACGCCCGCGATCTTCTTGCGCTCGATGCCCGGGCCCGGGGCTTCCTCGATGATCTTCTGGTGGCGGCGCTGCATCGAGCAATCGCGTTCCCAGAGGTGCACGGCGTGGCCGTGCTTGTCGCCCAGGACCTGGATCTCGACGTGCCGGGCGCGTTCGAGGTACTTCTCGATGAAGACGGACCCGTTGCCGAAGGCGGCGAGGGCTTCCTGTTGGGCTTTTTTGATGTTGGTGCGGAGCGTGGCCTCGTTGTGGCAGACGCGCATGCCGCGGCCGCCGCCGCCTGCGGCGGCCTTGATGATCACGGGGTAGCCGATCTCGCTGGCGACCTGGACGGCCTCGTCCTCTTCGCTGATCGAGCCCTCGGAGCCGGGGAACACCGGGACCTTGGCGGCCTTGGCGTAGCGTTTGGCCTCGACCTTGTCGCCCAGCTTGCCCATCGCCTCGGGCGAGGGGCCGATGAACTCGATCTTGCAGTCGCGGCAGATGGCGGCGAAGTCGGCACGCTCGGAGAGGAAGCCGTAGCGGGGGTGGATCGCATCGACGTCGGCGATCTCGGCGGCGGCGATGATACGGGGGATGTTGAGGTAGCTGTCCTTGGAGGGCGCCGGCCCGATGCAGATGGCGCGGTCGGCCAGTCGCAGATAGGGCGCATCGGCGTCGGCTTCGGAGTAGACGCAGACGGTCTCGACGCCCAGCTCCTGGCAGGCGCGGATGATGCGGAGGGCGATCTCGCCGCGGTTGGCAATGAGGACGCGTCTGAACATGGTGGCGTGATCCGGCATTCGGCACCCAGCACTCGGCGGCGCCGGCGACAACGGATGCCGGATGCCGATGTCAGGTGGCCGAGGGTTAGTTGGGCTTGACGAGGAAGAGCTTCTGTCCGAACTCGACGGCCTGCCCCGATTCGACGAGGCACTTGGCGATCGTGCCCGAGGTCTCGGCCTTGATCTCGTTGAAGACTTTCATCGCCTCGACGAGGCAGACGACGGTGTCGCCGCTGATGGAGTCGCCGACCTTGACGAAGGCGTCGCTGTCGGGGTTGGGTGAGGAGTAGAAGGTGCCGACCATGGGCGACTCGATGGCGATGAGGCCCTCGTCGTCGGAGGCATCGGAGTCGGACGAGCCGGAGGAGTCGGTCGAACTCGGGGCGTGCGAAACCGGGGCGGCGTGGACGACGGGCTGGCCCGCGTAGACCGTGCCCGGGTGGCCGCGCCTCAGGGCGACGGTTTCTTCTTTATCCTGGAGATCGAGCTCGGTGAGGTCGTTCTCGACCATGAGTTTGACGAGTTCTTTGAGTTTGCGGATATCGATCATGGCGTGTTCCGTGGAGAGCGCTCGCTCGATGGGCGCGAAAGAGCGCCGGATACTTGAGGCATAGCGTAGCCGGTTCGGTGGGTGTGTGCCCGAATCGGGGATGTGTGTCGATCCGGGAGGATTCTGCCTTGCGGGAGCGCCGAGCGAGCAGGCTTTCGGGATCGGCTTGGCCGACTGTGGCGGTGTGGATGCTGATCGCCGGCGCGGCGTGCGCGTACCCGCTGATCGTCTTCGCGGTCAGGTCGATCGTCGGGCTCGGGCGGGATGCCGAGCCGATGGATCTCGCGCCGAGGTGGGGGCTGCTTGGCGAGGCTGTCGGTTGGGCGACATTGATCGGGGTGCTGTCGGTTGTGATCGCCTGGCCCGGCGCGTGGCTCAGCCGAGGCTGGCGGGCGTGGTGGTCGCCGATATTGGTGGCACCGGTCTTGATGCCCAGCTGGCTCGTGTACTCGGGGCTCGGGATTTTGCGCGGGCCCGGGTCGGCATTGGGCGACTGGCTGGCGATGGGCCCGAGCTGGCGCGCGATCGCGGCGGGGCGGATCTTCGCTGTTCTTGGGCTTGCGCTCTGGGCGAGCCCGATCGCTCAGCTCGTGATCGCGTCGCGTGTGCGCGAGATCGATCCGGCTTCGCTTGAGGCAGCGAGGCTCGTTGGAAACGGCCCGATGCTCTGGGTGAGGCTTCGGCTCGGGATGAGCCGGGGGCGGGCGCTCATCGCAGCGGGGCTCGTGGCGGTTCTGATGACGGGCTCGGCGGTGCCGATGCACCTGGCGCAGATGAACACGTACGCGACGCACGTCTGGCTCGAGCTGGACGCGACGACCGCGGATGAGCGCTGGCGCGTGGTGCTCGCGGCGTGGCCCTTGCTGGTGATTGTGGGCGCGGCAGCCGTGTTCG
>JBGSIX010000040.1:0-8234 GCA_041742315.1 Phycisphaerales bacterium | reverse complement strand
CCGAGACTCTTGGCGAGCAGCATTGCCGCCTCCGGGCGATCGGCCTCGTTGGTTGGGTCCGCGCCGATGCCCCGGACCGAGGCCAGGCGCGCAAACTCGCCCGGGTGGGGCGTCAGCACGCACCGCGACAGGTCTACCCGGTGGAGCATCTCGCCCGACACAAGCGCATTGAGCCCGTCGGCGTCGACGACCGAGGGCCTGCCGACCTCGATCGCCCGGCGCACAAGCTCGGCGATCGGGTGCTTCTTGTGCTCGTCCGCGCCAAGGCCCGGACCCACGACGGCCGCGCTTGATTGCATGAGCGCGTCGATGAAACACCCATCCGCGTGGGGCCAGCCCTCGTCGTTCGTCTCGATCGCCACGCCCGTCGCCGAGGGCATGAGCATCAGCCCGCTCACCACGATCGGCTCGGGCATGACGAGCCTGACCAGCCCGCACCCCGCGCGGAGCGCGGCCCTGGCAGCCAGCGCCGGCGCGCCGATCATGGGCGACATTCGGTTCGCGCAGCCGCCCACGACCGCGACCGTCCCGAACGTCCCCTTGTGCCCGCGAGGGTCACGCGCCGGCAGCATCGGAAGCGGGCTCTCGTCCAAAGCCGTCACTTGTTCGACTCGATCTCGATCTGAAGCCTACCGAGGAGCGGCACGAGCGCGATCATCGAGTTGTTCGACTCGTTGTCCTGCATCGCACTGACGCTCAGCGCGATGTGCGTCGCGTCGAATCGGCCGTACGGCCCGAGCGTGGCGTCGTAATCGACCCACTGAGGTTGGCCGTCGAGCTCGACCCACGCCTGCGTCCACATGTGGTAGCCGAAGATCTCCTTGGCGCCCTCGAAGTTGTTGACGTAGACGAGGCCGCTGACCGTGCGCGAGGGGATGCCCTGCACGCGGAGCAGGGCCGCAAGCAGCGTCGCGTGCTCCGAGCAGTCGCCCGAGCAGCTCCTGGCGACCTCCGAAGCCGAGCCCATGCCCACACCCAGGCCCTTTTCTTCGATGTGGTCGTACACGAACCGCCGCATCGCCTCGGCGGCCACGCTCGGGGGCACGTCCTGATTCGGTTGCGCTTTCTTCGCCAGCTCGATCACCACCGGGTCCGTGATGTCGAGCATCGAGCTCGACTCCAGATATTCGGGTCCGGGCTTCTCTTCCTTGGGTGAGTTCTCGCCCATCGTGACCGTCAGCCGGATCGTCCGATCGTCGATCCGTGTCGGCTGCTGCGCCGGGAGCGTGGGCAGATCCTCGAGCTTGCCGTCGGGCACGGTCAGGAGGTACACCGCGTGCTCCACCTCGCGCGGCTTGCGAATCACGCCCTTGGGCTCGACGAACGTCGACTGCATCAGCTCTGGCGCCTCGAGCCTCGAGAGCGCCAGCGACTTGTCCGCCGCCAGGAGCGTCATCTCGATCCCGCCCAGGTTGGTCGTCGACCGGAGCATGTGCCCCTTCTCGTCGAGGTATTCGACCGTTTTGAGCCCCGCCGACTCCGAGGTGGTCAGCGTCGCGCGGATCGCCTGCACCTCGCGCCCGAAGACCTCGATCGTCTCGTCGCTGAATCCCTCGTAGGTCGTGATGACCGGCTTGACCCCCGCCAGCGGATCGAGCGAGCGCACGACGATCTTGTCCGCCTTGGCTTCGATCCTTCGCCTCACGTACTCGTCCGCGCCGCCGGGCGTCAGCCACTCGCCCTCGGGCAGGGGCATCGTCTGGGTGGTGCTGCTGTTCGCGTTGGTCGTGGTGACCTCCATACTCTCGGGCCCGAAGGTCACCTTCGTCGTGATCGGGAACGCGGCCAGCTCCTGCGTCGACTCCATGCGGATCGGCTTGTGGTCGAGCGACTCGACGAAGCTGCTCTGCATGCGGATCTTGACGCCCGTCTCGCCCCGGCGGATCTCGAAGCGCATCTCGACGTCCGACACGATCGTGTCCTCGGTGCGCGTCTGCTTGCCGTGCATCCAGCCCGCCCGCTGACCCGCCAGCTCGACGACGTAGTACCGCTCCCACTCGGTCTGCCCCTGCCCCATCGCGGGGAGGGCGAGCACGAGCAGCAGGATCGGGGCGAACCATCGGAACACGGCAGAGGAAGTGTGCTTCATCCCCCCAGTCTACCGCCCCGGCGCGCTCGGGCTTCATACCCTCCCGCGTGATCGACACCCACTGCCACCTCACCTTCTCCGACTTCGCCGGCCAAGCCGATGCCGAGCTCGCCCTCTGCGCCGAGAAGGGCGTCACGGGCTGCATCACGATCTCGACCACGAGCGTGGACTGCCTCGACGCCCTCGAGATCGCCCGGACGCACGACCGCGTCTGGTGCACCTCGGGCATCCACCCGCTTCACAGCGACGAGGGCCCGCACGACTGGGCCGTGATCCGCGGCGTCGCCCGCGACCCAAAGTGCGTCGCCTGGGGGGAGCTCGGGCTCGACAACCACTACCCCGAGCCCGCCCGGGCGATCCAGGACGCGGTGCTCGCCGAGCAGCTCGCGGTGATCGAGAACGAAAGATCCCCTTCGGGCGAGCCGGGTCTGGGCAAGCCCATCGTGATTCATTGCCGCGAGGCCTTTGCGGATCTCATCCCGATTTTGAAAGCCAGCCCCTTCGACCCGGCGCGGTTCGTCTTCCACTGCTTCACGGGCACCGCCGACGACGCGCGCCTGATCCTGGACTTCGGCTCCATGATCAGCTTCACGGGCGTGGTCACGTACAAGAACGCCAAGGATGTGCAGGACGCAGCCCGCCTCGTGCCGATGGACCGGATCATGGTCGAGACCGACGCGCCCTTCCTCTCACCCATGCCCCACCGGGGCGAGCGCCCGTGCCGACCCTGGATGAGCTCGCTCACCGCCCGGTTCCTGGCCGAGCTCCGCGGCGAGGACTGGCACACCTTCCACCACGCCATCAACGACAACACAACCCGCTTCTTCGGCATCGACGCGCACGGAGCCGGTCGATGACGCTCACGCTCGCCGCCTGGCTCCACGACCTCTCCCCCTTTGCGCTGCGCATCTCGGGCAACTTCGGCATCCGCTGGTACGGGCTCAGCTACGCGCTCGGCTTCCTCTGCGCCTGGCTCGCGCTCCGCTTCCTGCACAAGCGCGGCATGGCGCTCATCCCGCGCGATCGGCTCACCGACGCGATCATCTACGCCGCCATGGGCGCGGTCGTGGGGGGGCGGCTGGGGTACATCATCTTCTACCAGCCCGAACTCCTCTGGATGTTCGAAAAAACGCCGCCCTTCTGGGGCGTCCTCATGCTCAACCACGGCGGGATGGCGAGCCACGGCGGGATGATCGGCGTCCTCGTCGCGGGCTACCTCATCTCCCGCGGCGCGCGCACCGAGACAGGCGAACGCGTCGGCAAGGCCCCCGTCCTGCACGTCTTTGATCTCTACGCCCTCATCGCACCCTTCGGGCTCATGCTCGGACGCATCGCCAACTTCATCAACGGCGAACTGTTGGGCAAGGTCGTCGCGCTCCCGGGCGAGGAGGCGCCCCGGTGGGCCGTCCGCTTCCCGCAGGAGATCGGCTCGGGCCACGACGCGGGCCTGCGCACGCCCGCGCAGGACCGCGCGCTCGACGAGCTGATCTCCGACTACACGCTGCCCAGCCACTCGCCGGGCGAATCGCTCGAACTCGTCCTCCAGAAACTCCAGTCGGGCTCGACCGAGATCGCCCAGCGCCTCGAACCCCTGCTCTCGGCGCGCCACCCCTCGCAGCTCTACCAGGCCTTCGCCGAGGGCGTCGTCCTGGGCTCGGTCCTCTGGTTCGTCGCGCGCAAGCCCCGGAGGCCGGGTGTCATCACCGCGCTCTTTCTCATCTGCTACGGCCTGCTCCGCATCGCCACCGAGTTCGTCCGCCTCCCGGACCCGGGCGTCGCAGGCTTGGCGGGCCTCTCACGCGGTCAGCTCCTGAGCGCCGGCATGATCCTCGCGGGACTCGCCCTGCTCGTGATCGTGAGAAAGAGGCCGACCCCGAAGGTCCCCGGATGGGCACCCGGCGCCACCACCCATCACTGATCTCCGGTGCCACTACCCATCTCCGATGGGTAGTGCCCCTTTACCGAACCACAACGATCAGCATCACCCATCGAAGATGAGTGGTGGCACCGCTAGGTCCTGTTTGATGGATCGTGATTCGTGCCACTGACCTGGTCTTCCAGGTCAGTGCGTGGGAGACACCGACCCCGGAGACGGGATCGGTGGCACGGAAAGTCGTGTGGTCCGGAGCCGTCAAACAGAACCTAGTGATTCGGCTTCTCTGGATCGTTCAGCGTGACGACCGAGGGAATCCGCCCGAAGGCGATCTTGTCGTCCATGTGGTGCCGGAAGTCGTGCATCGCGCCGAAGTAGATCGAGGACAGGCCCCAGCGCCGGTTGATCTTGTCCATCGTCTCCGACAGACTCACGTCCTTGTCGGCCTCCTTGAAGAGGTTGCCCTCGACCTGCGAAGCGGGGATCAGACCCGAGACCACCACGCCCACCTTCAGCGGCCTGCCCGGCATTGGCGTGCACCGCTCAAGCAGGCGGTCGAGTATTTCGAGCAGCGTGGGTGTGTCCTGCACCTGCGGCAGATCGATCGAGGATGCGAACCGGCCGTCGCCCACGTAGTCGATATGGATGCCCATGCTCTGGGCCACATAGCCGTCGGTGCGCAGTCGAATACCGAGTCGGCTCACGAGCCGGATCAGGATGCCGCGGGCGCCCTGCGGGCTCCGGAGCCCGGGTTCGAGCACATTGGCGTGGCTCATCGAGCCCTTGCGCGTCGGAATCTCCGGCTCGTCACGCCCGTGGAAGGCGTCCCACCAGTGCCCGCCGGAGATCGATCCCCAGACCTGGATCGCTTGGCGTCGGTCGATCTCCCAGAGCTGGCGCACGCTGCGGATGTTGTTGCGGTTGAGTTTCTGAACCATGCCGTGACCGATGCCGCAGAGGTCCTCAAGCTCGCAGTGTGCCAGCTTTCCCGGCAGGTCCAGCACGCGGAGCACGGTCAGCCCGTCGGGTTTCTCAAGGTCGCTGGCGATCTTGGCGAGCAGTCGCGTGGGCGCGATCCCGATCGAGCATGCCAGGGTCGTGCTGAAATCCGAATAGATCTGTTTCTTGATCGCGCGCCCCAGCGACCGTGCCGCCTCTGGCTCGCGCTGGCCACGCCCGAGACGGATCGCCCACTCGTCGATCGAGTACGCCTTGTGGATCGGCGCCCAGCGATCGATCGACTCGGCGATCCCGTGGTGCAGACGCACATACACGTCGGGCCGGGCCTTGACGAGCACGATCCCCGGGCACTGACGCCTCGCCTCGCGGACGTTGGTGCCCATCTTGAGCCCACGTGTCTTGGCTTCCACGCTGGCGGCGATCAGGCTCGTGCCCTCGGACTCGACAGGGATCACGCCCACGGGCCGCCCGCGCAGCTCGGGCCGAAGGTGCTGCTCCGCCGACGCGAAGAACGAGTTCATGTCGACGAAAAGCCAACTCAGGGGCGAAAAGGGGGGTTCGGGCATGGGCCGTATATTATCCTAACGCAGAAGGTATGCAAGGGAAATCGCAATCCCTCAGTGGAACGGGCATCTTGCCCGTCTCTCGCGCTCTACTTGCCCTTCTTCCGCCCCAGCCGATCGATCGCCAGCGTCACGCCGAGCCCGACCACAATCAGCCCGAGCGAGCCGCCCAGATGAAACGCGGTTGGGGTGAAGGTCCGCTGGGGCCAGTCCTTGGGCTTCACATCCGCCGCCTCTTCGGGCGTCGCGATCGCCTGGCCCTTGATGACGTCGCCCACCTGGGGCTGGATGCCCTCGCGGAAGGGGTAGAGCCCGGCGGGAGCCGCGACGAGCAGGCCCAGCAGCACGCCCAGCGTCGCCCGCTCGTACCGATGGAGCACAAACCGCAGGACGTTCGCCACGACCGCGATGCCTACGACCACGCCCAGGCCCACGGGCACGACGATTCTGAGCTGATCGATCAGCGCCCCGACGTCGGCGTCCTTGGCGGCGCTGACCGAGTCCTTGATCGCATTGACGATCGTGTCGTACTGCCCGAGCAGGAGCAGCAGGTACGCGCCGCTCACGCCCGGCAGGATCATCGCGCTGGCGCCCGCGACGCCGCCCAGGAAAAGCGTCACCATGTTCGAGCCGCCGCCCCCGCCCTGGGCACCCTTGAGCTGCATGACCGCGAGCGAGGCCATCACGACCATGCCGATGACGAACCCGAGCGAGACGGGCGTATCGAAAGCCTTGCCTGTGTTCGACTTTGCCTCGCGGATCATCCGCCAGATGAGCGGCGCGCCGCCCCAGGTCAGCCCGATGAAAAGGCTGTACATCGCCCAGCGGTGCGTCTCCAGTAGGCCCGCGATGAGCCCCGAGCACCCGGCGATCGAGATCCCCGCAAAGAACACGACCGTCCCGAGCATCAGGATGGTCGCTTTCGTGACTTTGAGCCGCGTCACCGAACTGATCGCGTCGATGAAGCGTGTGTAAATACCCACGGCGACCAGCATCGTCCCGCCGCTGATGCCCGGGACGAGGTTGGCCAGCCCCATCAGAACGCCGCCCACCGCCGCCCGCACGAGCAAACCGGTCCCCATCGGCTCAGCGTTCGGGTCGGGCTGGCCGATAGTATCGACTGCGGGCTGGCTCACGGGTGCGCTCCGAATTGGAGGAGGTTTCATGGCGGTTCTGGTCACAGGCGGTGCAGGCTACATCGGCTCACACGGGGTCAAGCGTTTACTCCGGGAAGGGTACGACGTCATCGCCGTCGACAACCTCTTCCGCGGGCACGAGGAAGCCATCGACGCGCTCCGCCCCGTCGGGCCCGGCAAGCTCAGCTTCGCCAAGGCCGACATCGGCGACCACGCCGTCCTCGTCAAGCTCATGCGCGAGCACGGCGTCGATACCGTCATGCACTTTGCCGCCCTCGCCTACGTGGGCGAGTCCGTCACCGAGCCCCTGCGCTACTACCGCAACAACACCGCCTCGGCGCTCACGCTCCTGGAAGCCTGCGACGAGGTGGGCGTCACCCGCCTCGTCTTCAGCTCCACATGCGCCACCTACGGCGAGCCTCCCCGCGTCCCCATGGACGAGACCACGCCCCAGTCGCCCATGAGCCCCTACGGCATGAGCAAGCTCCACGTCGAGCACATGCTCCGCGACTACGCCGAGGCGCAGCGCTTAGCGGGCAAGCCATTCGCCTACGCCGCGCTGCGGTACTTCAACGTCGCCGGCTCCGACCCCGAAGGCCTGATCGGCGAGGACCACGAGCCCGAGACACACCTGATCCCTGTGATCATTCAGGCGGCGCTGGGCGTCCGCGACCGGATCAAAATCTTCGGCACCGACTACCCGACGCCCGACGGCACGTGCATCCGCGACTACATCCACGTGAGCGACCTCGTCGATGCGCACGTCGCCGTGATGGATTCGCTGAAGCCCGGCGACGAGCGTTTCTACAACCTGGGCATCGGCAAGGGCTACTCGGTGCGCGAGATCATCGAATCCGTCCGCCGCGTCTCGGGCAAGGACTTCAAGGTCGAAGAGGTCCAGCGCCGCCCGGGCGACCCCGCGGCTCTGTTCGCAGACGCCTCGAAGATCAACCGCGAGCTGGGCTGGAGCGCCAAACACACCGACATCGACGAGATCGTGCGCACCGCGTGGAACTGGCTTTCCAAGCATCCGAACGGATACGCGGGATGAACCGACTGTTCTTCGCTTTGGTGTGCGCGTGCCTGCCCGTTTGGGCGGGCTGCGCTCCCGTTGCGATCAACGGGAAACCGGAACCGCAGCGAGCCCGCGCCGGCTTCGACTGGCCCGAGCGTTGGGGCGCATTCGCCACGGGCGAGCGGGGCGTTGTCTACGAGGACATCCGCATCCTCTACGACTGGCAGACCGGGCGCGTGCCCAACGACTTCATCCTCCCCCCCGACGAGATCGATCTTGAGCAGATCCAGCTCCTCGTGTCCAGCAGCACCGAGCACCTGCCCGAATCTCTCACGCCCGAGCTCGAGATCGGTGGCGGCTTCATCATCCGCCCCATCGAGGGCGAGCACGCCAGCGCCCCGGGCGAGCACCGCCAGTACCTGACCTTCGTCTCGGGCGAGCGCGACGAGCGGACCCACGAGCTCCGCATCCAGCGGACGTGGTTCACCTTCGCCGAGCCCGAAGCGGGCAAAACCCGTGGCCTTGCGATCCTGATGCCGGGCATGTTCGCCACGCCCCGCGAGGTGTCCGACCGCGCCGAGCGGGGGCTGCTGATGCG
>JBGSIX010000039.1:0-16772 GCA_041742315.1 Phycisphaerales bacterium | reverse complement strand
CCAGCGAGATGAGCCGGAGGTAGGGGCGCGTCGCCTGCATCGCGACCACGCGGGCGGGCGTCTCGTCGGTCGAGGCGTCGTCGACGACCAGGATCTCGAAGCCGGTCTCGCCCAGCGCTGGCGTGAGGGCGGCCTCGATCTGCTCGACAAGCAGGGCGATGTTGTCCTCTTCGTTGTGGGCGGGGGCGATCACCGAGAGCCTTGGCCCGTGTCGTGCTGGCTTGGGTTCGAGCATCTGTGTCAACAGTATCGGCCTCGTGCCCCCAAACCCGGCAGGATGGGGCGGTTCCAAACCCCTGCGGTGGAGTTGGACCTTGCGGGTCACTATATTAGACTGTTTCCAAGATGTTTCTGTCACGGAGTCCGACATGCACCTTCGCCACTCTGACCACGACCACGGCCCCAAGACCGTCAAGGTCGTCTACCACCTCGAGGACCCCCACTCCCTGACGGGCGGCGACGCGAAGACCATCGAGCTGATGGCGGCCAAGGGCGAGCATCTGCTGGAGGTGGCGGTCGAGAACGGGATCAACATCGAGCACGCCTGCGGCGCGGTCTGCGCGTGCTCGACGTGCCACGTCTACATCGAGAAGGGGATGGACGATCTCTCGGAGCCGACCGAGGCCGAGGACGACCGCGTGGAGGAGGCCCCGGGCCTCCAGCGGAACAGCCGGCTCAGCTGTCAGTGCGAGATCGAGGGCGACGGCCCGATCGAGGTGCGCGTGCCGGCGTGGAATCGGAATGCGGTGAAGGAAGTGCCGCATTAGATAGCGGCGCCACGGCTTGTCCGTCCTCGGCAAGCCGTGATCCCAGACCGAAAGAAAGAAGCACGGGTTGCAAGACAACCCGTTGCACCCGGAACTTGACGGAGCCAAGCCGCATGACCCTCCTCCGCATCGCGCTCGCTCTCTGTCTGCTTTGCACCATCGCCAAGGCCAGCGCCCAGCCCCGCGTCCTCGACGATTTCGACACGATCGACGCCTGGTCCACGTACGCCCCCGAGGGCGTCACCGTGACCATCTCCCCGTCGGCGGACGGCGCGCTCCGGATCGACTACTCCTTCGACCGCGGCGGCGGCTTCGCGATTGTCCGCCGATCCGTCGATCTCGACGTGGGCGCCAACTACGCCTTCGACTTCCGCGTCCGGGGCGAAGGCCCGCCCAACGACCTCGAATTCAAGCTCTCTGACTCCTCGGGCGACAACGTGTGGTGGCACAACCGGCGGAAGTTCGCGCCCCCGAGTGCGTGGACCAACCTGACCAGTTCGCGCCGCACCCTCGAGTTCGCCTGGGGCCCGACCCAGGACCGCACGCTCCGTCATGTCTCGGTCATCGAGTTCGCCATCGCCTCCGCCTCAGGCGGCAATGGCACGATCTACCTTGACGACCTGCGCTATTCGCCCATGCCCGAGCCCCTGTCGCTCGATGCGCCGGTGAGCGTGACCTCGCTCGATGCGCAGCGCGTGGTCGCACAGGACAAAGTTCCGCCCGTGCTCCTCCCGCTGGTGCGGATCGAGAAGGGCATCGAGATCGACCTCACCTCGCCCCGGCCGCTCGGGGGGCTCGTTGTCGAATTCGCGGGCATGCGCGACCTCGCCTCGTTCGACATCAAGGGGCTCGATGCCTCCAAGCAGTGGGTCGACGTCGCCAGCATCGACGCCGAGACCGAGTCGGCGATTGTCACGTTCAATGGCGAGTCACTCTCCAAGCTCTCGATCACGCCCACAAACGGCGCGGCTTCGCACGCCACGCTCGTCGGGCTCCGGCTCCTGCCCATCCAGGCGCACGAGAACCCCAACACACTCATGGAGATCCTCGCCCGATCGGGCCAGCGCACGCTCCTGCCCGAGTGCTACTCGGGCGAGCGCATCTTCTGGACCGTCTCGGGACTGCCGGGCACCCAGAACGAAGCGCTCCTCGACGAGTTGGGCTCCTTCGAGCCCGTCAAGGCCGGCCCGCGCCTCCAGCCCGCGATCATCGTGGGCGGCGAACTCCACGGCGGCTGGGACGCCGACACGCGATCGCAGTCGCTCCTCGACGGCTGGATGCCAATCCCCAGCGCCTCATGGACCCACGGCGACCTGCAACTCACGGCCGTTCTGATTCCGAATCATAACGGCTCGTTCAGTACGCAGTACATGCTCACCAACCACGGCAGCACCGAGCAAGAAGTCTCGCTCGTCCTCGCGGTTCGCCCCTTCCAGGTACTCCCGCAGTGGCAGTTCCTCAACACCGTGGGCGGCGTCGCGCCCATCGGCCTGCTCGACGTAGGCCCCGAAACGATGCACGCCGAGGGCGAGGCAATATTCCACACCGACACGCCCGCATCGCGCGTAGCCGCGACTTCCTTCGGCGCAGGCGAGATCATGCAGCGTCTGGCCAATCGTTCAATCTCCCTCGATGTATCAGCACGAGCACAGGACCCTGCGAAACTCGCATCGGGCGCGTGGGTCTACGACTTCACGCTCCGCCCTGGGGTGTGGCAGGGTGTCACCGTCACAAGCGGTCCGCCTGAAGAAATCGAGAGCTTCGAGATCGACCTCGTCCACGCGCAGCTTGAGTGGCGCGACATGCTCGGCTCATTCTGGCTCCACCTGCCCGAGTCCCAGAAGCACCTCGAAGACACCGTCCGCGCCTCGATCGCCTACGCCCTCGTCAACCAGGACGGGCCCGCCATCCGCCCAGGCTCGCGCACCTACGAGCGCACCTGGATTCGTGACGGCTCGCTCACCAGCCACGCACTGCTCGGCGCGGGACTGCGCGACAACGTCGAACGTTTCATCACGTGGTACTCGGGCTACCTCTTCGAGAACGGCAAGGCCCCCTGCGTCGTCGACCACCGCGGCGCCGACCCCGTCGACGAGCACGACTCCACGGGCCAGTACATCCACATCCTCTGGGCCCACTACCTCCAGACCCGCTCCCAAAGCCTCCTCCAATCGCAGTACGAGAGCGTCCAACGCGCGATGGGCTACATCGAATCCCTCCGCGCGACGCGCATGGGCGCACCCTACAACGACCCAAGCGCCCCCGAGCACGTGTTCTTCGGGCTCGTCCCCGAGTCGATCAGCCACGAGGGCTACTCCGCCAAGCCCATGCACTCGTACTGGGACGATTTCTTTATTCTGCTCGGGATTTCCGACGCCGCCAACATCGCCCGCGTCCTCGGGCACGAGGACGACGCCAACCGCTGGAGCGCGCTCGAAGACGACTTCCGCACGACGCTCGATGCCTCGATCGCGCTGGCGATGAAGAACCACAGCATCGACTACATACCCGGCTGCGCGGAGCTGGGTGACTTCGACGCGACCTCGACTGCGATCGCCGCGTTCCCCGTGGGCGAGCTCGAAAGCCTGCCCAAAGAGGCCGTCAACGCGACGTTCGATCGGTACTGGCGGATGTTCGTCGATCGGCGCGATGGGAACATCGAGTGGCGCGACTACACGCCCTACGAGGTCCGCGTCATCGGCGCGATGTCGGACATGGGCCGTCCCGAGCGAGCGCACCAGATGGTCGATTACTTCCTGAGCCAGCAGACCCCGATCGGCTGGCGCCAGTGGCCCGAGGTCGTCCACCGCGACCTCCGCGGCCCCGGTTTCATCGGCGATCTCCCGCACACCTGGGTATCGAGCGACTTCGTGAACTCGATCGCCGCCATGCTCGTCAGCATCGACCGCGACGCGACGCGCCTGACGCTCGCCAAGGGCCTGAGCCTCGACTGGATCGAGGGCGAGGGCCTCCGCGTCGTGAACCTGTCCACGTCGCTCGGGCTCGTCTCGTGGAGCGCCAGGCGCGAGGGCGATCGGATCACCATCGACATCACCAAGTGCGAGCGGCTGCCCAGCGCCGGCATCTGGCTCGACCTGACCTGGCTCCCCGAGGGCGCCAAACTCATCGGCGTCTCGCCCACACCCGCGGAACTCCGCATCGATTCCCTCCCCGCGCACGTGGAGATCGAACTACCTTAGAAAAATATCCTCCCTCTCCCACGCCCCGCGGGAGAGGGTGCCGAGCGCAGCGAGGCGGGTGAGGGACTTTCTTCATTGGTGATCGATCACCAAAGACCCCTCACCCCAGCCCTCTCCCCAAATGGGAGAGGGAGCCAGATCCCTCCTTCTCCCACCTGGGGAGAAGGTGCCCGCGCAGCGGGCGGATGAGGGTCATCAACCCTCCCCCCGGTGAGGGCGGCGTCCCGCCGACCATCCTGAAAATCAAACATCACTGAACACATCACCAAGACCGTGACCGACCCGCCATGAACAACGAGCCCGGTGCCATCACCGATCTCTGATCGGTGATGCGAGCGTGTGCAGGGCTTCCAAGACATCGCCCATCCAAGATGGGTGATGGCACCGGGAGTTGTTTGTCGGGATCGACGGGTGCCACGGGTTGTCCCGAAGGGCAACCCGTGTGATTTCCTGTACGCGTATCGATCCCGGCTTGCCGAGGACGGACAAGCCGTGGCACCCTCAATCTACAGGTTGGAAACACAACGCCGCCGACAGGGGTCGGCGGCGTCATGGTCTGATTGGGAATCTCACTGCGATTGGACTCTATTCAAATTAGCAGCCCGCGTTGAAGTTGGCGATCCATGCGGTGAAGTCGGCGGGGGTGCAGCTGCCGTCGCCGTTCTGGTCGCAGCCCGGGGCCTGTGCGTTGAACGCGGCGATCCAGGCGGTGAAGTCGGCGGGGCTCAGGATGCCGTCGCCGTTGACGTCGGCGACGCAGACGGCGCCCTGGGTGAGTTCGAGGTCATCGAAGAAGACGGTGCCCGTCGAGGCGGAGGGGCCGAAGCGGAGCGGGAGGACGGTGACGCTCGTGGCGAAGGGGGGGAACGCGCCGGCGGCGTCCTGCATCTGCTGGTCGGTGACGGTCATCGAGAACTCAACCCACTGGTCGCTGGTGTGGCCCGTGATCGAGAGCATCTCGAAGGCGGTGGCGATGGAGCTGTTGTCGCGGCGGAACTCGAGCTTGATGCCCGCGTTGGCGGTCAGGGGCATGTCGCTTGGGATGTAGTACCAGCCCTTGACAGTGACGTCGCCGCCCTGCCAGGTGTAGGCGGGGTCGTAGAACGCGAGGGTGTTCGGGTTGAAGACGTTGGTCGTGCAGCCCGAGAAGTCGGTGCCCGAGGGGAACTCGATGGAGGCCGAGCCCGAGTGGGTGACGGCAGCGGGCGAGAGCCCGTCGCCCAGGGTGCGCAGGCGCGCGGTGTTGAAGAAGGCCCAGCCCTCGGGGGTGGCGCCGTCGTTGGTCTCGAAGGAGGGGTTGTGGACAAGATTCTGGGCGCTGGCCATCGGCGCCAGAGCAAGGCAGCACGCGGCAAGGACGAGTCGGTTGGCGTTCATGGGAGAGGCTCCTCTGGTGATCTCTATTCTGATCCGATACCGGGCGAATGCCCGGATGTAAGCGTTTCCATCAGTCTGACAGATTGTTCCGGACGTGTCAAGAGAATCTGTATGCGGTTGCATACCCAAATGGACCCTCGGCCTCCCTCTCCCCTCTGGGGAGAGGGCTGGGGAGAGGGGTCTTCGAAGGACGATTTTGGACCTCAACGGCCAAGACCCCTCATCCGCCCGCTGCGCGGGCACCTTCTCCCCGGCGGGGAGAAGGAGGAATCCTGCTCCCTCTCCCCTCTGGGGTGAGGGGTCATTGATTCTCTCGATGTGCAAGGCGAGGACCCTCACCCGCTTCGCTTCGCTCAGCACCCTCTCCCGCGGGGCGCGGGAGAGGGAGGAAGATTCACCCCTTCACCGACCCCGAGAGGCTCGCCCTCGTGAACATCCGGTTCGTCAGGACGAACACGAACAGAACAGGTAGGACCGTCAGGGTGCTGGCGGCCATGAGCAAATTCCAGGGGGTCTGGCCCGCCTTGGACTGGTAGAGCTGGAGCCCCAGCATGAGCGTGAATTTCTCGCGGTCGACGATGAACACCAGCGGCGCGAGGAAGTCGTTCCACATGTAGGTGAAGTGCAGGAGCACGACAACCGCCAGTGCGTTGCGCGAGAGCGGCAGAGCGATG
Source organism: Phycisphaerales bacterium (assembly GCA_041742315.1). Classification (GTDB taxonomy): domain Bacteria; phylum Planctomycetota; class Phycisphaerae; order Phycisphaerales; family UBA1924. The sequence goes on along the minus strand of JBGSIX010000039.1, from coordinate 10,754 downwards.
TGCCGGAACGTCTGCCAGTGGTTGCAGCCGTCGATGCGCGCCGCCTCGTCGAGCTCCTTGGGGAGCGACTTGAAGAACTGGTGCAAGAGGAAAATGCTGAACGCGTTGCCCAGCCAGAACTGCGCATAGAGCGGCAGGAACGTCCCGATCCAGCCCATCTTCGCGTAGAGCATAAAGAGCGGCGCCATCAGCACCGGGAACGGGATCAGCATCGTGCCCACGGTGACGACGAGCAGGGCCTTGCGCCCGGGCATGGGGACGCGGGCGAGGCCGTAGGCGACGACGATGCTTGAGACCGCGCACCCGACGACACCCAGCGCCACCACGATGATCGTGTTGCGCAGGTAGAGCGGGAAGTTCACGGTCGGGTCGTCGAGAACCGCCTCGTAGTTCTCCATCGCCTGCGCGGGCGCCGACGTCACGGGGTCGGGCAGGAGCGCCATCCCCCGCGACATCGCCTGCGACTCGGGCTTCAGTGAAGTCGACGCCATCCAGACGAGCGGCATCGCGAACACCACGGCCACCAGCACCATGCACGCGATGCGGAGCGCTCGGAGTCCCGGGTTTGGGCCCTTGCCGATCACGATGTCGTGCTCCAGAGCTTGCGCGTGACGCCATAGATCCCCATGATGCAGAGCGCGATGAGCAGAAGCTGCACCCAGGCCATGGCGCTGGCGTAGCCCATGCGCTGGAAGTTGAAGGCGTTGTCGTACAGGTAGTGCGAGTAGAAGTAGGTGCTGCGGTCGGGGCCGCCCTCGGTCATGATGTACGGGGCGGCGAAGACCTGCCAGGCGGTGATGGTCTGGATGATGACGTTGAAGACGACGGCGGGGGCGATCGAGGGCATGGCGACGTGGACGAATCGGCGGACCGGACCCATGCCGTCGAGCTGGGCGGCTTCGTAGAGCTCGCGCGGGACGTCCTGCAGGGCGGCGAGATAAATCACGACGGGTTGGCCGATGCTCCAGAGGGCCATGACGATGAGGGCCGCCATGGCGAAGCCGCGTTCGCCGAGCCAGTTGGGGCCCGCGATTCCGAAGGTCGAGAGTGCGGCGTTGATGAGCCCGTGGTCGCCGTTGAAGAGCCAGAGCCAGATCATCGCCGACGCGACGAGCGGGACGACGGTGGGCGCAAAGACGAGCACGCGCACGAGGCGCGAGAGCCGCGTGTCGATGTCCAGCAGGCCCGCGACGGCCAGCGCCAAGACAACCGAGAGCGGGATCACGATCGCGGCGTAGATCAGCGTGTTGTAGACCGCCTTGCGGAAGACCTCGTCGCGCAGGAGCGCGCGGTAGTTCTCGCTTCCGACCCAGAGGGGCGGCTCGAGCATGGAGTAATCGGTCAGGCTGTAGTACGCGCCCAGGCCCATCGGGATGAGGAAGAACACGCACAGGCCAAGGAGCCAGGGCGACACCCAGACGAGGCCCGCGAATCTCGATCGGCCCGCGGTGGTCATCCGTGCCGCCTTGCGCGGGAGGCCTGGGCCTGATCGAGCGCGGCCTGCGCGCGGGCGTTGATGCTGGCGAGCATCGACGCGGGCTCGTCCTGCAGGAGCCAGAGGCGCTGGAACGCGGCGTCGAACTCGCTGACATAGCGGGGCCAGACGCGGGTCTTGGGGAAGCGGAACGCGCGGGGGCTTGAGGCGATCGCGTTGTGGGCCGCGATGCCTCGGTTGGGGTGATTGGCGATGAAGTCGGCGGAAACCTGCGCCAAGGGCGAGTTCTTCGCGTGCGCCGTCGCAATCTCTTCGATCTGTTTCTGCTCCTGCATCCAGGCGATGAAGGCGAACGAGGCCTCGGGCTCGCGGGCACCGGCGGGGATGGTGAGCATGTCGCCGTCGACGAGCCCGACGGGGCTTGATTCGTCGGCGATGGAGGCGATCGTGGGCATGGGCACGACACGGTAGTTGAGATCGGGGCGGAACGCCTGGATGAGGTTGGCCATCCACGGGCCCTGGATCGTGAGCCCGACCCGGCCTGTGAGGAAGGGGGCCTGCGCTGTGCCGTAGAAACCGACCCCGGATTGGAATTTGCTCAGCTCGCGGGCGCCGAATTCTTTCGGGTAGCTCTGCACCCACTCGTAGGCGTGGACGTTCTCGGGGGCGATTGCGGTGGCGGTGTTGGCCCTTTCGTCGAGGAGCGAGCCGCCGAAGTGGTAGCCCCAGAGCCAGCTCCACCAGCCGGGGTCGGTGTGGATGAAGCCGAGCTTTTCGATGTCGCCGTTCGGGCGTCGCTCGAGGAGGGCATCGCCCAGCGCGTCGAGTTCCTCGATGCTCGTGGGCGCGGCAGCGCCCGCGAGGCCCGCTTCGGCGAGGCGGTCGTCGTTGATGTAGAGGGCGACCGTGCCGCAGGTGCTGATGAGGGAGTAGAGGGCGTCGCGGTGCGTCATCATGGGCCAGACGGCGCGGGCGTAGTGCTCACGCGAGAGGCCAACCTTCGACGCGAGGTCGTCCAGCGGCATCAGCGCGCCGGCCTCGGCGAACGCGGGGATGTTGAAGCTCCAGAGCCCCAGAATATCGGGCGGCGATCTTCCCGCGACCGCGATCATCGCCTTCTGGTCGATCGAACCGATCGAGAGATACCGCACGAAGATGTCGGATTGCGATGCGTTGAACCGGTCGACCAGGCGCTGCATCGCCAGGCCCTCGGCACCTGTCCATTTTTCCCAGTAATCGAGGACGATGCGGTCCTTGGGGACGTCCGCGCGCGGACGCGGGCCGAAGAGGGCGAAGCCCGCGGCGCTTGCGGCGATGACCCCGAGCGTGGCGCGGCGGGAGAGGTCCAGTACGCTCGGAGGCGTGTGGCCCGGCTCGCTCACTTGCCGCGTTTCTCACGCAAGTGGGCCTTCTCGGCGTTGATGCGTTCGACCACGGCGTCCCAGTCACGCGCCCGGTTCGTCGGGAAACCCATCGGCTTACCCGTCGTCGGATTGGGAAGGCCCTCTTCCGGGTTGATGTCGCCCGAGCGGGAATAGAGCTCCTGCTCGAGCTTGCCCCGGCTCATTTCCCATTCTTCGCCCGTTTCGGAATCCTTGATCGTCAGGTCGGACTGCAGGTAATCCACGCTCCCGACGTCGGGACCCGAGAAGACCGAACGCACGAGGAGCCAGCCTCCCAGGAGGACGGCGACGCTCGCGAGGGCGATGGTGACTTTGCTCTTTGTGCCTTCGGCCATGCTCAGGGCCCCCACTTGTCCGGGTAGTAGTTGCCCCAGTTGTAGAACGGCCCGGGCGCGCCGTACGCATCTTCCGCTTCACTGGGCCAGTATTCGAGGCGTTCCATCGCCTTGACGGACTGATCACCGAAGAGCAGGTGGCTCTTGGCGACGTTGTGTACGCTCGCGTTCTGGCTCGAGTTGTCGTTGTTGCCGCGGCTGCCGTGCCTCGGGAACCAGTCCACGGCGTCCATGCTCCAGACGACGAGTGCCGGGTGCGGGATGCCCCGCAGCTTGGCGCCCGAGACGCCGTGCATTCTGGAGGGCGTGTTGGCGTAGACCTTGTTCTCGGTGTCGTTGAACCAGTACTCGGTGAACTCTTCGTCCTCGGGGTCGGCGGTGTAGGGCGGGGCGTAGGGTTCTTCCTTGTCGATGTCCCAGACCTGGAACTCACCGCCGCCTTCCATGCCTCGCCTCGTCACGGGGTCGAGGACGCTCGACTGTCCCGAGGCGGACGGGCAGGTGAATGTGCCACCCTTGACGTTGTCGCCCATGTAGGACTTGAGCAGGATCATGGCGTTCCAGCGGTCGTCGGCGTTGGGGCTCCGCGGGTGCATGTCGAGGAAGGCTGGGTCCTTCTGGTCGTCGAGGTACATCTGGATCGCCAGCCCGATCTGGCGGAGATTGTTCTGGCAGATCACGTTGCGGGCGGTGTTGCGCGCCTGCGCGAGCGAGGGCAGCAGGATCCCGATCAGCAGCGCGATGATCGCGATGACCACCAGGAGTTCGATCAGGGTAAAGGCTTGACAGCAGAGGCCACGGCTTCGTCTTTGAATCATCGTGGAACTCCTACGGGCCTTGCGGGCCTGGGTTCGAGGTCGCTCGCTGGAAGCAAGCTCCAGCGGATCTGAACGTCGAGCGTTCCACCGGCCTCTGGCAGCATCGCGGGCGTGATGAGCCCGTCTTCCAGAGGTGCGCCGCCGATGGTGATGGTACTGCGCGCGCCGGGCGTGTGTTCGGTTGCGTCGGCGTGGATGCGGATGGTCGTGCCCCGCCAGCGTCTTTCGGCGGTGAACCGCCCCAAACCGGCGATCGGGCAGGGGTCGATGCGGAGCGCGCCGAACTCGGGACGGATGCCAAGCACGCGCGTGAGCGAGACGTTGGAAAGCCAAGCCGCCGAGCCCGTGTACCACGTCCAGCCCGCAGCGCCTGGGGTTGCCGAGTCGGGGCCGTCGACGTTGCCGGGCGTGACGTAGGGCTCGGCGATGTAGCTCGTCTGATTGCGATCGGCGCGTGCCGGGGAGATCGCGTTCCAGATTTTGGTCGCGGCCTCGGTGTCCCCGATCTTGCAAGCGGCGGCGAGCGCCCACGTCGCGGCGTGCATGTAGACACCGCCGTTCTCGCGCGAGCCGGGCGTGTAGCGCGTGATGTAGCCCACGTCCGTGTCGGGCACGGAGTACGCCGGTGCCAGCAGGAGCGGGCCCATCTCGCGGATGAGGTGCTCCTTCACCGAGTTCCACGCGGCATCGAGCCGGTCCTCTGGCCCCGCGTCGGCGAGGATCGCCCACGTCTGGGCGTTGAGATAGATCCGGCCCGCGTCGTTTGATTTCGTTCCGAGCCAGTTGCCGTTGTCCATCGTCGCCCGGCGGTACCACTGGCCGTCCCAGGCGTGGGCGTTGGCGGCGGCGATGTACGCCTCACGCTTTGCGATCAGCGTGTCGGCGGTCTTGTCGTCGCCCACGAGCCTGAGGACCTGTGCGTAGTCGCGGAGCGTGAAGGCGAGGAAGAAGGCGAGCCAGACGGATTCGCCCTTGCCCTCGATGCCGCAGGCCGAGAGCCCGTCGTTCCAGTCGCACGCGCCGATGTGCGGCAGGCCCCGGTCGCTCGTGCGCAGGAAGGCGCGGTCGAGGGACTTGGTGCAGTGCGCGCGGACGGTGTCCTGCCCGCCGTCGACGTAGGGCGTGACCTCATCGAGGATGGTCAGGTCGCCCGTTTCCTTGATGTACTGGCTGACGGCGAAGGGGAGCCAGAGGTAGTCGTCGCTGCAGGAGGTGTGGTTGACGATGAGGGAGTTTGGGTGCCACCAGTGGTGGACGCTGCCGTCGCCAAACTGCTGGTGGGCGTGGATGAGGATCTGCTTGCGCATGCCCGCGGGATCGAGGGGCATCCAGACCTGGGAATCCTGGAGCTGATCGCGGAAACCGAACGCGCCGGATTGCTGGTAGTAGCCCGTGCGCCCCCAGAGGCGGCCGCTGATGGCCTGGTAGGGGAGCCAGTAGTTGTTGAGGTCGTTGAAGTCGGCCTTCTCAGACGCGACGCGGATGCCCGAGAGCCGGTCCTTCCAGACCTGCTCGGCCCTGGGCGCGACGGCGAAGGCGGCGTCGATCTTCGCGTAGCGGTCCATCTCCGCGTGGAGCTTTTCGGCGGTCTCGCTCACGCCGATCAGGTGCGCCATCCGGCGGGTCTGACCCGCTTCGAGCGAAAGGTCCGCGCCCAGCGCCGCGCACGCGTCGGAGAAGCGCCCGAAGCTTGTCTCGCGGACGCCCGAGCCCTGCGTGAGCGCTGCGGGTTTCTCGCGGGTGCCCCGCCCGATGAAGACGGCCTTGTCCCCCACCGCGAACGTCTCGTGCTCGCCCTCGACGATCGACTGGTGAGCCGCGACAAAGGGCCAGCCCTGGTTCCAGTGGTCCTTCTCCTTGGAGCTGGGCACGTCCCACATCACTTTGCGCGCCAGCATGCGGGAGGTGCTGGCGTCGTACTCGGTGCCGATGAAGAGGCGGTGGAACTCTCGCTTGGAATCGGGCGCGACGCCCAGGCACCACTCGAGATAGCTGACGACGCGGAGATTGCGACGTTTGCCCGACTCGTTGTGAAGCCTGAGCGTCCAGATCTCGACCTGAGCATCGGGGGCGACGGTCATGGTCCACGTCGCGCGGATGCCCGCGTAGGTGGTGTCGAAGGTGGTCGAGCCCGGCGCGTGCCGGCATGTGTAGCTCTCGTACTCGACGCGGCAGGGCGAGGGCGCTGCGGACCAGACCTCGCCCGAGTCGGTGTCGAGGATATAGAGATGCTTGCCGGCGCGGTCCTCGATGAGGTCCATCTCCCAGCGTGTGAGAACGTTCAGCTGGCTGTTATCCAGCCAGCTGAACCCGCCCCCGTTCTGACTGACGACGAAGCCGTAGCGCCCGTTGCAGACCACGTTCGTCCAGGGCTTTGGCGTCCCGGCGTCGTTGATCTCGTAGGCGAATCCGTCCTCGATGAACCGGCCGTAGGTGTGGTCGTGTCGCATTGGATTGATTTGGCTTCCTGCCATCTGGCTGCTGTCAGTGAGTCGGGGGAACGAAGGGTTTCAGAGCAATTAAGCCCTGCGGCGGCGAGCGGCCAGGAGCATCCCGCCGAAGGCGAGTGCGCCGGTGCCCGGAGCCGGAACAACGAACTTGAAGTCGGTGAAGGCGACGTCGGAGTAGCCGCCCGGGTTGCCCTGGCTCTGGATACCGACGCCGATCTTGGCGCCGAAGCCCGAGGGGATGCCGCCCTCGGTGTTGGTGAAGGCGATCTGGCCCGAGGAGACGGGGCCCGAGCCCTGGTCGATGATGTACTCGATGGTCGAGGCGGGCATGAGGCCCTGGCCCGCGCCCGGGGTGTAGATCATGCGGAGCGTGACGTCGGTGTTGTTGGTGTAGACGGTGCCGAAGGTGTGGAAGGGCAGGAACGAGCCGAAGGCGGCGATCTCGCCGTTGCCCAGCGCGCCGAAGAAGCCGAAGCCGAAGAGGTCGGTCATGATGCCGGCCTCACGCCCGGTGGTGGGCGAGGCGTCGAGGTTCATGGTGACGCCGAAGTCGAACCCGTCCTCGTAGTCGAAGCTGCTGGCGGTGGAGCCGGCGTCCTCGGAGGCCCAGGCCATGTGGCGGTTGGCGAAGTTGCCCGAGCCGAAGTCTGTTTCCTCGATGGTCAGCGACGCCGGGTAGGCGTTGTTGATGTTGAGGGTGCTGCCGGCGAAGTCGTTGAACACGCGTGCGTTGACCTGGAGCCCGTTGTAAGGCTGCGCGGTGGCTGCCGTCGCGGCGAGCATCGCCATGATTCCAAAAGCTGACTTTTTCATATCTCTCTCCGTGTCTCTCTGGACGCCCAAGGCCCTGCGATACCCGGCCCATGATGGCCTCGCACGGCGGCGCTTCCGAATGTAAGCGATTTCATTCTAATGTGTTCTTCACACCCCCACAACCGCCTGTATGCGCCTGTCTTCATATTTTTTGAACCCGATCAGGGTCGATCGGCGGGCGTCAGGCCCAATCTGCCGTACGCATTGCGAACATACGGGTGCCGACCGAAGGTCTCCCAGACGAGCCCCGTCCGGGCGTTCTCGATGCACACGAGCAAAGGTCCCGCGTCGATCGCGACCCGGTCGGGCGCGACCCACTTCACGCCGCCCATCGAGCCGAGGCGGAACGAATCCGCGAACCCGTAGCCCCCCGTGGCTGGGTCGTCCCACAGCTTGGGTGCAAAGTCATCGGCGAGCTTGCGGTAGTGGCGCAGGGTATCGAGCGCGGCTTTAGGATCGAAGATGATCGCGCTGCCCGCGGTGTAGGGCGCCACCGTCCCACCACCCCAGTCGTCCTTCATCTCGATGGTGAGGTGGTCGTAGTCTGGGCGACCGAGTTGGTTCTTGCTCAGCTTCGGGAAGTAGCCCGGCACGAGATAGCCGTGCTCGCCGTCGCACGCGGAGAGCCCCCAGACACAGGCGTTGAAACCGAAGTAATTTGGTTTCTCCTGCGCCTTCTGCCGGTGCATCTGCACGAGCTTGTAGCCATTCTCCCACCAGTCGGTCGGCTTGCGGAATTCGACGCCGTGCGCGGCGGGGTCGTCGGCGCCCATCGAGGCGTAGTCGATCCAGCAGTGCGCAAAGAACGCCGTAAAGAGCGCCCCCGACCACGGGAACCACACCACTTCGCCCACACCCTCGACCTCGCCCAGCGTGCGCCTGGGCTTGTAGTACGTCTGGGCGGGCAGGCGGTGGTCTTCATCGGGCGGCGTCTGCGCCAGGAAATACACCAGCCGCTGCTCGTCGCCCGCGTCGGCCCAGGTGTAATGCAAAAGCCCCGCTGCGAACGGCGCGTTCTCGTCCTTGGGCTTCTCCCAGCCCAGGCTCAGGAAACCCTGCTCGTACGGGCGTTCGTGCTTCTCCTCCACAAACGCGGCCCAGTTCGCCTGCGCGACCATCTCGTCGGCGAGCTTTCCGATCTCCCCGCCGTAGTGAGCACTGGCGGTCATGAGCCCGGCGAACAGGATGCCCGAGTCGATCGTGCTGGCGACCTGCTCGTACGCCCCGCCGCTGGGGCCCGCGGTCTTGGGGGCGAGGAAGTGGTAGAAGATCCCGCCCGGGCGGTTGTCCGGGTTGCCGTGGAGCGCCTTGACGATCTTGAGCGTGCGCTGCTGGGCCTGATCGGGCGTGATCCAGCCGCGAGACTCGCCCACGACGATCGCCGCCAGCTGGTAGCCCACGCCCGCGACGCTGATGAAGTCCGCGCTCGTGCGGTCGCGGACCATGCCCGTCACGGGGTCGACCGCGTTCCAGAAATAGTTGAAGCACCCGCGCTGGACCCCGTCGAGGAACGCGGCGTCTTCATCGCTGAACGCATAGGGCGGCCTCTCGCGCCCGGGCTCGTCGCCCTGAGCCGCGGCGCACCCGATCGACGCGGACAGAACCATCGAAACCGTGGCGGCGATCATCATCCGGTCGAATCGCATGGGGTTCTCCTGTGCGGACGTGATGAGAGCGTAGCGAGTAGCGAGTGGTGAGTGGAGCACGTTCCCTCCTTCTCCCCGCCGGGGAGAAGGTGTCTGCGCAAGCAGACGGATGAGGGGTCTTCGCCTTCAACGTCAAACTTCACACCACGCAGACCCCTCACCCCAGCCCTCTCCCCAAAGGGGAGAGGGAGCCAGACACGTCCGATCACCTCTTCCCCCCACTCGCCACTCGCCACCTCGCCACTCGCCCCTGTATACTGCCCCCCCGTGAGCCACGACCCCACCGACGACACCCACGCACACGACGCGCACAAGCCCTCGCTCATCACCGACGTCGCCAGGCTCGCCAACGTCTCGACCGCCACGGTCAGCCGCGTCCTGAACACGCCCGAGGTCGTCGCGCCCGCGACGGCTCAGCGCGTCCGCGAGGCGATGAGCGAGCTGCGCTACCGGCCCAACATCTTCGCCAAGGGACTCGTCTCGCGCACGAGCCGCGTCCTGGGCATCATCATGCCCGACTTCCTGGGTGAGTTCTACACCCAGCTCCTCCAGAGCGCCGACCGCGTCGCCCGCGAGCACGGCTACCACGTCGTCATCACCAGCGACACGCGACTGGGCTCCGACGACGCCGTGCAGTCGCTGCCCATGCACTTCCTCGACGGCGTCATCGCCCTGCTCACCTTCCCCGACCGCAAGCTCACCAAGTCGCTCGTCGACCTCAACATGCCCACCGTGCTCATCGACTCCGAGGAGGGCATCGCGGGCATCGACCGCATCCGCATCGACAACGCGCCGGGCACCACGCAGGCGGCGCACCACCTGCTCGAATCCGTCGAGCCCGCCGACTGCTTCCACGTGGGCGGGCCCGCGACCAACTTCGACGCCAGGGCCCGAGCCGAGGCGTTCGGGAGCGTCATCCGCGCCAGGCAGGGCCAGCTCCACCCGAACCAGTCCCTCTTCGGCGACTTCTCCGCCGACTGGGGCTACGAGTGGGGCATGAAGCACCTGCCGGGTCGCCGCAACACGGTGACGGGCGTCTTTGCGGGCAACGACGAGATCGCGCTGGGCGTCATGAGCGCCGCGGCCGAGCTCAATATTCACATCCCAACCGGGCTCTGCATCGTCGGCTTCGACGGCACACGCATCTGCGACATCATCCGCCCGGCGCTCTCGAGCGTTGCGGTCCCTTTCGACCTGATCGGCCGCTCGGCGATCGAGCTCTGCCTCTCCCGCATCGCCGAGCCGGGCCGCCCCGCCGAGACCGTCCCCGCCGAGACCCACCTGGTCGTGCGCGAGAGCTCGAAGCGATGAATCCTCCTTCTCCCCGCCGGGGAGAAGGTGTCTGCGCAGCAGACGGAAGAGGGGTCTTCGCCTTCGACGTCAAACTTCGCGCCGCGCGGGCCCCTCACCCCAGCCCTCTCCCCAAGGGGGAGAGGGAGGAAGACCGCCTTTGTGCGCCAACTCCCGGTCCTGCGCCACTCCCGTGCGCCAAATCCCGGCACTCTGTTCACTATCCACTCTCTTTCCGATCCGGGTGCGACACAATGCCCCCATGGACACCGATGCACAAATCACGACGACGTTCGAGTTTCTCCGCCTGCTCGCCAAATCTTCGCTCTCGCGCACGCAGCGCGATGTGCTCCGGGCGATGCTGACGTTCGCGGACCACAAGACCTGGGAGCTCTGGCCCAGCATGGGCACGCTCGCCAGGGCGATGGGCTGCGATCGGCGCACCGTCCAGCGGACGGTCAGCGTGCTCCACGAGCTGGGCTTCCTGACGACCCACGGCGCCACCCGCTCGGGCGCGTGCCGGATGCGCATCGAGGTCGAGTACCTCCGCGAGAACGCCGAGGG
>JBGSIX010000038.1:0-3145 GCA_041742315.1 Phycisphaerales bacterium | reverse complement strand
TCCTTGCCGATGTGCCTGCCGAGCAAACCGAGCGCCCGGACCGCGAGGTCGTCGCTGGCGAGCCAGCCGAGCGCCGATCGGCTCGGCGCGTCGTCGGCCCAGGTGAGTTTCAGGTCGGTCTTGTCGGCCTGTGTGAGTGTGATCTCGTCGAAGAGGTCGATGGCCGCGATCCACGAGGCGATCGGGTGCATGCCCGCGTCGGGCGTCCCCGAGGGTTCGGGTGGCCCGACCGAGAGCGCGAGGTTGACTTTCGCCGGCGTGCGGAGTGTGACGGAGCGTGCCATGTCTGCGAGCGTATCACCCGCGGAGCGCTGCCGCCGGAGCGCTGCCGCCGGGGCGGGTGCGCCCGGGCGCTACGATCGGCAAGGAGGATGGCTATGGATCGATCAACGCTTTTCGAGGCCCTCGGTCGTCTCGCGCCGCTCTCGCTCGCCGAGCCCTGGGACAACGTGGGGCTCCTGGTGGGCGAGGACCGGGGCGAGCTGACCGGGCCCGTGCTCCTGACGATCGATCTGACCGAAACGGTGCTCGCAGAGGCCGAGCAGATGAAGTGCTCGGCGATCATCGCCTACCACCCGCCGATCTTCGCGCCCATCAAGCGTCTCGTCTGTAGCGACACCAAGCAGCGCCTCGTGCACCGCGCGATCCGGGCGGGGATGTCGATCTACTCGCCCCACACCGCGCTCGACGCGACGCAAGACGGGCTCAACGACTGGCTCATCAGCGGCTTCGGCTCGGGCGACGTCCGCTCCCTCAAGACGCACACCGGCCGGGACGACCTCCGCAAGGTCGTGACCTTCGTGCCGGTCAAGGACGCCGAGCGCGTCCGGCACGCGCTGGCCTCCGCCGGCGCGGGGCACGTCGGGGCGTACGACCTCTGCTCCTTCTCGACGCCGGGCACGGGAACGTTCCGCCCGGGCGAGGGCACGAACCCGACGATCGGCAAACGCGGCGAGCTGACGAGCGTCGAGGAGCTGCGTCTCGAGATGATCTGCCCCGAGAGCTCGGTGGCATTGGCGATCGAGACGCTCCGCGCGTTCCATCCCTACGAGGAGCCCGCGATCGACGTCTTACGCATCGAGCCGCTCCCCGAGCGCAACGCGGGGCAGGGTCGGTGGATCGTGCTCGATCAGGCGCTGACGACGACGCAGATCGCCGACAAGCTTCGCACGCACCTGGGCGTCGATCGGCTCAAGCTCACCGCGCCGGGCGGCGACCACGCGAGGCAGATCACGCACATCGGTGTCTGCGCGGGCTCGGGCGGCGACCTGGCCCCCATCGCCGCGGAGGATGGCTGCGAGATGTACATCACGGGCGAGATGACGCACCATCAGGTGATGGCCCACCTCGACCGGGGGCTTGGGATCATCCTCGCCGGGCACACGAACACGGAGCGGGGCTACCTGCCCATCCTGGCCAGGAAGCTCAAGAAAGAACTGCCCGCGCTCGACGCGCGCGTCTCGACCGCCGATCGCTCGCAGCTCGAGTGGGTCTAAGCCAGCGTTCGGTCAGGGCGTGACGACGGCGCCGCCCGAGAAATCGAGCGTGCCGCGCTCGCGGAAGGACGATCTCGGCTTGCGCACGTCCGCGTCGAAGAGGATCTGCGCGATCTCGCCCGGCGTGACGTAGACCACCGAGCCCGTCAGCTCGTACTCCACGTCCCCCTCGGGCATCGCGAACCGGGACAGGTCGATCGAGGCGGGGAGCGTGAACTGCTGCGTGCCCAGCCGGCGCACCGTCGCCTCCGCCGAGCGGGTGCCCTCGAAAACCTTCTGCCCGTTGAGCACGAGCTGGTATCGTACGCGTTCCAGCGGCAGATCGACCTCGTTCGCGTTCGTCGCGTCGAGCGTGAAGTCGATCACCACGCCCTCGGGCGTCTCTTGCGAGATCCGCGCGCCGGCGACATCGATCCTGGGCGCTTGGTACGCCGAGCAGCCCGTGAGCACGAGCATCGGGAGGACGAGCGAGATGAGGCGTGTGCTTCGCATGCGCCGGAAGCGTATCGCCCCGGGGCGCGCCGCGTCAGAACGGAAAATCAGCGGAGCGTTGCCCACTGGCCGTCGCACTGGCTGGGGTCGGCCGCCGCGATCACGATCGCGTGCGTCATCTCCGACGAGAACGCGATGTACCCGAACCACGCGTAGGTCAGCTTCGCCAGCACAAGGACCGCCAGGATCGCCCCGATCTCGGCCTGCCACTTGCGGCGTTGCCAGAGCAGGATCATCGAGCTGACGACCATCGTCATCAGCTTGAACCCCGCCACGATCGCGGGCGAGCCCATTGCGATCACCCACCGGGCGAGCGGGTTGCCCTCGAACATGCCCACGTTCATGAGATAGGTGAGCGTCATCGCCAGGTCCGCCAGCCCGAGCACCCAGCCGATGGCCAGGAGCAGCAGCACGCGGAAGGGCCTGCTCTTGAGCAGCACCGGGACCCGCACGATCGGGGCCTCGGACTCGGTGGCGAGCATCGGCAGCTGGAGTGTGGCTTGCATGATCGTGGCGCATCGGCGTCGGGGAAGTCCCCCATGAGCAACCCGACCGGGGTGGGTTCGATAGACTCGTCAAGATGCGCCGTCTCGGGAAGCAGAGCCGCCCACAGGGGCCAAGAGGAGCCCGCATGGTCCGATTTGCCGCAGGTTTCCGGGCGTTGGTGGTCCTGCTGATCGCGGGTCCCATAGCGGCCCAGGACGTGAGCCCGGTCTATGTCGACGATTCGCCGACCGCCGAGGAGGTCCTGGCGCAGCTGCCGAGGCTCCTGGCGCAGGAGAACACGGCCGAGGCCGCGTCGAACATCCAGCGCCTGCTCGACGAGGAGCCGAACCGGCTCGTCGTGGACCCAGAGGACCCGGAGCTCTACGAGAGCGTGCGCGATCGGTTGCACGCGGCTCTGCTCGCCTCGCCCGCGCTCTTGGAGCGGTACCGCCTGACGCAGGAACCCCGCGCGCGGAAGCTGCTCGAAGAGGGCAAGGCCGAGCAGGTCGAACGCTCGCTCCTGCTCACGCGGAGCGGTGCGCTGGCGGCTCTCGAAATCGCCCGGGAGCACTTCGAGTCGGCGCGCTTCCAGGCCGCTTCGCGCACGCTCGCGCAGCTGGCGACCCATCCAGACATTCAGAGCGATCCAGAGCTCGCCAAACGCTGCGCCC